>JAOAIO010000031.1 GCA_026414665.1 Azovibrio sp.
GCCATGATCAGATCCATGAGCTCCGGGGAAAGATGCAATTCGCCGTTGCGCAGCTTGTCGAACAAGTTTTCGGTCAAATGGCACAGCGTGACGAGCTCAGTGGCATTGAGAAAGCCCGCGCCGCCCTTGATGGTGTGAAAACCCCGGAAAATGTCGTTGAGAAGACCACGGTCATCCGGCATTTTCTCCAGATCGACGAGCTTGTTGTCCACATCGGACAGCAAATCGTGGGCCTCCTGCAGAAAATCCTGCAGCAGATCCTCCATGCCCGCAAAGTCGCTCATACCCGATCCTCCTCAGAATCCCAAGCTTTCGAGCAGGTCGTCCACCTGTGCCTGGGAAACAACGACCTCTCCAGAAGAGGAATCGATGACAGGCCCATTGATCAGAGAATTTACCGTCGCATTTCTGCGCTCATCCGGTATCAAATCAATCAATACAGACACAAGCTGTCTTTCCAAATCTTGTACAAGGTCCACAATTTTTTTGATGACCTGCCCAGTCAGGTCTTGAAAATCCTGCGCCATCATAATTTCCATGAGCTGTGCTTTACTTGCCCCAGTATTTTCTGGAACCAGATGATCGAGATAAGCGACAGTATCTGCGGCAAGCTGCTTGAATTCTTCTACCGAAAGCCGGCAAGCATACAAATCCTTCCACCTTACACACAGCTCTTTTGCCCCACTTTGCAAAGCTTCTTGTAACGGTAGGGCCGTATCAGTGGCATTAAGAACTCGCGAGGCCGCATTCTCAGTAACCCGAGCGACATAGGCAAGACGCTCTCGGGTATCAGGAATCGAATGGTGGACAGCATCTTTAATCAAGGCATCGTAGCCAAGCTCGCGCAAGGTCTCGTTAAGCTTGCGCATCAATTGCCCCACCCGGTTGAAAGCACTGTCCTGGCCACTGCTCGTCGCCGAACTCATGGCGTGGTGCCTTTGAGCCGCAACGCTGTCAAACAATGCCTCCAATTCAGGAGAGTCATGCATTTCTTGCTTATTCTGGGTCGAATTCATGATTCAGCCATTCGACAAATTTATTTTGTCGAAAATCTTTTGCAACTTTTCAGCAAGCGTCGCACCTGTAAAGGGCTTAACAATATAACCGCTCGCGCCTGCCTGCGCAGCAGCAATAATGTTCTCTTTCTTTGCCTCAGCCGTAATCATCAAAACGGGGAGATGACCAAGCTCTGGTGTCGAACGAATTGTCTGTAGCAAAGTAAGCCCATCCATGTTCGGCATATTCCAATCAGTTACAACAAAATCGAAATTACTGGACCGTAGCTTTTGCAGCGCGATTGCCCCATCTTCTGCCTCGTCGACATTAGTATGACCAAGTTCTTTGAGCAAATTCCGCACGATACGTCGCATCGTCGAAAAATCATCCACCACAAGGAACCGAATATTCCGCCCAGCCATAATCAACCGCCGTCTATCTTTCAAGGAATGGGCGTAAGGTGTCTGCCAATACCGTCGCATCAAACTTGGCGACATAACCATCAACGCCAACTGCCTTACCCATCGCCCGATTCGCTTCTGAAGAAAGCGAAGAATGCATGATCACTGGCACCCCATTGAAACGCGGATCGGACTTGATATTTTTAGTCAGCACATATCCATCCATCTCCGGCATCTCGGCATCCACCATGATGACGCGAATTTCGTCGCTTAGCGTTTTCCCTGTTTGAGTTACATGCGCAGCAATACCTTGAAGACGCGCCCAAGCCTCTGCGCCATTGGTTGCATGTTTGTGCTTAACACCCAGCTGATCGAGAACATCTGTGATTTGTTTGCGTGCGACGACAGAATCATCGACAAAAAAAACGCTAGCGGCATGGTTACGAACCGGCGGCACATCTACGATCACGGCAGCACCAAAGGTATTAGCCAGTATCTGCTCGGCATCAAGAATAGAAACCAAATTGCCATTTTCCAGCTCAATGACCGCCGTAATCAAACCTTGATTAGCAGTAAGCACGCTTTCAGGGGCTTTTACACACTCCCAGTCAACACGAATAATTCGGTCAACTTCATGAACAAGAAAGCCAAGAGTATGCTTAGAGTACTCCGCGATGATCATCATTCGACCTACATCGGCCGGGGTATCCTCAAGAGTCAAAAAAGAGGCCAGCGAGAGCACGGGAATGACATTGCCGCGCAGCGACACCAAACCCTCGACACCTCGCGGCATATTAGGCGTGCGCGTGATATGCGGAACATGTCCAACTTCTCTAACCTTGAAGACATTAATGCCAAATGTCTCCCTTGACCCTAGCGAGAAAAGCAGAACCTCCATTTGATTGGATCCCGCCAAACGGGTTCTCGCGTCAACGCTATCAAGAAGCTTACTTGGTGCCGGCATAATAGCTTTACCAATCAAATACTAGCTACAGGGTTATTACAAATATACCGTTCCAAAACTTCTGCCAGCTTTTGTGGCTCGAATTTCGAGACGTACTCATCAACCCCAACTGACAATCCAAGTGTACGGTTCGCTTCACCAGAAAGAGACGAATGCATTATTACGGGAACGCCGACGAACCGCGCATCGCTTTTTATTTTCTTTGTGAGCATATATCCATCTATTTCTGGCATTTCTATATCTGTCAACACCAATCCAATATGATCACGCACCAGCCTCCCATGCGCTTCCGCACTTCGTGCAACCTTATCAAGCTCTTCCCAAGCTTGCCGTCCATTCACAAATCCAGAGTACGGCACTCCTAGCGCACCGAGTGTGCGCTCAATTTGCTTACGCGCAATCAGCGAATCATCGGCAAAATAAACAGCTTTATCAACCCCGGCAATTGGCTTGATAGCATGATAAATATGATCATCGCTATCTGAACGCGTGGTTTCTGCGAGCACTTTCTCGACATCCATCATCATCACGAGTCGATTATCCTCGAGCTCTGTGACAGCGGTCACCAACCCCCCCATTTCTGCTGTCAGCATATCGGGGGGGACGCGCATCCGACTCCAATCTAGCCGCAAAATCGTATCAACACCCTCAACCAAGAATCCTTGCGTATGGCCGTTATATTCAGTAACGATCATGATTTCGCGCGGCGTATCCACCGAGATTCCCGTATATTTAGCCAAATCAACAACTGGCACGAGATTACCACGCAAAGCAACCATACCTTCTACCGAAGCAGGCATTTCAGGCGCCGCAGTAATGGCAGGAGTCCGCATAACCTCTCGTACCTTGAAGACATTAATGCCAAATGTTTCACGCCGGCCAGTGCGAGCATCCTGCCCCAATGTAAAAAGCAAAATTTCTAACTTATTTGTGCCCGCAAGCTTTGTACGAGCATCAATTCTACTCAGCAGGTCAGACATCATGCCTCCACAAAACCGAGTGAAAATAAAACGTTACAGACAGTTCTGGCTGTCAGGCGCCTCGATTCAGGGCATTACTCCAGCCCAATGACTCGATAAAACCTTGCTGCAATAACGATGAATCCAGATTCAATCCCTTCGCTATGGATTCCGCTCGCACCAAATCTTCCGCATCCAAAGCCTCAACTAGGAAAAGGAGCTCACCTAACAACCCTTCACGACGCAGCAGTGCAGCCTCGACTACATCAACCAGGTTAAGTCGCGCCAGAACCTGATCAAGCGGCACACCAAGCAACGCCTCGGTCAAGGACAGCAGCCCCACCATGAATGCGCGATCCTTCAAGGCGGCTTGGCCAGGCAGCACCGCCACAAGATACTCGAGGAACCTGCCACGGAATGCGGCTTGCTGCATTAAGGGGTTGGCCCCGCCAATCAACCCTAGATCATCTGCATAAAGCAAGATTTGTATCCAACGACACAGATTTTGTCGCCCAAGCACGAGAATCACTTCGCGTATCGTTCCAACACGCCTCGACAATCCCGCAGCCGCAGAATTAACCAAACGCAACAAATTCAAGCACAAGGCCGGCTCCAACTTTAACCGCTGCTCAATCTCCAAGTTATTTGCATCGCTTGCCAATAATAGTCTCAACAAATCAAGCAATACGGCTTTCTGGGCAGAAATCTGACGCCCCCTTGTGATTTTTGGGCGCGCAAAGAAAAAACCCTGAAAAAAATCGTAGCCGAATCGCCTAGCAAGCTCATGCGCCTCAATAGACTCAAGCCGCCCTGCCACAAGCTTGACCGAACATTGCATCGCAGCAATACGATTTGCCACCGCCATGGCTTCGCTGCTACAGCGCATATCGACTTTTGCATAATCTGCGATAGACAAAAGGCGCTCAGAGATATTTCCCGGCCTCAAGTTCTCAAGAAGCAGACGAAAACCAGCTCGCTTCAGTGCATGGCAGCGCTCAAGCAAACGCTCGCTTGGAACCGTATCGGAAGGCAGTTCAAGTATCACCCTGCATGGATCTAGCGCAAACAGCACATCCTCCCCCAGCATCTCCTCATCAACATTTAGGAAACAAAGCGCATCGCCAATCGCCCCCAAAAAACCCAGCTCGCCGAACGCCAAGCGTATAACCTGCGAAGTTGCAGCAACCGGATCCTCTATGCGCGCCACGTCGATATCGCTTTGCCGATAGAGCAACTCATAACCAAATAACCGATTGTCACGATCAAATACTGGCTGATAAGCAATCAGCGCCGAACAGCCCGGAGCCGGACCTGGACGCTCAGTCGCCCCCCTACCTTTTAGCAGCGCATCGACAGATGCTTTGCTGATGCGCCGATGCCCTCCCGCCGTCTTCCATGCTTGCAGAACTCCGCTATCCACCCAGAGCTGCACTGTGCGCAAGGAAACCCCCAAGAGCTCGCTTGCCTCTCGAGTTGAGTACACCTGCGAATCAGCGACTACCTCCACACCTTTCATTGCACGATCAATCCGAATCCGCATAACTTCCTTTCAATTTTATCAATTGTATCAATTTATGCAAGCCAGCAACGTAGCGCACTTGGCATAATCAGACTTCACGCGAAGACAAGCCCAACAACATCGCCGATCTGCACCGGGCACCGAGGACGCCTCAAAAACCGAAACACAAAGCACATGGAACAAGGACGCGATACACGTCAAGCAGCCAAGCCACTTCCACCCATACCTACTCCACTCACTTTTTCACGCCGCCTTAGCAGCACTGATTTGTACATTGCACATCAGCCTCAGCAGGGCAACCCCCTTAGAGACCAATCGCCAACACCCCTACTACACCCCCGTCGCACACTCGCAAGGACTCAAGCTCTCGTCACCACAGCCGTTTTCTGCGCCGGCCTGGGCGTTGGCCCCAGACGGGCTTACACGAACCATCGCCCACCCCCCCACGCATCAGAGGAGCACTATGCCAATTGGCGCCCCATACTTGAAAGGCTAACAAGCACCTGGACGTCATGCAGCGAGTTTCAAGGAACCACAAGGCTCCATCATAGCCCACCGACTGCGAACAACTTCTCACCCAGGTTTTACACCCCCTTCCACGCGACACCCCCACTAGCCACGGCACTCGGGTTACGGACCGAAGCCAAGGCACTTCCAAAACCATCGCAAGCGAGCGGAGGGCAAGGCGCCCGGAACGCAGCGACCGAGGCATATCAAGGAAACAAGCAAGGGCGCGAGCACCGTCAACGCCGCCATCAGACCGCGCAGCAGGTTTTTCGAGACGCTCATCATGATAGACCCACCTTCACTCCTCTCATCATCGCGCATCGCCAAGCCCAACAAGCGCATAGAAGCCGAGGCGCAAACAGAAACAGAACCCAGGAAGACCCCCACCCCCCAACCAATCCGCCCTATGCCGCCATGCAGCGCAACCAGACTCTCGCCCCCAGAGATTGGCCAACACATCAGGTGTTGACGCAAAAGCACAACTGGAATACAGTAAAAAGTGCAAATATGCTAAGCCAAGTTTGTTAACTTGCTATAAAGGTCAAGCCGGTGAAGGCAACCCCTACACAAACAGAACGCCTCATGCGCCCGGAGGACTTCATTGTTTCCAAGACCGACCCAAAGGGCATCATTACCTATGGCAACCCTATTTTCATTGAGTTCTCAGGCTACACAGAAGCCGAGCTGATCGGCAGCCCGCATAACATCATTCGCCACCCAGACATGCCCCGAGCTGCATTTAAGTTAGCCTGGGATACCATCCAAGCAGGAAAAGAATTCTTTGCCTATGTCAAGAACATGGCAAAAGACGGGAGTTACTACTGGGTTTTTGCACATATCACCCCTGACTTTGATAACGCTGGGCGAATCGTAGGATATACATCAGTTCGACGCTGCCCAAAGCGCAGTGCGCTTGAAGTTCTTACCCCTGTTTATCGGATGATGCTCGATGCCGAGAGAGCCGCCCCCCCTCGTGAAGCGGTCGAAGCTGGCGCAAGAGTTCTTTACGGCATTCTCCGAGAAAAAGGCGTTTCTTATGAAGAGCTCATTTTTTCCCTTTGATCATAGCCGCTCATACGCCACTTTTTTTCTAATTACAGGCACCATACTCTCCTTTTGGTCCCCATCAGCTGCACTAGGCTGCAATGTGGCTGCATTATTATTGTTCTACCAATCACACGACAAGCATTGGCGAACAGAAATTCAAAACATATGCAGCTTACTCGAGGATATCTGTGCCGGAAAATTAGAAAAGCGCCTGCCACACGCTTTATCGGATCAGGTGCTAGACAAGATGAGAATCAGCCTCAATTCGGCCCTCGACCAAATTGAGAGTTCGTTTCGTGAAATCCTAGGGGCCATTGAAGCATCAGCACACAACAATTATTACCGGCATCTGCAGACTAGTGGCCTGCATGGCACATTCTGTTTCGTACTCGAAAGGCTACAAAAAGTGCTTGATGCAATAGCAAAGGATCAAGAGTCAGTTGCTCGCGAAGCCTTGCTTTCACGAATTTTTTTACGATCGGAGCGGGGCTTATCACAAGCAATCGAAAATGTAAGCACCCATCTGGAAGACGTAAGGAGCTGCGCAAGCCAAGTAGGCGCTCTTTCTTCTGCGTTTGCTGAAGCAGCCAAATCCGTGTCTGAGGGTGCAACAACAATGTCGGTTGCACTAAATGTTGCCAACGAATCGTCGCAAGCGGGAGGAATTGCCCTCAAAGATTTGAGCCACGCCGCTAATGGCATTCAGTCTCTAACGGGGCAAATTGACAGTATCGCCAAGCAAACTAACATGCTCGCACTCAATGCCGCAATTGAGGCTGCCCGGGCAGGCGATGCGGGCCGTGGTTTTGCGGTTGTGGCTGATGAGGTACGCAAGCTTGCCATGCAAGCACAACGCTCAGCAGAAGAAATCACCATGGCAATCAAGACCATGGCGAACACAATGGCAAGTGTGACATCACGGATGGAGCAGATTCACACAACCCTAGCAGAGGCCAGAGAAACGGCCTGCGGCTTTAGTTTGAAGCTGGAGCGTGCTGCTCGCTCCGCAGAGGAGGTGCACTCCTATGCAGGAAATATTGATGCAGGGGTAGCACAAATGAACAAATCGATGGGTCTTTTAGCTACAGCACAAAAAGCCCGTTCCGACGCTAACTCCACCATTCATGGCGAACCAATTGAGGTTAGCAGCCTTTCTGAAATGGAAAAAGAAGCGATTGACTTGGCCAAAACTGGGCGGTGGTCCAAGGGAAATGAGGATCGTGAAGCGTTAATCCAGCTCTACGATAAGTTGTTTAACCATATCGAATCCCAAATGCATTAATTTAATCTAAGATTCAGCGGCAATACCGATACCATACGCCATTTTTTAAAATTTGATTTAAACGCCCAATGTAGCCGCGAGCGCGGCGCAGGCCGGCGAAGACCAACAGCCCTGGGAGACGAGGACTCACAATGACACGGATCAGAGACTGGAAGATCTGGATTCGCCTGACGGCCGCCATCTGGTTGGTGCTGGTGCTCGCCTGGGCCGGACTGATTGCCTGGGAAAGCCATGAAAACCGCAATACGGCTATCCGCCAGGCCTCGGATTTTGCCCAGAGCATCCACGAAATGACCATGGCCGGCCTCACCGGCATGATGATCACCGGCACGGTCGGCCAGCGCGAAGTCTTCCTCGATCAGATCAAGCAGCTCTCGGTCATCAAAGACCTGCACGTCGCCCGCAGCGATGCCGTGGTCAAGCTCTTCGGCCCCGACACCAAATCGAACCGGCCGCTCGATGCCATCGAAAAACAGGTGATGGAAACGGGTAAGCCCTATCTCGCCATCGAGAGCGAAGGCGGGCATCACGCGCTGCGTGTCGTCAACCCCACCACCGCCGACCGCAATTACCTCGGCAAAGACTGCATCGCCTGCCACCAGGTGCCCGAAGGCACCGTGCTCGGCGTGGTGAGCATGAAGGTCTCGCTCGACTCGGTCGAAGCCGCAGTAACCGCCATGCGCCTTAAGATGGCCGGCGCCGCCTTCATGGTTAGCCTGCTGCTCCTCGTCGTCATCTACTGGCTCACCCATCACTTCGTCACCCAGCCGATGGAAGAGCTCAAGCAGGGTCTGCTCGACATCGCCAGCGGCGAAGGTGACTTGACCCGGCGCCTTGCGGTGAAGGGCGAGGACGAAATCGGCCAGACCGCGCGCGTGTTCAACCAGATGATGGACAACTTCAATCAGCTCGTGCGCCAGGTCAGCACCGCCGCCCAGCAAGTCTCGGCCAAGGCGCACGACCTCTCCCATAGCGCCAGCCGCGTCGCCAACAGCTCGCACCGGCAGGACGAAAAATCGATCCAGGCGGCTGCCGCGGTCGAGCAGCTAGTCACCAGCATCTCTTCAATCGCGCAAAGCGCCGAGCAAGTGCAACACCAGTCGCAAGAGTCGCTCGACCGCGCTCAGGCCGGCAACCGTAGCTTGAACGAGCTGCTCGCGGAAATGGATGTCGTCGAATCGGCCGTGAAACAAATGGCCGACTCGGTAAATGAGTTCGTGCGCAATACCGAAGCCATCAACACCATGACCCAAGAGGTCAAGGACATCGCCGAACAAACCAACTTGCTGGCGCTCAACGCCGCCATCGAGGCGGCACGGGCCGGCGAGCAAGGCCGCGGCTTCGCCGTGGTCGCCGACGAAGTGCGCAAGCTCGCGGAAAAATCCTCGCGCTCGGCCGAAGAAATCGAGGCCATCACCGAAAAACTCACCTCCCAATCCGTCGCTGTCCGCAAGGCCATCGACGATGGACTGTCACACCTTTCCACCAGCCAGGATTCGGTGCATACGGTCGCCAACATCCTGCAAGCCACCAACGGCTCGGTCCAGGAGGTGGGCGAAGGGCTCGACACCATCGCCATGGCCACCGACCAGCAGCGCCGCGTATCCGGCGAAGTGGCAGAAAACATCGAAGCCATCGCCCACATGGCGCGCGACAACACCAGCGCCGTCGAAGAAACGGCCGCCGCCGCCGACGACCTCAAAAACCTAGCCGACAACCTGCAACGCACAGTCAGCCGCTTCAAGGTCTAAGCCAAGCAGGCGCGCCGGCCCGTGCGCGGTGGCCTTGCCAGGCCTCTTCGGCCCTGTCGTGGCGGCGGCCGCCATGCCCAGGCAAGCCTGGCGGCAGCAGCTGCGGCCAAGCGCTACATCGGCAACAGTTCCAGATCGAGGCCGCCGCTAGGCGCCAGACCGCCGCCGCTGCCTTTATTGGCCGGCGGCCCCTGGCGCGCCAACAATTTGTTGGCCTGGCGCAAGCGCTCGATGACTTTGGCCGTCAGCGCTTTTTGCATCCGTTCTTGCAGCTCTTCCGAAGAGAGCGCCAGGGCCGGGCCGCTGATCTCGAGAAAGAGACAAGGCTCGAGCGTCACCACGCTGGCATGGCGCTTACCCTCGCCGCCGTATAGATAAGCCATCTCGCCTACCACTTCCCCGGCGTCGAGGCGCGTCAGGACCCGTCCCTCCAAGGACACTTCGACACAGCCTTCGACCAGGATGCCGAAGCGACGATCCACCTCGCCCTCGGCAAACAAGGTCACATTGCGATCGACCTGCCGCCATACCGCCGAACGCAGTAGCTCCCACAGTTCGACGTTCTCGAATTCGAGAAAGAATTCGAGCTTGCGCAACATCTCGAAATAACGGCTATCGGCGACTTCCGGCTCATCATCGCTCACGATCTGGTAGCGCACCGTCGACAGATCCTTGGCGAACTCAGCCCCGTTCTTGTAACGGCTATAGAGGTCCTTTTCGAGCGCCTTCTTGATGATGGCATCGAGCCCTTCGGGTAAATTGGGGTTGAGATGTGAGATCACCGGCGCGTCCATATTGACGATCTTGTAGGACAAGGTAGCCGGATTCTTGGCCCGAAACGGCAGCCGCCCGGTGAGCATCTGAAACAGCACCACGCCAAGGGAATACAGGTCGGTTTTTTGGTTGAGCGGATAGCCTTTGATCTGTTCGGGCGACATGTAAGCCGGCGACCCCACCCCCATGATGAAGGTGGAATCGCGATCCATGTCCTTATGGATGTTGAGCGCCAGGCCGAAATCCGCGATTTTGGGGTTATCCTCGCGGTCGAGCAGGATGTTCGCGGGCTTGATGTCACGATGAATGACGCCTTGGCGGTAGGCATGATCGAGGGCGAGACAGCACTTGAAGATGATGCCGATCACCCGGTGTAGCGGCAGCAGCCTGTCGATGCGGCAAAACTCCTCAAGCGACACGCCATCGACATACTCCATGGCGATATAAGCCTGATCTGCCTCGACCACGGCATCGAACACCTTGACGATGTTAGGGTGATCGAGACGGCGAGCGATGCCGAGCTCAGTCTGAAACAGCTTACGCAAGCGGCGCGACATCGCGGCATTGTCTCGGTCGAAGCGCACTAGCTTGACGGCCACTTGGCGATCCACGTCCGGATCCTGGCAGAGGTAGACCACGGCCGTGGTCCCCTTACCCAGTTCCCGAATGACGCGGTATTTTCCTATGCTTTCCATGCTGTTTTGGTCTGTATCATCCTGGGATGCTAGCAGGAATCGAAGAAATTAAACAAAGGGCTTGAAAACGGTCTTTTCGCCCCCATTCAAACGCAGTTACCTGGAGACGAAACCATGAGTGAAACCACCCAGACTCCCCCGGAAAACACCCCGGAGACGCCCCCTGACACGCCCAACGCAGGCATTGCCAGCCACCCCACCGACACGCTACCCAGCCTGGAAGAGCAACTGCGCGAGCTCGAGCTGAAAGTCGCCGAACACCATGACGCTTGGTTGCGCGCCAAGGCCGAGACCGAAAACGTCC
Source organism: Azovibrio sp. (assembly GCA_026414665.1). Classification (GTDB taxonomy): domain Bacteria; phylum Pseudomonadota; class Gammaproteobacteria; order Burkholderiales; family Rhodocyclaceae; genus Azovibrio. The sequence continues at coordinate 11,200 of JAOAIO010000031.1, forward strand.
GGCGCCGCGCCCAAGAAGACATCGCCAAGGCGCACAAATTCGGCATCGAGAAATTCGCGGGCGAGCTCTTGCCTGTCAAGGACAGCCTCGAAGCCGCGCTGGCCAGCGAGAAGCAGACGGTCGAGGACCTGCGCAGCGGCGTCGAGCTGACCTTAAAGCAACTCGTAGCCGCCTTTGAAAAATCGGCGCTCAAGGAAATCAATCCGGTTGGCGAAAAGTTCGACCCCAACCTGCATCAAGCCATGGGCATGGTCGAAGCTGACCAAGAGCCCAACACGGTCGTGCACGTGCTGCAAAAAGGCTATCTAATCGCCGAACGCGTGCTGCGTCCGGCCTTGGTCATGGTAGCGAAGCGCAAGGACGCTTGAGCCGCTTATTGAAATCGGCCGGCGCACCCTCATCTACCGGTCAGACAATTCTATGGAACCCGTGCCGGATACCAACGCCGGCACCCTCGCGAAAGGAATCGAAACATGGGCAAGATCATTGGCATCGACCTAGGCACCACCAATAGCTGCGTCGCCGTCATGGAAGGCGGGCAGGCCAAGGTCATCGAAAACTCCGAAGGCGCGCGGACCACGCCATCCATCGTCGGCTATACCGACGATGGCGAAATCCTGGTCGGCGCCCCGGCGAAGCGCCAGGCGGTCACCAACCCCAAGAACACGCTCTACGCGGTGAAGCGCCTAATCGGCCGCCGCTTCGAAGAGAAGGAAGTGCAAAAGGACATCGCCCTGATGCCCTACAAGATCGTCAAGGCCGACAACGGTGACGCCTGGGTGGAAGTGCGCGACAAGAAAATCGCCCCGCCGCAAGTTTCTGCCGAAGTGCTGCGCAAGATGAAGAAGACCGCCGAAGACTACCTCGGCGAGGAAGTCACCGAAGCCGTCATCACCGTGCCGGCCTACTTCAACGACAGCCAGCGCCAGGCGACCAAGGACGCCGGCCGCATCGCCGGCCTGGAAGTCAAGCGCATCATCAACGAGCCGACTGCCGCGGCGCTCGCCTTCGGCATGGACAAAGGCGGCGGCAAGGACAAGAAAATCGCCGTGTATGACCTGGGCGGCGGCACCTTCGACATCTCCATCATCGAAATCGCCGATGTCGATGGCGAAAAGCAGTTCGAGGTGCTGGCCACCAACGGCGACACCTTCTTGGGCGGCGAAGACTTCGACCAACGCCTGATCGACTACATCATCGAAGAGTTCAAGAAGGAACAAGGCGTCGACCTGAAGAAAGACGTGCTCGCCCTGCAACGCCTTAAAGAAGCCGCCGAGAAAGCGAAGATCGAGCTGTCCTCGTCACAGCAGACCGAAGTCAATCTACCCTACATCACCGCCGATGCGTCCGGTCCCAAGCACCTGGCCATGAAGATCACCCGCGCCAAGTTCGAGTCGCTGGTCGAGGACCTGATCAACCGCACCATCGAACCCTGCAAGGTGGCGCTGAAGGACGCCGGCTGCAAGGTTTCCGACATCGACGACGTGATTCTCGTCGGTGGCATGACCCGCATGCCGAAGGTGCAGGAAAAGGTAAAGGAGTTCTTCGGCAAGGATCCGAGAAAAGACGTGAACCCCGATGAAGCCGTGGCGGTCGGCGCTGCCATCCAAGGCGGCGTGCTGCAGGGCGAGGTAAAAGACGTGCTGCTCTTGGACGTCACCCCGCTGTCGCTCGGCATCGAAACGCTGGGCGGCGTGATGACCAAGCTCATCCAGAAGAACACGACGATCCCGACCAAGGCCTCGCAAGTGTTCTCCACCGCCGACGACAACCAGTCGGCCGTCACCATCCACGTGCTGCAAGGCGAACGCGAAATGGCCTCCGGCAACAAGAGCCTTGGCCAATTCAACCTCGAAGGCATCCCGCCGGCGCCGCGCGGCGTGCCGCAGATCGAGGTGACTTTCGACATTGATGCCAACGGCATCCTGCATGTCTCGGCCAAGGATAAGGCGACCGGCAAGGAGAACAAGATCACCATCAAAGCCAACTCCGGCCTCTCCGAGGAAGAGATCCAACGCATGGTGAAGGACGCCGAGCTGCACGCCGAGGAAGACAAGAAAGCGCACGCCCTCGCGGATGCGCGCAACCAAGCCGATGGCATGGTGCACATGGTGAAGAAGTCGCTCGCCGAATACGGCGACAAGCTCGAAGCCGGCGAGAAGGAAAAGCTCGAAGCCGCGATCAAGGAAGTCGAAGAAGCGATTCGCGGTAGCGACAAGGACCTCATCGCCGCCAAGACCGAGGCCCTATCGCAGGCGGCGCAAAAACTGGGCGAAAAGATGTACGCCCAGCAGCAGGCCGCAGCCGGCGCCACGGCTGGCGAGCCGCCCAAGGAAAAGACCGTCGAAGGCGACGTGGTGGACGCCGAGTTCACCGAAGTGGACAAGGACAAGAAGTAAATTGCCGCATCCCATGACCCGGCGCTGAGCCTCCCGGACCCTTCCGGCGGCGCTCGGCGCCTTTGTCACTTGAGACGGGACGAGACATGTCGAAACGCGATTTTTACGAAATCCTAGGCGTCAACCGGGACGCCTCCGAGGATGAGATCAAAAAGGCCTACCGCAAGCTGGCGATGAAATACCACCCGGACCGCAATCCGGACAGCAAGGAGGCCGAAGAAAAGTTCAAGGAAGCCAAAGAAGCCTACGAGGTGCTCTCCGACCCGCAAAAGCGGGCTGCCTATGACCAGTATGGCCACGCTGGCATCGATCCCCAGGCCGGTTTTGGCGGCGGTGGCGGCGCTGGCTTCGGCAGCTTCGCGGACGCCTTTGGCGGCATCTTCGACGAAATCTTCGGCGGCCGAAGTGGCGGGCGCGCCAACATCTACCGCGGCGCCGACCTGCGCTACAACCTAGAAATCAGCCTGGAACAAGCCGCGCACGGCACGGAAACCAAAATCCGCATCCCGACCATGGAAGCCTGCGAGACCTGCCACGGCTCCGGCGCCAAGCCCGGCACCCAGCCGATCACCTGCCCAAGCTGCGGCGGCTCCGGCCAGGTTCGCTTGCAGCAAGGCTTTTTCTCCATCCAGCAGACCTGCCCCAAATGCCACGGCACCGGCCGCTTCATTCCCGACCCTTGCCCCACCTGCCATGGCGCCGGCCGCGTCAAGCAACACAAGACGCTGGCCGTGAAGATCCCCGCCGGTGTCGACGAAGGCGATCGCATCCGGCTCGCGGGCGAGGGCGAGCATGGCGTAAACGGCGGCCCGCCGGGCGACTTGTACGTGCAGATCCACCTCAAGCCCCACCCCGTATTCACCCGGGATCACAACGATCTGCATTGCGAGATGCCGATTTCCTTCACCACTGCTGCTCTGGGCGGCGAAATCGAGATCCCGACCCTAGACGGCGCAGCCAAGATCAGGATTCCGCCCGAAACTCAGACCGGGCGCATCTTCCGCCTGCGCGGCAAAGGCATCAAAGGCGTGCGCAGCCACCACCACGGCGACCTGCTCTGCCACGTTGTGGTGGAAACCCCAGTCAACCTCACCGAGCGCCAAAAGGAACTGCTCCGGGAGCTAGAGGAAATCTCCCTCGGCAACGACGGCAAGCACAATCCACGCGCGCAATCCTGGATGGACAAAGTGCGCGACTTTTTCGGCACTTGAACGAAGGCGGGGCGACCCGCCTTCGTTTTTCGCAAGGCAAAACGCGGCGCGCCTTGCCCATCGAAAGCCCGAGGCTGTTAGAATTTTGCGAAAAATCACGACAAAACGATCATTGCACGACAGGAGCGAGGCATGATTTTCTGGAAACGTATCGCAGCCACCTGCCTACTGGCCTGGAGTTCCCTGGTGGCGGCCGAGCCCGGAGTCACTGACTCCAGCATCACCCTGGGCATGTCCGCTCCCTTCAGCGGCCCCAACGGCGCTTATGGCATCGAAATGCGCGATGTCATCAGCGCCTACTTCGCGCAAATCAACAAAAATGGCGGCATTCATGGCCGCCAGATCAAGCTCGAAGCGCTCGATGACGGCTATGAAACCGACAAGACCGTCGCCAATACCCGCACGCTGATCAACGACAAGCAGGTTTTCGCGCTGGTCGGCTATTATGGCTCCAGCCCCACCACCCAGGCCATGAACGATGTGTTCGGGCCGGCCAAGGTGCCACTAGTCGGCACCATCTCCGGCGCCGAAACGCTGCGGGAAAACCCCGCCGCCAACCCCAATAACCGCTACATGTTCAACGTGCGGGCGAGCTATGCCAACGAAACCGATGTCATCGTCAGCCAGCTCGTCTCCCTGGGACTGAAGAATATCGCCGTGTTCTACCAGAACGACGGCTATGGCAAATCCGGTCTCGAAGGCGTCAGCGCGGCGATGAAGAAATTCGACCTCACCCCCTCGGCGGTCGGCACGGTCGAGCGCAACTCCCTCGACGTGAGCAAGGCCGTGCAAGCCATCTCCAAAGTCACACCACAGGCGGTGGTGATGATCACCCTCTACAAACCGACGGCTGCTTTCGTGCGCGCCATGAAAAAGAACGGCCAGAATCCGATGTTCATGACCGTCTCCCCAGTCGGCGCCGAGCAGCTCGTCGCCGAGCTCGGCGATGAAGCCCGTGGCATCGGCATCTCGCAAGTCATGCCCTACCCCTGGAACGACACCACGCCGGTCGTGCGCGAATATCAACGCCTCTTGGGCAAGAACGGCAAGTATTCGTACTACGGCATCGAGGGCTATCTCACCGCCAAAGTCATGGTCGAGGGCTTGCGCCGTGCCGGGCGCGACCTCACCCGAGAAAAACTCGTGAGCGCGCTCGAATCGATGCAGCAGTTCGACCTGGGTGGCTACCGCGTGAGCTACGCGCCTGACAGCCGCAGCGGCTCGCGCTTCGTCGAGCTGACGGTGATCGGTAGCGGCGGCAGAATCTTGCGTTAAGCCCGTCTTTCACGCAAGCACAAGGGCCCGCTCGCGCGGGCCCTTGTGCTTTGGGCGGTACGGCCGAAGCAAGGACTCCGGCCAGACAGGACATCAGGCCCGGCGCCAGGTAGTACCGTGCGGGCCGTCCTCGAGCACGATGCCCGCCGCCTTCAGCTGCGCACGCAGCCGATCTGCCTCGGCGAAGTCACGCGCCTGCTTGGCAGCCCGACGCCTGGCGATCAGCGCCTCGATCTCGGCTTCGGGCAGCCCCGCGCCACCGACCGGCGCACGCAGATAAGCAAGCGGATCACGCTCGAGCAGCCCCAGCACTCGCCCCAGCGCCCGCAGCAGCGCCGCCAACCCGGCATCTGCCTGGCGCCGCACCTCTTGCGCCAATTCGAAGAGCACGGCAATGGCGCCATGGGTATCGAAATCGTCATCCATGGCCGCCTTGAAACGCGCCGCATGTGGCTCATTCCAGTCGATGTCGACCTCCCCCGGCGCGGGCGGCACGTCGCGCAAGGTGAAATAAAGGGTATCGAGACTGGCGCGCGCATCGTCGAGATGCGCATCGGAATAGTTGAGCGGACTGCGATAGTGGGCGCGCAAAATGAAAAAGCGCACGACCTCGGCATCGTAGCGCTGCAACACGTCGCGGATGGTGAAGAAATTGCCAAGGGACTTCGACATCTTCTCGTTGTCCACGCGCACGAAGCCGTTATGCATCCAGTAATTCACGAAGGTACAGCCGTGCGCCCCCTCGGACTGGGCGATTTCGTTCTCGTGATGCGGAAATTGTAGGTCTTGGCCGCCACCGTGGATGTCGAAATGTCGGCCCAAGAGCTGCGAGCTCATCGCCGAGCACTCGATATGCCAACCCGGCCGCCCCTCGCCCCAGGGCGAAGGCCAAGCGGGTTCCCCCGGCTTGGCATGTTTCCAAAGCACGAAATCAAGCGGATCCTGCTTGGCCGCATCCACCTCGACCCGCTCGCCGGCGCGCAAATCATCAAGCGACTTCCCCGAAAGCTTGCCGTATCCGGGAAACTTGCGTACCGAATAATTCACATCGCCATCCGCGGCCAAGTAGGCAAGCCCGCGGGCTTCGAGCAAGCGAATCAGCTCCTGCATCTGCGGCACGAATTCGGTGGCTCGCGGCTCGTGATCCGGGGGCAGCACCCCCAGCGCCGCGGCATCCTCGTGCATCGCCGCGATGAAGCGGCTAGTCAAAGCCTCGATCGACTCACCACGCTCGGCGGCACGCCGAATGATTTTGTCATCAATATCGGTAATATTGCGGACATATGTCACCTCGTAGCCACTCGTCTTGAGCCAGCGGTAAACCGCGTCGAAGGCCACCATCACCCGGGCATGGCCAAGATGGCAATAGTCATATACCGTCATGCCGCAGACATACATCTTGACCTTGCCCGGCTCGATGGGCGTGAAAACCTGTTTCTCCCGCGCGAGGGAATTATAGATGGTGAGCATAGGGAATCTTGGGAAAGCCGCACGCCCGGACGAACAGGGCGTTCAAATTTTGAGATAACGAAAACAAATGTTGGTAGAATCTGTGATTCGCAATTCTCGTCAGAGTATAGCACTAGCAATGGCCTCCTCAGCTCGCTCCCACTTGCGTCACGCTCTGCTGGCCCTGTGCCTGGGCGCTACGCTTAGCGCCGCCCCGCCCGCCAGCGCCGACAACCTACCCGAAGTGCAACGGCTCATCCGCCAGGGGCAGTACACCCAAGCACTGGAGAAGGTCGATGCCTACCTCGCCACGCGCCCCAAGGATGCCCAGGGCCGTTTTCTGAAAGGCATCATCCTCACCGAACTAAACCGCCCCAACGATGCCATTCTGCTATTCACCAAGCTCACCGAGGATTACCCGGAGCTGCCCGAACCCTACAACAACCTGGCCGTGCTCTACGCTCAACAAAAGCAGTATGACCGGGCGCGCACGGCGCTGGAAATGGCGATTCGCACCCACCCCTCTTACGCCATCGCCTATGAAAACCTGGGCGATGTCTATGCCAAGCTCGCCAGCCAGGCTTACGACAAAGCCTTGCAGCTCGACTCCTCGAATGCGGCGGCGCAAAACAAGCTGGCCCTGATCCGCGACCTGGTCAGCACCCCGGGCAAGCCTGGCGCCCGGCCGCCTAGCGTCGCCAGCGCGCCAGCCGCCGCCAGCCCGGTGCCCGCCGCGGCGCCTAGCACGCCGGCGAAAGCGCCCGTAGCCACCGTCGTCGCCGCCACGCCCGGCGCTGCGACGACTACCCCGCCGACCACGGCGGCCCCTGCCACTGCCCCCGCCGCTGCCCCGGCCAGCACGACCGCGCCAGCACCTGAGGCGCTCGATCCGGCCGCCCAGGAAGTCGCCAAGACCCTGGCCGCCTGGGCCGCCGCCTGGTCGCGCAAGGATGTCAAGGCCTATCTTTCCTTCTACGCCCCCGGTTTCGACACTCCGCGGGGCATGAGCCGCAAGGCTTGGGAGCAAGAGCGTGAGGAACGTATCAGCCGTCCAAGCTGGATCAAGGTGAGTTACGACACGCCGCGCATCACGGTCGAAGGCAACCGCGCCACGGTGCGCTTCCGCCAGCATTACCGAGCCTCGAACTTCAAGAGCTCCTCTACCAAGACCATGGTATTCACCAAGTCCGGCAACAATTGGCTCATCCTGAGTGAAGATTCGCGTTGATGCCGTTGCGTAGATTGCTGCTGACGCTGCTGGCCACCGCCGGGGTGGCCAGCAGCATGTGGATCCTATTCCGCCCCGGCACGCCCAGCCCGACGAATGCCGCGCCTGCCGCCGTTATCCCGAGGGCTGAAACCGGGGCGGCGGTGCAGGATCCCCCCCAAGAAGTCATGGCCACCCTCGGCCAACTGCTGGGCCAAGGCACAGACACCCCTACCCTATCCGATTCCGGCCCCGAGCCGCAGCTCGAGCGTATCTTCGCCGAAATCGAGGCACGCCGTCTGGATAGCGCTCTGCAGCTCACCGAAGGCTTGATCCAGCGCTACCCCAACTTCCGTCTCGCCTACCTCATCAAGGGCGATCTGCTGCTCGCCCGGGCCCGCCCCATCAACACTTTCGGCGCGGCCGAACATGCGCCGCAAGATCGCATTGCCGATCTGCGCGAAGAAGCCTTCGTCCGGCTGCAAGGCTACAAAAACAAGCCGCCCGCCGATTATGTGCCGCGCTACCTTTTGCAGATGCGCGAAGACCAGAAGTACGCCATCGTCGTCGATACCAAGAAGGCCCGCCTTTATTTGTACCAGAACGACAATGGCCGGCCGCGCTTCATGGCGGATTATTACGTCACGCAAGGCAAGCTGGGCTCGGACAAGATGGCCGAAGGCGACAAGCGTACGCCGATCGGTGTCTATCACGTCACGGCCAGCCTACCGCGCGAAAAACTCGCCGACCTGTATGGCCACGGCGCCTTTCCGCTCAATTACCCCAACGAATGGGACAAACGCCAAGGCCGTGGTGGCTCCGGCATTTGGCTGCACGGCACGCCGTCCGATACCTTCTCGCGGCCGCCGAAAGCCTCGGATGGCTGCGTGGTGCTCGCCAATCAGGATTTCGACACTTTGGGCAAGAATGTCCAGGTCGGCCTCACGCCGGTCATCATCAGCAACGATATCGAATGGCTGTCGCTCGACGACTGGCAAAAGGAGCGAGCCGAGCTCAACGCCGCCATCGAAGCCTGGCGCCGCGACTGGGAAAGCCGCGACACCGAGCGTTACCTGCGCCACTACTCGCAGGATTTCCAAAGCAACGGCCAGGATTACCAAGCCTTTGCCCAGCAAAAACGCCAGGTCAACCAGAGCAAGACCTGGATCAAGGTAGCGCTTAGCAATCTCTCGGTATTCCGCAACCCTGGACCGGAAGAAGTGGTGGTCGTCACCTTCGACCAGGCGTATGACAGCAACAATCTCAGCAACACCATGAAAAAGCGCCAGTACTGGCGGCGCGAGAACGGCCAGTGGAAGATCGTCTATGAAGGCGCTGCCTAAAGCGCCTGGCCTCTAAGGAGAACCCTCATGCGTCGCGCCCTCATCCTGGCAATTGGCCTCGCTGTCTCGACCTTAAGCTGGGCGGCCCCGAGCGTGGAAATGATCACAAGCCAAGGCCGCATCGTGCTCGAATTGAACGATAAGAAAGCGCCTAAGTCGGTCGCCAATTTCCTTCAATATGTACGCGATGGCTTTTATGACGGCACGGTTTTTCATCGCGTCATTCCCGGCTTCATGATCCAGGGCGGCGGCTTCGATGCGCGCCTGAATCCGAAGGAGACGCGTGCGCCGATCGAGAACGAAGCCAAGAACGGCCTCAAGAACACCCGCGGCAGCATCGCCATGGCGCGGCGCGCCGACCCCAATTCCGCCACGGCGCAGTTCTTCATCAACCACGTCGACAACCCGAACCTCGATCACCCCTCCTTCGATGGCTGGGGCTATGCCGTGTTCGGCAAGGTGATCGAAGGCATGGACGTGGTAGACAAAATCGCCCGGGTCCCCACCGGCAGCGTCGGCCCGCACCAGAACGTGCCCAAAGAGCCCGTCGTCATCCAATCCGTCAAAATCCTTTCTGAAAAGTGAGTCCCCACCATGGTCAAGCTGCACACCAATCTGGGCACCATCAGCCTCGAACTCGACGCCGAGAAAGCCCCCGTCACCGTCAAGAATTTCCTGCAATACGTCGAAGACGGCCACTATGACAACACCATCTTCCACCGGGTCATCGACGGCTTCATGATTCAGGGCGGCGGCTTCGCGCCAGGCATGAAGCAAAAGGAAACCCGTGCCGCCATCGAGAACGAAGCCCATAACGGTCTGAAGAATGTGCGTGGCAGCATCGCCATGGCGCGCACCAACGACCCCCACTCCGCCACCGCGCAATTCTTCATCAACGTCGTCGATAACGACTTCCTCGACTTTCGCGCCCCTTCCGGCAGCGGCTGGGGTTACTGCGTGTTCGGCAAGGTAGTCGAAGGCATGGACGTGGTCGATCGGATCAAGGCCGTCAAAACCGGCAACAAAGGCTTTCACCAAGACGTGCCGCTCGAAGACGTGATCATCGAAAAAGCCGAAATTCTCTAACCCGGCCCAATCCGACTTGATCCACTTCATCTCCGACCTACACCTATCGCCCCGGACCCCCGGGGCGGCGCGCATCTTCCGTCGCTTTCTCGCAGACATCGCGCGGCCAGGCAACAGCCTCTACATTCTCGGCGACTGCTTCGAGACCTGGGTCGGCGATGACGACATGGATGCGCCGGGGCACCGCGACATCGTCGCCGCCCTGGCAGAAGCCAGCGCCGCGGGACTTGCCATCTTCCTGCTGCACGGCAACCGCGACTTCCTCCTGGGTCCGGACTTCGCCCTGGCCACCGGCCTCACCCTGCTCCCCGACCCCTACGTGCTCTCCACCCCGGAATGGCAGTTCGTCCTCTCGCATGGTGATGCCCTGTGCACCGACGATATCTCCTATCAGCACTTCCGCGCCCAGACCCGCAATCCGGACTGGCAGGCTGCCTTCCTCGCCAGGCCCCTGGCCGAGCGCCACGCCATCGCCGAACACTTGCGCCAGCAGAGCGAAGCCGCCAAAAGCGAAAAATCCGCTTACCTGATGGACCTCAACCCCGGCGCGACCGACGATTTCCTGCGCCTGCACGGCTACGCCACCTTCATCCACGGCCACACCCACCGCCCTGCAACCCACGACCACATCGTAGACGGCATCCATGTCGAACGCTGGGTGCTCGCGGACTGGCACGAGACCCAGGGCGAAACCCTGCGCTGGAACGGCGTAAGCCTGGAACGGCAAGCGCTATACGCCTAAAGCATGCCGCTGGGCATGGGATAATCCCGCCCCTATGTCTGCCGTCTCTCCGTCTTCCCCCACCGCGCTCGATATCCTGCAGCACACCTTCGGCTATCCGGCCTTTCGTGGCCGCCAGCAGGAGATCATCGAGCATGTAGCCGGCGGTGGCGATGCGCTGGTGTTGATGCCCACCGGGGGCGGCAAGTCGCTCTGCTACCAGATTCCCGCGCTCATGCGCCGCGGCGTGGCCATCGTCGTCTCCCCCCTCATCGCGCTGATGCAAGACCAGGTAGATAGCCTCACCCAGCTCGGCATCAAGGCTGCGCTGCTCAATTCCACCATCGCCTGGGACCAGGCGCGGGCAACGGAGCAGCGCCTCTTCGCCGACGATCTCGACCTGCTCTATGTCGCGCCCGAACGGCTGATGACCGAACGCTTCCTGGCGCTGCTCGACGGCCTCGCCGAGAGCGACCGGCTGGCCCTGTTCGCCATCGACGAGGCACACTGCGTCTCCCAGTGGGGCCACGACTTCCGCCCCGAATATTTGCAGCTCTCCGCCATCCACGAACGCCACCCGCAAGTCCCTCGAATCGCGCTCACCGCCACTGCCGATGCCGCCACCCGGCGCGAGATGATCGAACGCCTGGGACTCACCAAGGCACGGGTGTTCATCTCCAGCTTCGACCGCCCCAACATCCGCTACACCGTCGTCGAGAAGGACGACCCCAAGCGCCAGCTCCTCGGCTTTCTCGCCGGACACCGGGGTGAGGCCGGCATCGTCTATTGCCTATCGCGCAAGAAAGTCGAGGCCATCGCCACCTGGCTCGGCCAGCAAGGCTACCCGGCCCTGCCTTATCATGCCGGGCTCGATGCCGAGATACGCGCCGAGCACCAACGCCGATTCTTGCGCGAAGACGGGCTCATCATGGTGGCCACCATCGCTTTTGGCATGGGTATCGACAAACCCGACGTGCGCTTCGTCGCGCACCTGGATCTCCCCAAAAGTCTCGAAGCCTATTACCAAGAAACCGGCCGCGCCGGTCGGGATGGCGAACCCGCTGAAGCCTGGATGGCCTACGGCCTGCAAGACGTGGCGCAGCAACGCTTTCGCATCGACACATCGAACGCGAGCGAAGCGCAAAAGCGCCTGGAAAGCCAAAAGCTCGAGGCCCTCTTGGGTTATGCCGAAGCGCCGCGCTGCCGCCGCGTGGTGCTGCTCGACTATTTCGGCGAAGCCAGTGCGCCATGCGGCAACTGCGATGTCTGCCTCGACCCGCCAGAACGCTGGGACGGCACCGAAGCCGCGCAAAAGGCGCTATCCGCCGTCTATCGCACCGGCCAACGCTTCGGCGCCAAGCACCTAATCGACGTACTGCGCGGCAAGGCCAACCCCAAGACTCGGGAATACGGCCACGACCGGCTCTCGACTTGGGGCATAGGCGCCGATCTGGATGAAGCCACCTGGCGCGCCGTGTTCCGCCAACTGGTTGCCGCTGGGCTGCTCTATGCCGATCTCAACGCGTACGGCGCCTTGAAGCTCACCGCCGCCGCCCGTCCGGTGCTCAAAGG
>JAOAIO010000032.1 GCA_026414665.1 Azovibrio sp.
CTATGACGCGGCGCCGACGGCCGAAGGCGTGTCGCGCGCCATCACGCGTACCGTGGTGACTTCGGCGCTTGCCATCTTGGCGCTGGATTTCGTGTTGACCTCTTTCATGTTCCGGGGAACCTCATGAATCGCACTACCCTCGACCTTTGGGTTGGCTTCTTCGTCGCCTTGGGTATGGCCGCCCTGTTGTTCCTGGCCCTCAAGGTGGGCAGTTTCTCTGGCGTGCACATGGAGCGCACATATTCACTGCAAGCTAAGTTTGATAACATCGGCGGCCTCAAGGTGCGTGGGCCGGTCAAGAGCGCCGGGGTCGTGGTCGGTCGGGTGGCGGACATCCGCTTCGATCCCGAAACTTACGAAGCCGTGGTGCTGCTCAATATCGATGCCCGCTACACCTTCCCGAAAGATACCTTTGCCGCCATCTATACCTCGGGCCTGTTGGGCGATCAGTACGTCGGCCTCGAGCCGGGGGGGGACGAGCGTAAGCTGGCGGCGGGAGATACCATCTTCAAAACCCAGTCGGCCGTGGTCCTGGAGAAACTGGTGAGCCAGTTCCTCTTCAACAAGGCGGCCGAGAGTCAGGATCAGCCATGAACCAAAAGACTGAGTCCCACGCTGCGCGGCACGGCTGGCGCGCCGCGCTCGCCACCTTGGCGCTGGCGTGCATTGCCGGGTGCGCCGGAACGCCCCGGGCACCGAGCGACAAAGATCCTTACGAGGGTTTCAATCGCGCCATGTTCGAGGTGCATGAAGGCATCGACAAGGCAGCCTTGAAGCCACTCGCCCGTGGGTACGATGCAGTCATGCCACTGCCAGCGCGCATGGGGGTGCATAACTTCTACGAAAACATCTGGGATTTGAGCCGTGGTACCAACGCCCTGTTGCAGGGTAAAGGCAGCGAAGGCATGAACGGCTTTGCCCGCTTGCTCGTCAATTCCACCGTCGGCATCTTCGGTCTCTTCGATGTAGCGAGCGAGCTCGGCTTCGATCAAGGCGATGAGGACTTCGGCCAGACGCTCGCCGTCTGGGGAGTGCCGGACGGCCCCTACGTGTTCTTGCCCATCATTGGTCCTAATACCGGCCGCGACCTCGTGGGTTGGGGCGTGGATCAGCTCTTCTACCCACTTTGGTGGGATCTCGACGATGTGCGCTTGCGCAACAGCCTGATGGCGCTACGCGCGGTTGAGTACCGCGCCGCCTTGTTGCCGGCCGACAAAGTGGTGGAAGAAGCCGCGCTCGATAAATATGCCTACCTCCGCGCCGCCTACCTGCAGCGCCGGCACGCCCAGATCCACGATGGCCGGCCGCCGCAGGCGCAGGATGTGGAGTGATCCCTTTGAGAAAGTGCTTTCGAACCGACCGAGATAGATTCATGCAGCGACTTTTTGCTTTCCTTTTCTCCGTCCTGCTTTCGACCCTGGCGCTGGCCCAGGATGTGGCGCCCGACGTGTTGGTGCGCAGCGTGACCGAGGATGTGCTCGCCGCAGTGCGCCAGGACAAGGATATCCAGAACGGCAATACCCAAAAGACCATCGCCTTGATCCAGACCAAGGTGTTGCCCTACTTCAACTTCCAGCGCATGACGGCGCTCGCGGTCGGCCGCGATTGGCGCCAGGCCACGCCGCAGCAAAAGGAGCAGCTCGCCCGCCAGTTCCAGGAGCTGTTGGTGCGTACCTATTCCAATGCGCTCAATTCCTATCGTGACCAGACCGTGCGCTACCGCCCTTTCAAAATGAACCCCGGCGATACCGACGTGCTGGTGCGCACCGAGGTGCTACAGCCTGGCGCTCGGCCGATTCAGCTCGACTATAGCCTCGAGAAAACCGAAGCCGGCTGGAAGGTCTACGACGTCGTGGTGGCGGGCGTCAGCCTGGTGACCAATTACCGCGACAGCTTCGCGCAAGAAATCCGCGCCGGCGGCATCGATGGCCTCATCCGTTCGCTCGAAGCGAAGAACAAGTCCTTGGCTGCCGGCAAGGCGGCTTGAGGCGGCTATCACGCTGGCGATTCGGTAGGAGCGGCGATGATCGCACGTCAGGGCAACCGTATCGTGGTGCAGGCGCCGATGCTGATGAGCACGGCGCGCGCCCTGCTCGAAGCGGGGCAGGGGTTCTGGGATGCGCAGACCTGGGAAGTGGATCTTTCCGCGGTGAGCGAGGCCGATTCCGCTGGGCTTGCCGTCCTGCTCGAATGGCAGCGCCATTGCCAGGCCGCTGGCGGCGTCCTGCGCGTCCTGGGTATGCCGGCGGGGCTTGCGGCGCTGGCTGATCTTTACGATCTCGGCGCGGCGTTTGCCCGGGCTTGAGCCCGGTTCCTGCCATGCGGGTGGCCGTATCCTTTGCCGGCGTCGTCAAGCGTTTTGGCGCTTTTATCGCGCTCGATGGCATCAGCCTCGATATCGGCGCCGGCGAATTCTTCGGTCTCCTCGGCCCCAACGGCGCCGGCAAGACCACGCTCATTTCCTGTCTCGCTGGGCTCGCCAGGCCGGATGAGGGGCGCATCACCGTGCTCGGCCACGATGTCGAGCGCGATTACCGAACAGCGCGGCGGCTGTTGGGTATCGTGCCGCAGGAATTGGTGTTCGACCCTTTTTTTAGCGTGCGTGAGACGCTGCGCATCCAGTCGGCTTACTTTGGCCTACGCCGCAACGATGACTGGATCGACGAAATCTTGCACCACCTCGATCTTAGCGACAAGGCCGATACCAACATGCGCCGCCTCTCGGGCGGCATGAAGCGGCGCGTGCTGGTGGCTCAGGCGCTGGTGCATCGGCCGCCGGTGATCGTGCTCGACGAGCCTACCGCCGGGGTCGATGTCGAATTGCGCCAAGGGCTTTGGCGTTTCATCCGCCGCTTGAACGAAGATGGCCACACCATCATCCTCACTACCCATTATCTGGAAGAGGCCGAGACCTTGTGCGGGCGCATCGCGCTCATGAAGCGCGGCAGGATCTTGGCGCTCGATAGCACCGCCAACCTGCTCGCGCGCTTTTCCGGTCACGCCCTCGTGCTCAAGCTGGCCGCTGGCCAGTCCCTGCCCGCGCTGTTGCAACCCTATTGCCGGGCCGTGCGCGGCGATGAGGTGGAATTGGCCTTGGAGCGGCTCGACGCGCTCGAAGGCGTGCTCGCTACCCTACGCCAGGCCGGGGTGGGCGTTGCCGACTTGCGCCTACAGCCGCCAGATTTGGAGGATGTCTTCATGCGCATCGTCGGCTTGCCCGAGGCCACGCCATGAGCGGGCACGGCAGCGGCTTTGCCGCCCTGTTCCAGAAAGAGTTGCTGCGCTTTTGGCGGGTGGCCTTTCAAACCGTGGCCGCGCCGGTGCTCACGGCCTTGCTTTACCTGCTCATCTTCAGTCATGTGCTCGAAGCCGATCGGCGGATCCACGGGGTGCCCTATACCGCCTTTCTCGTGCCTGGGCTGGTGATGATGGCGGTGCTCCAAAACGCCTTCGCCAATTCTTCTTCGAGCCTGATTCAGGCCAAGGTCACCGGCTCGATCATTTTCGTGCTCTTACCGCCCATATCCCATGCTGCCTTCTTTTGGGCCTTCGTGGCCGCGGCGGCGCTGCGCGGGCTGGTGGTAGGGCTGGGGGTTTGGCTCGTGACGCTCCCCTTCGTTCAGGTGTGGCCGGCCCAGCCGCTCTGGGCCTTGCTGTTTGCGCTCTTGGGCGGCGCTTGTCTTGGGGCGGTCGGCGTCATCGCTGGGATCTGGGCGGAGAAGTTCGATCAGCTCGCCGCTTTCCAGAACTTTCTCGTGCTGCCGCTGACCATGCTCTCGGGCGTGTTTTATTCGATACATTCGCTGCCGCCGTTCTGGCAGGCCGTCTCCCATTACAATCCAGTGTTTTACATGATCGACGGCTTCCGGCATGGCTGCTTCGGTGTCTCCGACGTGGCGCCGCTCCAGAGTCTCGCGGTGCTTGCCGCCAGTTTCGCGGCGCTTGCCCTCCTGACTTTGTCGCTCCTCAAACGGGGCTGGAAACTGCGTACCTGAATATGATGCAACCCGAAACAATCAGAAGCTTGATCCGGCAGGGCATGTCCTGCACGCACGTGGAGGTGCGCGGCGATGGCCGCCACTTCGAGGCCGTCGTGGTGAGCTCGGAACTGGCCGGCAAGAGCCGCGTCCAGCGCCAGCAGCGGGTCTATCAGACCGTCCGGCGCGAGCTCGACAGCGGCGAGCTGCACGCCCTGTCGTTGCAAACCTATACCCCGGAAGAGTGGAGCGCTCGTGGATAAACTCGTCATTCAGGGCGGCATCGCCCTTGCCGGTGAAATCACCATTTCCGGGGCCAAGAATGCCGCCTTGCCGATACTCTGCGCCGCCTTGCTCAGCGCTAAACCGCTGCGGCTTGCCAATGTACCGCACTTGAACGACATCGCCACCATGTTGCGCCTTTTGGGCCAGATGGGCGTGGGCGTGACGCTGGAAGGTGGCGACGGGTTAGTGCTCGACGGCGCCGGGCTGACCAATCCCCTCGCGCCTTACGATCTGGTCAAGACCATGCGCGCTTCCATCCTGGTGCTGGGGCCGCTGCTGGCGCGCTGCGGCGAGGCGCGCGTGTCGTTGCCGGGCGGTTGCGCCATCGGCGCGCGGCCCGTGGATCAGCACATCAAGGGCTTGCAGGCCATGGGCGCCGAAATCACGGTGGAGCAGGGCTATATCCATGCCCGCGCGCGCCGCTTGAAGGGGGCGCGTATCTGCACCGACATGGTGACGGTGACGGGCACGGAAAACCTGATGATGGCGGCCTGCCTGGCCGAGGGCGAAACCGTGATCGAGAACGCTGCCCGCGAGCCCGAGGTGGTGGATCTCGCCAACTGCTTGGTGAGCATGGGCGCGCGCATCTCCGGCGCGGGCACGGATGTCATTCGCATTCAAGGGGTCGATAGGCTGCATGGCGCCGAGCACGCCATCATGCCCGATCGGATCGAGACCGGCACTTATCTCTGCGCCGCGGCGGCCACCGGTGGCCAGGTGCGCCTGTTGCAGACTTCCGCTGCCTATCTCGATGCGGTGGTCGATAAGCTCATGGATGCCGGCTGTGAAATCGGCATCGAGCGCGATGCCATCCGCCTCAAGGCGCCGCCGCGGCTCAAATCGGTGAGTCTGCGCACGGCGCCTTATCCGGCCTTCCCGACCGACATGCAGGCCCAATTCATGGCCATCAATTGCGTCGCCGAGGGGGTCGCCACGATCCGCGAAACCATCTTCGAGAACCGCTTCATGCACGCGAGCGAGTTGCAGCGCTTGGGGGCGGATATCCAGATCGAGGGCAACAACGCCGTGGTGCGTGGCGTGCCGCAGCTGCAAGGCGCGGCGGTCATGGCGACCGATCTACGCGCCTCCGCTTCCTTGGTGATTGCCGGTCTCGCGGCCCAGGGCGAGACCGTGATCGACCGCATCTATCACCTCGACCGCGGCTACGAGCGCATCGAGGAAAAGCTCGCCCGCCTCGGGGCGCGGGTGCGGCGCATGCATTGAGGTCGCATCGAGCGGCTGGGCGTGGCCGGCCGGCCTCGCAGGGTGTCCTGCATGACTTCGGGGTGGCCGTGGCTCACACTTTGAGAAAGAGCGTCACGAGCGGCTCGTCCCCGACCTGGCGGCTCGTGTGGCCGTGCACTGCGGGGTCGAAGGTGGCGCCTTCGGGCAGCAGATCGTTCGAGAAAAAGTGCTCGCCGGGGCCGAAACGGCGCGTGCTGCCGTCCTGGAGGCCGATTTCCATGCAACCGGAGAGGATGATCGTCCACTGCGGCGCAGTGGTGCAGTGAAAGGCGCTGCGAAAGCCCACTGGGCTGATGCGTAGTTGGTAGCCTTGCGTCGGATGCAGCGCCGAGAGGCGCACGTCCGGCGTGCCTTCGAGCAAGGCCAGCCGCTCTTCGCGGAAGCGGGCGCGGCCATCCGGACCGGTGTATAGGACGATTTGCGTGAAAGTGCTCATGCGCTGGGGCTCCGTTCAAGATTGTGGTGTGGGCCGGCTGGCGGCGTGGGCGCGCGGCAGCTGGGCGAGGCCTTGGGCGATGCGGTCGCGTAGCGCCGTCAATGCGGCAAGATCAGTGGCGATCCGTTCCGTGTCGCCGGCTTCGTGCGCCGCGAGCAGGCGCTCGCCCAGGGTGTGCAGGCGGGCGTGCAGCTCGCCGAGTTGGGCGAACAGGGGGAGATGCCGGTAGCGCTGCGCGGCATGGCTCTCGCACCATTGGCCAAAACCGCAGTGCCGCAGCGCGGCGGGGGGTGGCGCCGGCAGGCTGCCGCCCAAATAGAGTTCGAGATTGCGGCACCAGTGGCGCAACTCCACTTCGGCGTAAGCCGTGCCCATGTCCTCACGGCTTAGCGGCAGGAGGTGGTCGGCGCGCCAGCCAGGCGGCGCCTGCCAGACGCGGACCCAGTCGGTAAGCGCCGCCGCCGGCATGGGCCGGGCGATGCCGTAGCCCTGCGCTACCTCGCAGCCCAGGCGCAGCAGCAGCTCGCCGTGGGCGAGTGTCTCGACGCCTTCGGCGATGACGTGGCGATGAAAGGCAGCGGCCAGGCCGATCACCCCTTCGACGATGGCTAGGTCTTCCGTATCCCAAAGCATGTCACGCACGAAACTCTGGTCGATCTTGAGCACGCTAGCTGGCAGACGCTTGAGGTAGGTGAGGGAAGAGTAGCCGGTGCCGAAATCGTCGAGAGAAAAGGCGACGCCCAGCGCCCGGCAGCCTTCGATGACCCGCGATACATGCGTGATGCCCTCTAAGGCGGCGGTTTCGAGCACTTCTAGTTCGAGCCAGGCAGGTGGAATGTCCGGGTAGCGGGCCAATTTGTCGCGCAGGCGGGGGAGAAAATCCTCGCATTGCAGATGGTGCGCGGCGATGTTGACGCTCACCGGCAGCGCCAGGCCGGCCTGGCGCCACTGGCGCATTTGGGCCAAGGCCGTGTCTAAGGCCCAGTCGCCGATGCGGGCGATGAGTTCCGTGCCTTCGAGGACGGGCAGGAATTCGCCCGGGGCGACCAGGCCGCGCTCTGGATGGCGCCAGCGCAGCAGGGCTTCGGCGCCGACCACCTCGCCGCGGCGCATGTGCACCTTGGGCTGGTAGTAGAGCTCGAACTCGCCTTGCGCCAGGGCCTGGGTGAGGCGGCTGACGCTTTCCCAGTGGGTCTTGGCCTGCCGGTCCCGCTCTGGGTCGAACAGGTGGTAGCGGTTCTTGCCGGCTTGCTTGGCCTGGTACATGGCTTGGTCGGCATGGCGTAGCAGAGTGTCGGCATCGCTGCCGTCGTGCGGGTACAGGGTCACGCCCAGGCTGGCCGATAGCTGTAATGGGATGCCTTTGATCTGTAGCGGTGCGGCAGCGGCTTGCAAGAGCCGTTCGAGTACCTTCTTGCATTCCTCGATGCTGCCGAGGTCGGTGAGCACCGCGACGAACTCGTCGCCGCCCAGCCGCGCCAGGGTGTCGCCGGCGCGTAGCGCGTCGTTCAGACGTTGGGCGATGGCGATGAGGAGTTCGTCACCGGTTTCGTGGCCGTGGGTGTCGTTTACCTCCTTGAAGCCGTCTAGGTCGAGATAGACGAGCGCCATCAGCCGGTCATCGCGGCGCGTGCGTGCGATGGCTTGGCGCAGCCGGTCAGCGAGCAGGACACGGTTCGGCACCCCGGTGAGCGCGTCGTAATGGGCGATGCGCTCTAGCTGGCTCTGATGCTCTTTGCTTGCGGTGATGTCGGAAAACAGCGCGACGTAGTGGCGGATCTTGCCATGCGCATCGCGCACGGCGGTGATGTTGAGCAGCTCGGCATAGATGCTGCCGTCTTGGCGCCGGTTCCAAATCTCGCCCTGCCAGTGGCCTTTGTGGGTGAGCGCGTGCCAGAGCTGGGCGTAAAACTCCGGTCCCTGGCGGCCAGAGCTAAGTAGGCGGGCGTTTTGTCCTACGGCTGCCGCGCGGCTGTAGCCGGTGATGCGGCTGAAGGTGTCGTTCACCTCGACGATGGTGCCGGCCGGGTCGGTGATCATGATGCCTTCCTGGGCATGGGTGAACACGCTCGCGGCAAGCTGCAGCCGGGCTTCGTTGTGCTTTCGCTCGGTGATGTCGGTGAAGGAGAAGACCCGGCCGATGATGAGCTTGTTTTGTCGCGCCGGCCGCGATTTCTGTTCGAAATAGCGGCCGTCGGCAAGCTCGAGGATGTCGTGCGTCTCGTCCTCGCCGTCAGGGCGGATTTCGGCCATGCGGCGACGGTAGGACTCGGGGTCGGCCATGCAGCTTGCCAGGTAATCCAAGATAGCCTGGTCGTCGTGCGCGAGCAGCAGCGCGGCTGGGATCTGCCAAAGGCAGGAGAAGCGCTGATTCATGTTCACGATGCCGCCTTGACGATTCACCAGCAAGATCCCGTCTGCCGTGGCTTCCAAAGTGGCGCGCAGATGCGCGCTCATGTCGGCCAATTCGGCCTCGGCGCGGCGCAGCTGGCCGACCGGGGTGGCGCAGATCACGAGGCAGCCGGACCCGTCATGCGCGCGGGTAATATGCTTGGTGGCGCTTAGCAGCTCACCGTTGGCCATCAGGTAGGCGGCCTCGGCGTCGCGCACCTCGGGCGCGATGCCTTGGCGCACCTCTTCCCAGAAGAACACATCGGCGAGCGCGCATTCGATGTCGGTGATCGGCCGGCCGATCAGCTCAGCCTCGCTGTAGCCGAGGTGGCGCAAGGCGCCGGGATTGACGGCGCGGATGGCGAGGCTTGTGCCATCCACGAGCAGCAGGATTTCGTGACAGTGCGCGAGCAGCAGACTTTCCGGCGAGGCGGGATTGGGGGCTTTCATTCCGTGCGGGTGGGGGCGTTGCTGTCGAAGAAATAGGTGACATGCCGGCGCGGGCTCAGGTAGGCGTAGGTGCGCGGCGGCAACAGGCTTGGGCGAATGGCCTTGCTGATGCTGATCTCGGTGTGTTCTTCCAGGTCGAGGATGGGGGCGGCTTCCTTGGGCACGGATTCGTCGTAGAGCATGACGCAGGGGCGCAGGGGCTTGGCTGGATTCACCGACATGACCATGGCGATGGCTTCGTTCGACAAGGTGACGATGGAACCGGGCGGGTAGACGCCTAGGCAACGGATCATCTGCTGCAAGATCTGCGCATCGAACTTGCTGCGCCGCTGCGCGAACATGAAGGATAGCGCCTCGTGCGGGGTCATGGCTTCGGCCGGATCGAGCGGGTTGCACAGGTTGTCGTAATAATTGACGAGGGCTACGACGCGCGCCGGCGGCGTGATTTGCGCCAGCTTCAGCCCGAGCGGGTAGCCGGAGCCATCCGCCATCTCGTGGTGCTGATAAATGATGGCGAGCACCTCCGGGGCAAGGCCGAGCTGCTTGCCGATCTTGAGGCCGTAGTCACAGTGCAAGGCGCGCAGATCGCGTTCTGGCTTGGTGTATTCGCAGGGTTTTTTCTTCAGCACCCGATCGGGTACTTCCATCAGGCCAATATCGTGCAGCAGGGCGCCGAGGCCAAGGATGCGCGCCGCCTCGGGACTGAAATCGAGGCCCTTGGTGAGCATCATCGACAATACCGAGACATTGAGGCTATGGACGTAAGCCTCTTCGCCACCACATTTTTCCCCCATCACGTGCAAGGTGACTTCCGGATGTTCGAGGAAAGCGAGCACCATCTGATCGACGAGTCGCCCCATCTCTTCGAGTGTCGCGGCCGGCTTTTGCAAGAGATTGCGGTTGAGGTTGCGCAAGATGCCGCTGGCCTTGAGAAAGGCCTTGTCCACTTGCTCGATGCGTTGGCGATACTCGGCCAAGCGGCGCGCATGTGGCGGAGTCTTTGCCGTGTCTGGGGGCGCGGCCGGCTGGGGGGCGTCTACGTCGAGCGTGGGCGGTGCGGGTGGTATGGGCGGCGCTTCGGGCAGGGCGTCGCTGCGCCGCGGGTCGAATCGAAAGCGCGGCTCGCCCAGGGCGCGCAGCTCGCGGATTTGCGCCGCATTGCTGATTTTGAAACTGTTGAGCGTAAACGGGTGCCGAAACCAGGGCAGGTCGATGAAGATGTATAGGCCGATGCGCAGCTGATCGGCCGTTACATAAGGGTATTCCGTGTTGTCGTTGGGTTGGGCCACCGCTTTTCTCCTCACCCGTGATTATCGCCAATTTATTGGCGCCGCGCTGTTTCTGCGGTGCACAAGGTTTGCGCTAAAATCGCGCCTTTGCCTCGCCCCGAGACGCCCGTGAACGGTATTACCATCGCCCTCTCCAAGGGCCGCATCTTCGACGAGACCTTGCCGCTCTTCGCGGCGGCGGGCATCGTGCCGAGTGAGAACCCGGATGGTTCGAGAAAGCTCATCATTGACACCAACCAGGCGCATGTGCGGCTCATCATCGTGCGCGCTTCCGACGTGCCGACCTACGTCCAATACGGCGCTGCCGATATCGGCGTGGCAGGCAAGGATGTGTTGATCGAGCACGGCGGCGCCGGCCTCTATCAGCCGCTCGACCTGAATATCGCCAAATGTCGGATGATGGTGGCCGTGCCGGAAGGCTTCGACTATGCCAGCGCCGTGCAGCAAGGGGCGCGCCTCAAAGTGGCCACCAAGTACATCAAGACCGCGCGGGAGCACTTCGCCGCCAAGGGCGTGCATGTGGATCTCATCAAGCTCTATGGCTCGATGGAACTCGCCCCCCTGGTGGGGCTGTCGGATGCCATCGTAGACCTCGTGTCCTCCGGCGCCACCCTGAAAGCCAACCGGCTCGTGGCGGTGGAGCACATCATGGACATTTCCAGCCGATTGGTGGTGAACCAGGCGGCCTTGAAGCTGAAGCGGGAAATCCTGCAACCGATCATCGACGCCTTTGCCGGCGCAGTGGAGAAGTGAATATGGTGGCGATTCAGCGGCTCGACAGCCAAAGTCCTGATTTCGAGCAACGTCTCGAGGCGCTGCTGGCCTTCGAGGGCGCCCAGGACGACAAGATCGAACAGACGGTGGTCGCCATCCTGGCCGACGTAAAGGCTAGGGGCGACGCTGCCGTGGTGGAATACACCAACCGTTTCGACCGTCTTGCGGCGCCTAGCATGGCGGCGCTGGAGCTGCCCAAGGCCGAATTGCAGGCCGCGCTCGACGGGCTCGCCGCAGAGCGCCGCGCGGCCCTGGAGACGGCGGCCGAGCGCATCCGCAGCTTCCATCAAAAACAGATTCAGTCAGGCTGGCGCTATAGCGAAGCGGATGGCACCGTGCTCGGCCAGATGGTGACGCCCTTGGACCGGGTCGGCCTCTACGTGCCCGGCGGCAAGGCTGCTTATCCTTCTTCGGTGTTGATGAATGCGATTCCCGCCAAGGTGGCCGGGGTCGGGGAACTCATCATGGTCGTGCCTACCCCGGGCGGCGAGAAGAATGCCTTGGTGCTCGCCGCGGCCTGCCTGGCTGGGGTGGACCGGGTATTTACCATCGGCGGCGCCCAGGCCATCGCGGCGCTCGCGTATGGCACCGAGAGCGTGCCGCAGGTGGATAAGATCGTCGGTCCCGGCAATGCCTATGTGGCTTGCGCCAAGCGGCGGGTGTTTGGCCGCGTCGGCATCGACATGGTGGCGGGGCCTTCCGAAATCCTCGTGCTCGCCGACGGCAGCACCGACCCGGACTGGGTGGCCATGGACCTGTTCAGCCAGGCCGAGCACGACGAGCTGGCGCAAAGCATCCTGATCTGCCCGGACGCTGCCTATATCGAGCAGGTCCAGGCCAGTCTCGACAAGCTATTGCCGACCATGCCGCGTCAGGACGTGATCCGCGCCTCGCTGGAAAACCGTGGCGCGCTGATTCGAGTGCGGAATTTGGAAGAGGCTGTGGCCCTGGCCAACCGGGTGGCGCCCGAGCACCTCGAGCTATCCTTGGCCGAGCCGGATGCCTGGGTGGACAAGATCCGCCATGCCGGCGCCATTTTCATCGGCGCCTATACGTCCGAATCCTTGGGCGATTACTGCGCCGGTCCCAACCACGTGCTACCGACCTCCGGCAGCGCGCGCTTTTCTTCGCCGCTCGGGGTGTATGACTTTCAAAAGCGCACCAGCTTGATTCGGGTTTCCCCGGCGGGCGCCCAGCGTCTCGGCCGGGTGGCGGCGGTCCTGGCGGATGGCGAAGGGCTGCCGGCGCACGCCCAATCGGCGCGCTACCGACTGGCCTGAGCGCCGTGTCCGGGCGCATCGTCCCGCCGTCTGCGGCCTCTTCCGCGCCCGCCGGCGTGTCGCCGAGCTTACGGGCGCTTTTTCTCGGCTTTGCCAGCGTCGGCCTCTCCGGTTTCGGCGGCGTCTTGCCTTTTGCGCGCCGCATGTTGGTCGAAGAGCGCCGCTGGCTGGCGCCCGAAGACTTCAATACTTTGCTCGGGCTCTGCCAGTTTTTGCCTGGGCCCAATGTCATCAATCTGGCCGTGGCCGTCGGCGCCCGCTACCGGGGCGTCGCGGGCGCGCTGGTGGCGGTGCTGGGGTTGCTGGGGGGGCCGTTTTTGATCGTGCGGGCGCTGGGGCCGCTGTACACCCGTTTTGCCGATCTGGCCGTGGTGCAGGGGGTGTTGCGCGGCGTGGCCGCGGCCGGTTGCGGCCTGCTGGCGGCCACCGCCTGGCGCATGGGGCGGGCCGTGCGGGGCAAATGGATGTTTTTGCCGTTTGCCGTGTTGGCCTTCGTGCTCGTGGCGCTCTTGCGCTGGCCGCTGCCTGCGGTCATGCTCGGCTTGGTGCTGCTGGCCGCCACGGCCGCCTATCTTGACGGGAAACGGCATGGCGCTCGTGCTTGATCTTTTCTTGCAGTTCGCCCTGCTCTTTTGCGTTGCCTTTGGCGGCGCCTCGGCCCTGCTGCCGGAAATGCACCGCGTGGTGGTGGCGCAAAAGCACTGGCTCGACGATGCCACCTTCACCCATCTTTATGCGATTGCCCAGGGTGCGCCCGGTCCCAATGGCCTGGTGGTGACGCTGATCGGCTGGCAGGTGGCGGGCTTGCCCGGCGCGCTGGCCGCGACCTTGGGGATGTGCTTGCCCATGAGCATCGTCATTTATCTCTTGATGCGGCATTGGCATCGCTTTGCCAAGCATCCGCTCACCCAGGCGGTGCAGTTGGGCGTGGCGCCGCTGGCAGTCGGCTTGGTGGCGGCCGGGGCCTTCATGATCGGCCAGGCGGCGGGCCTGGCTGCGGGCGGACTGGCCCTGGTCGGGCTCGTGGCGCTCTTGCAGCTGCAAACCCGCCTGCATCCTTTGTGGCTGATCGGCCTCGGAGCGGCGGCGGGAGGCTTGGGCTGGGTCTGATGCGGCGGTCCGGGGTGTTAGTCGAAACCGCGGAAGTCCGTGAAGCTGTCGACCGGCTCGCGCTCCGTGACGAGCTGGTTTTCCGGCGCTTCCGGGTTGGCGTAGCCGAGTGCCATGCCGCATACCACGCGCTCGTTGTCGGGCAACCCTAGGCTCGCGGCCACGGTTTGGGGGTAGTCGGCAAAGGAGAGCTGGGCGCAGGTATCCAGGCCGCGCGCCCGGGCCGCGATCATGAGATTGCCCATGAACATGCCAAAGTCGAGGAACATGCCTTGGCCGAGGCAGCGGTCCATGGTGAAGATGAGCCCGACCGGCGCATCGAAGAACAGGTAGTTTCGGCCGGTCTGGGCCTTCATGCGCGCCTTGTCGTCCTTGCCGATGCCGAGTAGGCCGTAGAGGCCAAGGCCGATCTTCTTGCGGCGCGAATACCAGGGATCCTTCCATTCCTTGGGGTAGTAGTCGAATTCGCGCCCTTCGTGCTCGCCGCGCTCGTATTTTTCCAAAATGGCGGTAGATAGCGCGGCCTTGGGGGCGCCAGTCAGGGCATAGACCTTCCAGGGCTGCACATTGGTGCCCGAGGGGGCGCGGGCGGCAAGTTCGAGCAGCTCGGCGAGCACGGCGCGCGGCACGGGCGTGGGCAGAAAGTTACGGATCGAGCGCCGCGAGCGAATCGCGGCATCTACGGCGGCGATGGCGGCTTGTTGGGCGTTGTCGTGCAGCGTCATAGGGCAAGGATCTCGGTTAGAGCGTCGAGCAGGGTAGCGCATTCGGCTTCGGTGCCGATGCTGATGCGCAGAAACTGCTCGATGCGAGGTTGTTTGAAGTGGCGCACGATGATACTGCGCATCCTGAGCGCCTGGGCAAGCTGGGCGGCGTCTCGCTCCGGGTGGCGGGCGAAAACGAAGTTGGCGGCCGAGGGGAGCACCGTGAAGCCCAGTTCCGCCAGGCGTTGGCTCAGGTCCTCGCGGCTACGCATCACGGCCTGGCGAGTTTGCTCGAACCAGGCGCTGTCTTCTAACGCGGCGATGCTGCCGGCGAGCGCGAGGCGATCGAGCGGATAGGAATTGAAGCTGTTTTTGACTCGCTCGAGCGCTTCGATCAGATCCGGGTGGCCGACCGCGAAGCCAACGCGTAGGCCGGCGAGCGAGCGCGATTTCGATAGCGTCTGGGTGACGAGTAGGTTGGCGTGCTGGTTGACCAAGGCAATGGCGCTATCGGCGCCAAAATCGACATAGGCCTCGTCGATCACCACGACCGAATTCGGATTGGCGCTGACGATCTCTTCGATCTCGGCCAAGCCGAGGGCGCGTCCCGTTGGCGCATTGGGGTTGGGGAAGATGATGCCGCCGTTGGGCTGGGTGTAGTCACGCGGACGGATGGCGAAGTTCTCATCCAAGGCGATGGTCTCGTAGGCGATGCCATAAAGACCGCAATAGACCGGGTAGAAGCTATAGGTAATGTCGGGAAAGAGGATGGGCGCATCGTGCTTTAAGAGCGCTTGGAAGACGTGCGCGAGCACCTCATCCGAGCCGTTGCCGACGAAAACCTGCTGCGGGCCGATGTCGAAGGCGCGGAAATGCCGGGCGACCGCGGCCTTGAGGGCATCGCCGTTGGGGTCGGGATAAAGGCGCAGACGGGCGCCGTCTGCGCCCAGTTCAGCCTGGATGGCGGCTAGCACCTTGGGCGAAGGCGGATAGGGGTTCTCGTTGGTGTTGAGTTTCACGAGGTTGGCGAGTTTGGGCTGCTCGCCTGGGGTGTAGGGGGTCAGGCCGCGGACGACGGCGCTCCAGTACGGACTCATGGGATGGCGCTCGGGGGCTTTGCTGAAAGCACGAAATGGTATCATGGCCGCCTGTTCAAATCCCTTGGGCCAAAGCTGCATGCGCCAAGCCGAAATCTCCCGTAATACCCTGGAAACCCAGGTCAAGGTCCGACTCGATCTGGATGGCACGGGTCAAGGCCGCTTCGCCACCGGCGTGCCTTTCCTCGATCACATGCTCGATCAAATCGCCCGGCATGGGCTCATCGATCTCGAAATCGAAGCCCAAGGCGACTTGCACATCGACGCGCATCACACGGTCGAAGACATCGGCATCACCTTGGGGCAGGCGCTGGCCAAGGCGCTGGGCGATAAAAAAGGCTTGACCCGCTATGGTCATGCTTACGTGCCCCTCGACGAGGCGCTGTCGCGGGTGGTGGTCGATCTCTCCGGTCGTCCCGGCCTGTGCATGGACGTGGCGTTTACCCGGGCGCGCCTCGGCGATCTCGACACCCAGCTCATCCCCGAGTTCTTCCAGGGGCTGGTGAATCATGCCGGCATCACGCTGCATATCGACAATCTCAAGGGGAGGAACGCCCATCACCAGGCCGAGACCATCTTCAAGGCGTTTGGCCGCGCCTTGAAGATGGCGGTCACGCCCGATGCGCGCATGGCAGGCGTCATGCCTTCTACCAAGGGGGTGCTCTGACATGAGCATCGCCGTGATCGACTACGGCATGGGCAATCTGCGTTCCGTGTACCAGGCCCTAGCCCATGTGGCCGGCGCGACGCCGGTGCAGGTTACATCCGATCCCGCCCAGGTGGCGGCGGCCGAGCGCGTGGTGTTTCCCGGTCAAGGGGCGATGCCCGATTGCATGGCGGAGTTGGAAAAGCGCGGGCTACGCAGCGCCGTGCTTGCCGCCGCCCGAGACAAGCCTTTTCTGGGGATCTGCATCGGCTTGCAAATGCTGTTCGAGCACAGCGAGGAAGGCGACGTGCCCGGTCTGGGCGTGTTCGCCGGCCAAGTGCGGCGCTTTCCCGAGGCGCGCATGCGGGCCTCTGACGGCGCGCGCCTCAAGGTGCCACACATGGGGTGGAATCAGGTCTGGCAGACACCCCATCCCCTCTGGGACGGCATCGCGAATGGCGCCCGCTTCTATTTCGTGCATAGCTATTGCGTGCACCCGGAAGACCCGAGTCTCGTCGTGGGCCGTTGCGAATATGGCGTGCCCTTTACCTGTGCGGTGGGGCGGGCTAATATCTTCGCCGTCCAGTTTCATCCGGAAAAAAGCGCCCGGGACGGGCTGCGGCTCCTGCAAAACTTCGTTGCCTGGCAACCCTTGGCTTGATGGCCCCCGGTTCCCGCTCTTCTCGCCCATAATCCCATGCTCATCATTCCCGCCATTGACCTGAAGAACGGCCAGTGTGTCCGTCTCAAGCAGGGCCTGATGGATCAGGCCACCGTGTTTTCCGAAAACCCCGCCGAGATGGCTCGCCATTGGCTGGCGCAAGGCGCGCGCCGCTTGCATTTGGTCGATCTGGATGGGGCGTTCGCGGGCAAACCCAAGAACGAGGCGGCCATCAAGGCCATTCTCGATGAAGTCGGGGATAGCGTGCCCGTGCAACTCGGCGGCGGCATCCGCGACCTCGATACCATCGAGCGCTGCCTGGACGACGGCCTGTCTTACGTCATCATCGGTACCGCTGCGGTGAAGAACCCGGGCTTCTTGCGTGATGCCTGCGTTGCCTTCCCGGGGCACATCATCGTTGGTCTCGATGCAAAAGAGGGCAAGGTGGCGACCGACGGTTGGTCGAAATTGACCGGCCACGAGGTCATCGATCTCGCTAAGAAATATGAAGATTACGGGGTGGAGGCCATCATCTACACCGACATTGGCCGCGATGGCATGTTGTCGGGGGTAAACGTCGAGGCTACCGTGCGCTTGGCGCAGGCCCTCACCATTCCCGTCATCGCTTCGGGTGGGCTGTCTTCCCTCGACGACGTGCGCGCTCTGTGCGCCGTCGAGTCGGAGGGGGTGGTGGGCACCATCGCCGGCCGCGCCATCTACGACGGTTCTCTCGATTTCCGCGCCGCTCAGGAAGTGGCCGACCAGGCCGCGCGCTGATGCTCGCCAAGCGCATCATCCCCTGTTTGGATGTCACCGCCGGGCGCGTGGTGAAGGGCACCAATTTCGTCGGCCTACGCGATGCCGGCGATCCGGTTGAAATCGCGCGCCGCTACGACGAGCAAGGCGCCGATGAAGTCACCTTTCTCGACATTACCGCTTCTTCCGATCAGCGCGACATCATCTTGCACATCATCGAGGCCGGCTCCCACCAGGTCTTCATCCCCCTCACCGTGGGCGGCGGCGCGCGCAAGGTGGAAGATGTGCGCCGGCTCCTGAATGCCGGGGCCGACAAGGTGTCGATCAATACCGCAGCGGTCGCCAATCCCGATCTCATCGCCGATGCTTCCGCCAAGGTCGGCTCGCAGTGCATCGTCGTTGCCATCGACGCGAAGCAGGTCGGCCCCGGCCGCTGGCATGTGTTTACCCACGGCGGCCGCAACGACACGGGGCTGGATGCCGTTGCTTGGGCGCAGCGGGTCGAATCCCTGGGCGCCGGCGAGATTCTGCTCACGAGCATGGATCGGGATGGCACGAAGAACGGCTTCGATCTCGCCTTGACCCGTGCCGTGGCCGATGCGGTGACGGTGCCCGTGATTGCCTCGGGCGGGGTTGGCAATCTCGATCATCTTGCCGATGGCGTTACCCTGGGTCGGGCCGATGCGGTGCTGGCCGCCTCGATTTTCCATTTCGGGGAATACACGGTGCGCCAGGCCAAGGAACACATGGCCGCGCGCGGCATTGAAGTGCGTCTCTAGGAAGCCTATGCGTCACGATCTGGATGCCAGCCTCTCCTGGCTCGATGCGCTCAAGTGGGATGCGCACGGTTTGATTCCCGCCATCGCCCAGGATGCGACGAGCGGGCGCGTGCTCATGTTCGCCTGGATGAACCGCGCGGCGCTCATCGAGACCGTGCGCACCGGCAACGCGGTATACTGGTCGCGTTCCCGTGGCCGGCTGTGGCGCAAGGGCGAGGAGTCCGGCCACTATCAGAAGATTCGTTCGATCCGCGCCGACTGTGATGGCGACGCGCTGTTGCTGCAAATCGAGCAAGAAGGCGGCATCGCCTGCCATACTGGGCGGGCTAGCTGTTTCTTCTTGCAGTTGGAAGGCGAACGCTGGGTTCCCGCCGACCCGGTTTTGAAGGACCCCAAGGAAATTTACGCAAAATGAGCACGCACGACATCCTGCACCGTCTTTCCGAGACCTTGGCCTCGCGCCGCAATGCCGATCCGGAGACATCCTACACAGCCCAGCTCTTTTCCAAAGGGCCGGATGCCATCTTGAAAAAGATCGGCGAGGAGTGCGCCGAGCTCATCATGGCCGGCAAGGAAGGCAAGCGCCTTAACATCGTCTGGGAATCCACCGACGTGATCTACCACGTGCTGGTGCTTTTGGCTTTCTATGGGCTTTCCATCGAGGATGTCTCGCAAGAAATGCGCCGGCGCGAGGGCATTTCCGGCATCGATGAGAAGAAGGCGAGAGAAATCAACAAGTAAGCCATGGATAACTGCATTTTCTGCAAAATCGTGCGGGGCGAGATTCCTGCGCGTCAGGTCTATGAAGACGAGCTCGTCCTGGCTTTCCATGACATCCAGCCGCAGCGTCCGACCCACATCCTGGTCATTCCCAAGCGCCACATCGCCTCGCTCGCCGAGGTCACGTCCGCGGACGAGCCCGTTTTGGGGCGTATGTTGGCCATCGCCCAGCAGCTGGCCCGCGCGCATGGCAGCGCCGATGGTTTCCGGGCCATCATCAACACCGGCCGGGTAGGTGGCCAAGAGGTGCCGCATCTGCACATGCACATCGTTGGCGGTCCCGATCCGGTCGGCCCCATGCTGAAGAAAATTTGAGATTCTAGGAGACACCATCATGGGTACTTTCAGCATCTGGCACTGGCTCATCGTCTTGGTGATCGTCATGCTCGTGTTCGGCACCAAGAAGCTACGTAACATTGGCCAAGACCTGGGCGGCGCGGTGAAGGGCTTCAAGGAAGGGATGCGCGAAGCCAATGAGGCCGGCAAGCCCGCCGAGTCGGCGCCGCCGCAGCAGGTGAGCGGCCAGACCATCGACGTTGAAGTCAAGGAAAAAACCAAGGGTTGATGCGGCGGGCCGGGGCGTTGTGCCCCCGCGTGCCAGCCTCGTCTGAATCCGCATGTTCGACATCGGCTTTTCCGAGCTTCTCGTCATCGGCATCGTGGCCCTGGTGGTGATCGGCCCCGAGCGTCTGCCCAAGGTGGCGCGCACGGTCGGGCATCTGCTTGGCCGTATGCAGCGCTACGTAAATGACGTGAAATCGGACATCAACCGGGAAATGCAGCTCGAAGAATTGAGGCGGCTGCAAGCCCAAGTGGTCGAATCGGCGCGTACGCTGGAGAGTTCCGTACGCCAAGAGCTCGACGCGGCCCGGAGCACCTTCGCCGGCATTGGCCAGGACGCTCAGCACGCCTTGGATGCGTTGCAAGATGCGCCCGAAGCCCCTGCCGCGCCTGCGCCCGCTGCGACGGCGGAAGCTGAATCCCCGGCCGCCCTGCCGCCAGCGGCGCCGGCCGCCATTCGTCCCCGTAGCATCGACCAAACTACGCCCGTCGCATGAGCGCTGCCCAGGAAGAAAGCTTCGTTTCCCATCTCGTCGAGCTGCGTGACCGGCTCATCCGCGCCCTCTTGGCTGTTCTCGTGGTGTTCGTCTGCTTGTTTCCCTGGGCCAAGGAGCTTTATGCCTTTCTCGCCCAGCCGCTCCTCGCGGCCTTGCCGCAAGGCGGCCAGATGATCGCCACCGACGTGGTCGGGGTGTTCCTCGTGCCCATGAAAGTGGCCTTGATGGTCGCCTTCCTCGTGGCTTTGCCCTTCGTGCTCTATCAAGCTTGGGCCTTCATCGCACCGGGGCTCTACCAGCACGAGAAACAGCTGGTGCTGCCGCTCGTCATTGCTAGCGTGCTGCTCTTTTTCGTGGGCATGGCTTTCGCCTATTACCTCGTGTTTCCCACTGTTTTCCACTTCATGTCCTCGGTCGCCCCGGCGGGCGTGGCATGGATGACGGACATCGACAAGTACCTGTCCTTCGTGCTCACCACCTTCATGGCGTTCGGGCTGACTTTTGAAGTGCCGGTAGTCGTCATTCTGCTCGTCAAGGCTGGCATCGTCGATGTTGCCAAGCTGAAGGAGGCGCGCCCCTACGTGATCGTCGGCGCCTTTGTCATTGCCGCCATCTTTACGCCGCCAGATGTGATTTCCCAGTTCATGCTGGCGGTGCCCATGTGCCTGCTCTATGAGCTGGGCATCTTCATGGCCGCTTGGTTCGCCCGCCCACGTAGCACGGAAGCCGCGGCGATGAGCGATGCCGAGCTCGAAGCGGCGCTCGACGAGGCCGAAGCCCAGCACCGCAGGCTGGAAGAGAAATAAAAGCAGCGCGAGAACCCCGTTGCGCGGCAAGATGCCGGCGTTGCGCACGGTGCTCGCGCGTCTATCGCGGCAAGCGGTCTTGGCCGCTGCGCCTTGCCTGGCGTGGCCTAGGCCGGGGGCTCGGCGAGGGGGTGAGCGGGGCCGGCTACGGTCGTCGCCTGGCGCGCGAGCGCGCCATCCCGAAATAGGCAGAGGCTGCCTGGCGCCAACACCTGCCAGGTTTCGTTGTCGGTCAGGGGCGTGGTGGCGATTACCGCGACGCGGTCGTTGGGCGTGGTGACTTCCTGAAAATCCACGGTCACGTCC
This sequence comes from Azovibrio sp., assembly GCA_026414665.1. Lineage (GTDB taxonomy): Bacteria > Pseudomonadota > Gammaproteobacteria > Burkholderiales > Rhodocyclaceae > Azovibrio. The sequence goes on from JAOAIO010000032.1 coordinate 20,831, forward strand.
TGATCCTTGAGATGCGCGGCTGCGAACGGCGCCTTGCGTTCGATGTAGGCAAGCCGGGTCGAGCAGTGCGCCACCAGGCTGTCCCCCCAGGAAAGCAGATAGTTGCACTGGCCGTGGCGTGCCATTTCCAGGGTCAAGGCATGCAGGGCGGCAAACAGCTCGGCCTCGCCGGGCATGACGCGCCCGAAGCGCCGGCGCAGCGACTGCAACAGCCAGCAGAAAGCGCGTTCGCTGTCGGTCTCGCCCACGGGCACGAATTCGCCGTCCGATTCTGGCAAGAAATCCACCAGGTGCCCGTTGTGGGCGAAGATCCAGTAACGTCCCCACAGCTCGCGCTGGAAGGGGTGGGTGTTTTCTAGCCCCGTGGCGCCCTGGGTGGCCTTGCGGATGTGGGCGATGACGTTCAGCGAGCGCACCGGGTAGCGGCGCACCAGCTCGGCGATGGGCGAGGTCGCCGAGGGCTGTGGGTCGAGAAATACGCGCACGCCCTTGCCTTCGAAGAAGGCGATGCCCCAGCCATCCCGGTGCACGTCGGTAGCGCCGCCCCGCGCTTGAAAGCCGGTAAAGGAAAAGCAGATGTCCGTCGGGACATTGCAGTTCATGCCTAAAAGCTGGCACATGGCGTTATGGCTTGGCGAGGCTTATTCCGTGGCACGGCGCAGCGCCGGGCGTTGGCCGATCTTGACCTTGATGTCGCTCACGCCCTTGGCGCGGCGCAGGCGGAAGCTTGCTTCGCTGCCTGGGGTCAGAGCAGCGATCACGTCGAGCATCTCTTGCGGGTCGCGGATGGCTTTGCCATTCACAGCGAGCAGCACATCGCCGGGCTGCACGCCGGCCTGCTCGGCAGGGCTGCCGCGCACCACGCCGGCGATGAGGGCGCCGTCGGTATCGGGCAGGCCGAAGGATTCGGCTAGCTCGGGCGTGATTTCTTGCGCTTCGACACCGATCCAGCCGCGGATCACCTGGCCGTTTTGGATGATCTGCTCCATGATGTGCTTGGCCGAGGACACGGGGATGGCGAAGCCGATGCCGAGCGAGCCGCCGGTGCGCGAGTAAATGGCGGTGTTGATGCCGATCAAGTTGCCTTCCACATCCACCAAGGCGCCGCCGGAATTGCCAGGGTTGATGGCTGCGTCGGTCTGGATGAAGTTCTCGAAGGTGTTGATGCCCAGGTGGGTGCGCCCGAGCGCCGAGACGATGCCCATGGTGACGGTCTGGCCAACGCCAAACGGATTGCCGATGGCAAGCACCACGTCGCCGACGTGCACCTCGCTCATTTGGCCGAAGCTGATGGCCGGCAGCTTGTCGGCTTGGATGTGCAGCACGGCGAGGTCGGACTCGGGGTCCGCGCCCACGACCTTGGCCTTCATCTTGCGCCCATCGGCGAGGGAAACCTCGATCTGATCGGCGGCCTCCACGACGTGATAATTGGTGAGGATGTAGCCACTTGGGCTGACGATGACGCCGGAGCCCAAGCCCGAGTCGCGGCGCGGCGCGTCGTCGAATCCCTCGCCGAAGAAATGGCGGAAGAGCGGATCGTCGAGCAGCGGATGGCGCGGTGTCTTCACCTCCTGGCTCGTGAAGATGTGCACCACGGCCGGCACGGCGCGCCGAGCCGCCTCACGAAAGCCGTGCGTGGCAGCGTAATGGCTCGGCACGACGGCTTCCTGCAAGGGCACGATGGTGGCGCGGGGCTTGCCCAGCCATTCGGGCTTGAGGGTGCTTAGCACGAACAGGATGGCGAGCGCCACTGTCGTCGTTTGTGCAAAAATCAGCCACAACTTGCGCATAGGAGAGCCCATGAACCGTGATGAACTGGTGCGTTATCTGGACGAAATCCTAGATAGCGCGAAATTCGCCGATTATTGCCCAAACGGCCTGCAAGTGGAAGGACGCGCGGAAGTGGCGCGGGTTGTGACCGGGGTTACGGCCAGCCAGGCGCTACTCGATGTCGCGGTGCAGCGCGGCGCGGATACGGTGATCGTGCACCACGGCTATTTCTGGAAAGGGGAAGCGCCGCAAATCACCGGCTTGCGCCGCCGCCGCCTCGGCACCCTGATGCGGCACGATATCAACCTGATTGCCTATCACCTGCCCCTCGATGCCCATGTCGAGCTAGGTAACAACGCCGAATGGGCGCGGGCCATGGGCTGGCAGCCCGAGGGCCGCTTCGGCGCTCAGGATCTCGGTTGGTGGGGGAGCTTGCCGCCCGCTTC
>JAOAIO010000033.1 GCA_026414665.1 Azovibrio sp.
CGGTACTTGGAGGCGCACCTTATCCACTGTTGTGGTCCTGTGCCTGGAGTGCCGCAAGACTTCGGTGTGCGACGGCTGTGGCGCCCGAGGTTTCGATTTGGTTCGAGAGGTAAATATGGGGGTTCCAGCAGTTTCGATGCCGCTTCCCGCCGCGGATTCAGACGTGCCAGTACAAGTCGTCGGCTTTGCGCAGGCGGGGGGGCTCGAGCGGCGGCTCGCGGGCATGGGGCTCACCCTGGGTTGCGAGGTGCGGGTGTTGCAGCGCGAGGGGGGGAATTTGGTAGTTGGGGTGGGACACGTGCGCTTGGCGCTTGGTTATGGGCTGGCGCAGAAAATTCTGGTTCGTCCGCTTTGATGGGAGGGTTTTTATGGCGCATGGCTTGCAAGATGTCGCGGTAGGGCAGTGGGCCCGGGTGGTAGGGTTTGCGCACACGGCAGGGGGGAGGGCATATCGACAGAAACTGCTGGCGATGGGCCTTACACCGGGGGTGGTGTTTCAGGTGACCCGGGTCGCGCCGATGGGCGATCCGGTGGAAATCAACGTGCGCGGGTTTTCCTTGAGTCTGCGCAAGGATGAGGCGGCGACTTTGGAAGTGGAATTGTGTGGAGGCGAGATATGATGGCAACCCGAGACGGTAAAGCAGGCAAGTGTCTGACCATTGCCCTGGTAGGCAACCCGAATTGCGGTAAGACTACCTTGTTCAATGCCTTGACCGGCTCTCGGCAGCGGGTTGGTAACTGGCCTGGCGTGACCGTGGAAAGAAAGAGCGGGAGTTACACGCACCGCGGTTGTGAAGTCGAGGTGGTCGATTTGCCGGGCACTTACTCGCTCGATGTCATGGGAGCGACTTCCCTCGACGAGCAAGTGGCGCGAGATTATGTGCTCACCCGCGAAGCGGATTTGATCGTCAACATCGTCGATGCCTCGAACCTGGAGCGCAATCTTTATCTCACCACGCAGCTGCTGGAAATGCGGGTACCCCTCTTGGTGGCGCTCAATATGCTCGATGTCGCCGAGGCCAAGGGAGTCAGTATCGATGTGGCTGCGCTGACACAGGCGTTGGGGTGTCCGGTATTGCCGCTGGTTGCGGCAAAGCGTCAGGGGGTGACGGCGCTACAGGATTATCTCGTCGAGCAAGCGAGCTTCGCGCCGTCAGGGCGAGGCCCCGTCTACCCGGCGGCCTTACAGGCGGCCGTCGCTACGCTTAGTCAGGAAATAGCCCCGGCTTTGGGTGGCAAGGCGGATGCTCACTGGGCGGCGCTCAAAGCTTTGGAAGGTGATACCTTGGCCTGTCGACTGCTCGAGGCGCAAGGTGCGAGCGCGCGCGAAAAGCTTGAAACCCTGCGCGCGCAAGCGGAAGCAGCGCTTGCCGACGAGTTGGACATCGTGTGCGCCGATGCGCGCTATGCGTTCATCGGCCAGGTGGCGGGGGCTTGCATGAAACGTCAGAATCGCAGCGTGCGCACCGTCTCGGACCGTATTGACCGGGTGGTGCTGAATCGGGCGCTCGGCATTCCCATTTTTCTTTTCATGATGTACCTGATGTTCATGTTCACCATTAACTTGGGTGGAGCTTTCATCGATTTCTTCGATGGCGTGGCGGGTACGTTGTTCGTGGATGGCATGGGACATCTCTTGCAGTCGCTCGGGGCGCCGATATGGCTAGACGTATTGCTGGCCAAAGGCGTTGGCGGCGGTATTCAGACGGTGGCCAGCTTTATTCCTGTGATCGGCTTTTTGTTTGTTTTCCTCTCGATTCTCGAAGATTCGGGCTACATGGCGCGCGCGGCTTTCGTCATGGATCGCTTCATGCGTGCTATTGGCTTGCCGGGCAAATCCTTCGTGCCTCTGATCGTTGGCTTTGGCTGTAACGTACCGGCGGTGATGGCGAGCCGGANCTTGGAAGGCGAGCGGGATCGCCTGATGACGATGGCCATGACCCCTTTCATGTCTTGCGGCGCCCGCCTGCCAGTGTATGCGCTCTTTGCCGTCGCCTTTTTCCCAGACGGGGGGCAGAATTTGGTGTTTTTGCTCTATTTGATCGGCATTGCCGCCGCGGTGCTGACGGGGCTAGCGCTAAAGCGCACGCTCTTGCCAGGAAATAGCACGCCGTTCGTCATGGAGTTGCCGCCGTATCACTGGCCTACGCTCAAGGGGGTGTTGCTGCACGCCTGGCATCGTTTGCGGGGTTTCGTGCTCAAGGCGGGCAAGGTGATCGTGCCCATGGTGCTGGTGCTCAATATTCTCAACGCGGCTGGCACCGACGGTAGTTTTGGCCATGAAAACAGCGAGGCCTCGGTGCTTTCTGCGATTGGCAAACGCATCGCGCCGGTATTTGCGCCCATGGGGTTGCAGGAAGACAACTGGCCCGCGGCCGTGGGGATCTTCACTGGCGTGCTCGCCAAGGAGGCGGTGGTGGGCACCTTGAACGCGCTTTATTCGCAAGTCGCAGCGGAGGCGGCTGGGGTGACGCCCGAGTCTGGCGCATTCGATCTCTGGGCCGGGCTGAGTCAGGCACTCGATACCATCCCAGAAAAGTTCGCGGAGCTTTCGGAGAGATGGCTCGATCCCTTGGGTATCCAAGTGGTGAGCGTCACTGAGCCGGAGGCTGCTGCCGAAGCCCAGGAAGTGTCCGTTGATACGTTTGGGGCCATGACCCGCCTATTCGGTAGCACCGCTTCTGCTTTCGCTTATCAAGTCTTGATTCTGTTGTATTTTCCCTGTGTCGCCGTGCTAGGAGCGGTGAATCGAGAAGCGGGGCTCAAATGGACCGTGTTTGTCGCGGCTTGGAGCACAGGCTTCGGTTTTGGCGCCGCTATTCTTTGTTATCAGTTGCTCACGCTCGCCGCCCATCCGCTAAGCTCCTTGCTCTGGATCGGAGCCGTGCTTGCTGTGGCCGCCTTGGTACTCGGCGCCATGGGCCGATATGGTCGGCGACGGCAGTTGCAATTGCAGGTAGCGCAGGAGGCGGCATGACACCAAGTCAGTTACGTAGCTATCTGCGCACACACCGCCAAGCCAGCTTGGCCGAACTCGCCAGCCGTTTCGATGCCGATCCGGGCCTGGTTCAGGATGTGCTTGCTTACTGGCAGCAGAAGGGGAAAGTACGAGTCAGCGGTGGTTGTGGCAAACCTTGTTCCCAATGCAACAATAGCGCGCTCGTCATCTACCAATGGCAGGAGTGAACATGCTTAGCCATGACTTGAGTCCTTGGCTGCATTCCCATGATTTTCTCGACGATCGGGATGCGCAGCGCCTGCGCCGTACCGAGTGGGTAGTGGCCCTAACCCTCGTCACCATGGCGCTCGAACTGGTGTTTGGCTATCTCACCGGTTCCATGGCGTTGCTGGCTGACGGGTGGCACATGGGCTCGCACGTCGCGGCCTTGGGCATCGCCGTGTTTGCCTATCGCTATGCACGGCGTCAAGTCGGCAATGCCCGGTTTACCTTTGGCACCGGCAAAGTAGGGGCTTTGGGGGGGTATACCAGCGCGGTATTTCTGGCGTTAGTGGCGGTGCTGATGGCGTGGGAATCGCTCCAGCGCTTGTGGCAGCCCTTGCCCGTGGCGTACGACGAGGCACTCGGCGTGGCCGTGTTAGGGCTAGCCGTCAACCTGGTGTCGGCCTGGTTGCTGCGGGATGCGCACGATCATGCACACGATCATGCTGCCGATCATCAGGATCACAATTTGCACGGGGCGTTCATGCATGTGCTGGCGGACTTGCTCACATCCGTGCTTGCCATCATCGCGCTCATAGCCGGGCGGCAGTGGGGCTGGATCGTACTTGACCCGGCGATGGGGCTGCTCGGGGCCGGTTTGATCCTGTATTGGGCTGCGGGCTTGTTGCGCGATGCCGGTCGTACGCTGCTCGATGCGGAGGATCATTCGGCCAGCCGGGCCGCCATTGTCGCGGCGATCGAATCCCGTCCCGATCATCGTGTCGTCGATCTGCACGTCTGGCGCCTTGGGCCCGATTCCCGGGCGTGCATCGTGTCCATTCTCAGCCATGCGCCGGAACCTACCGAATGCTACAAGGCGGAGCTGCTTGCCTTGCCCGGCATTGCGCATGTGACGGTGGAAGTGAATCGGTGCGATTGTCCCTTGCGCCTCGCTTAGCGGGCGCGTTACGCAACGACTACGGATAGCCAGCAGCGGCGTTCTGCGGCGCTTGCTTCCTCGCCTATCGCGGGAAAGACGCGAAGCGAGCGTCCGAGCGGCGCGCAACGCAAGCCGACGGCCGCACAGTAGGGGCATGACGGGGCTCGGTCGCCCTGCCTTGCTTTGGGTCAGCCGCACGACACTTCGCAACGGCTTGTGAGGCGGCGCATTACCTGCATGAACGGATTGACGCGCCGGGCGATTTTGTTAACAATAATAACAATTCTTGTTATTAACAGTTTTATCATGATTGTCCCAGCGCATTCCGCGGCGAAGTTGAAGCAGGAAAGAGGAGATGAGCGGCTCCTGCCGTGGCTGGGCGCGGCATTGTGCTTACACCTCGTGCTCGGGGCGGGCGTGCTGGCATGGGGGCGGGGGGAATCTGTACAACAGCCGCCGCTGCCGATTCAGGTTAGTTTGCTCGATCCTGCTCCGCCCGCGCCGGTGTTGGCTCACTCCGCGCCAGTTTTGCCGGCCCAGCCCGTGGCCACGCCTCCGAAGCCGGTAGCCAAGCGCAAGCCGGTGCCATCGCCCACTGCGCAACCCCAGCCTCAACCCGAGCCGCTTGCCAGCGCGCCGGCGGAGGTGAGCCCGGCGGCTGCTTCGACGCCTCTGTCGCAGCCCATCGCCGAAGCTCAGCCGAGTGGCGGCGGGGCTCTGGTCGAGGCGCGCTTCGATGCCGATTACTTGCAGAACCCGGCTCCCGTGTATCCGCCGCTGGCACGGCGCATGGGGGAGGAGGGCAAGGTGTTGGTGCGGGCTTATGTGTTGCCTAGCGGCCGCCCTGAACGTGTCGAGTTGCGCCAAAGCTCGGGTAGTCCCCGTCTAGACGAAGCTGCGCTCGCGGCCGTGCGCAAGTGGCGTTTCGTGCCGGCCCGGCGCGCTGGCGAAGCCGTGGCTGCCTGGGTTGTGATCCCGATTACTTTCCGTTTGGAGTCTTGATCCATGAATGCATCCCTTTCCCATCCTACCGCTGCTGGCGGCCTCGATCTTGCTGCGATTTGGGCGCAGAGCGATGCGGTATCACATGGCGTCGCGCTCGTGTTGCTGCTCATGTCTGTCGCGAGCTGGGCGATCATCCTCAGCAAAGCTTGGTCGGTCTGGCGGCTGCGGCAGAACGCGCCGGCAGCGATCGAGTCGTTCTGGAATGCGAGCCATGTCGCGGCTGGGCTGGAACAGCTCGCGGGCTTGCGACCTTTTTATGACATGGTGGCGCAAGGGCAGGGCGCGATTCGCCATCTGGAAGCGCACCAGCGCGAAGGCGGTCATCTGGATGCGCATCTGCCGGCCAGCGAGCTGGTGACGCGGGCCTTGCGCAATAGCATCGGGCGCACCGCGGCACGTCTGGAGGGGGGCTTGACCTGGCTCGCTTCGGTGGGCTCGACGGCGCCGTTCGTGGGCCTCTTCGGCACAGTATGGGGAATTTACCACGCGCTCGCCCGCATCGGGGCGACGGGACAGGCCAGTCTGGACAAGGTGGCAGGGCCTGTCGGAGAAGCGTTGATCATGACCGCCGCGGGGTTGTTCGTGGCGATTCCGGCAGTGCTGGCGTACAACGCTTTTAGCCGCTCGTTGCGGCTCATCACGGCGGACATGGAAGCTTTCGCGCATGATTTGCACGCCTATTTCACCACGGGGCAGCCCCTGCCCAACGCTCAAAGCGGTGGCAAGCTCCGTCCGGTGCATGTAGCCGTGGCGGCTGGCGGGGGGGCATGACATGGCGTTCGGCAGCCTTGATTCCGGTACTTCCCGACCTATGGCGGAAATCAATACCACGCCGCTCGTGGATGTGATGCTGGTGCTCCTCATCATCTTTCTCGTGACGGCGCCGTTGATGACTCAAGCGGTGAAGGTGGATCTGCCGCAGGCTTCGGCTCAGGCCGCCGACACGCAGCCCGAGACCGTCAGACTCGCCCTCGATGCCCAAGGGGTGCTGTATTGGAACGACACGCCCTTTACCGACACCTCGGTCGAGGCACTGGAGAGCCGTCTGGGAGCCGCGGTGAGCGCCGACCCGCAGCTGGAAGTTCAGCTTTCGGCCGACCGGGACACCCGTTACCAGCGGGTTGCCGAGATCATGGCGGCGGCAAAGCGTGCCGGCGTCACCAAGCTCGGATTCATCACGCAGCCCAGCGAGTCGAGATGAAATCGCCAGCCGGATGAATCCGATAGGCGAAAGCCGCATCTCTGGGCGTAGGCAGCGCTTTGCCCTACGCCTCTTCGTTTCTAACCCCGCCAGCCAGAAAGAAAGACGCGCGTCTTTCGTTCAAGCCAGCCAGATTCATCGACCACTTGCGCGTAACGGCCGCCGTAGCGCTTGCGTAAAGTCGATCGGATGTAATTCGCCAGCGTCGCGCGCCAGGTCGAGACCAGGCGCTCTCGGGCGGCGCATCCGCTAGTGCTAGCGCAACCGCCATGTCGTGGCCGGGCCTCGCGCTCGATCCTAAGAGGGAGGTTGCATATGTATTGTGTCTGCTTGCGAAAGATAGCTGCCGTGGCGGGCCTGTCGGCTGCCTGGCTATTCGTGCTGCCGGCATGGGCCGAGGCGCCGATGAACGTCGATGATGCCGGGACCCTCGCGCCCGGCGCGATGAAGCTCGAAGGCACTTTGAGCCGTGATGACAAGACGCGGGGTGGCGAGCTGCTTTTTGGGTTTGCGCCTATGGAAAACGTCGAAATCGGTCTGGCGCTGACGCGCGCCAAAGACCATGATGAAGCCCCCTCCACCCGCATTTCTGGTACCGGCGTAGGTATCAAGTGGGTGCCGATTCAGAACGAAACCGGTTTTTCCTTGGGTTGGAGCCTCGCGTATGGCCACGAGCGCATCCGCTACCGGGTGGCGGACGAACGCCATGTTGCCAAGGAGCTCGCGCTTGCCGGCTTACTTACCTATCGTTTCGAGAACGGGCAAGTGCTACACGCCAACCTGGGCGGCGAGCGAGTCAAGGAAAAGGGCGAAAAAGACAATCTCGCCACCTGGGGCATGGGTTATGAGTGGCCGCTGACACACAAGCTGCGTCTCACCTTCGAGGTGTTCGGCGAGGAAAAGAGCCGGCCGGATAAGGCGATAGGCTTGCGCTACGAGCTCTTCGAGGGGTTCAAGCTATCCGGCGCGCTCGGGAGCGGCAATGACCGAAGTTTCGGTCAGGTTGGCTTTGCTTGGGAGTTTTGAACAGCCTGCCACGGCTTGGGCGGGTGTGCAGATGCGGGCGTGATCCGGGACATGACTTCGGGTCGCCCGGCGTGTCTTGCAGGTGCCGCGCTTGAGCTCGGCTAGCGGGCAAGCGCGGTGCGATGCACCTTGCCGCGCGCCTTGCGCTTGACCCGCTCGTAGCGTGTTCCCGCTTGCCCGGCAGAAAATCGCGGCACCGGGATTTTGAGGTGTAGCCTCGACGGTTATAATCAACGCTTTCACCTACACCCGCGGAGCACCATAAAAATGAACATCGAAGCATTGTCGATCGGCAAGGATATTCCCAACGACTTCAACGTCGTCATCGAGATTCCCGCCAACGCGCCTGGCATCAAGTACGAGCTGGACAAGGATTCTGGTTGCGTGCTGGTGGATCGCTTCATGGCCACGCCGATGCACTATCCGTGCGATTACGGCTTCATCCCCCACACCCTGTCCGAAGATGGCGACCCGGTCGACGTGCTGGTGGTAGCCCCCTATCCCCTCTGGCCGGGCGTGGTGGTGCGCTGCCGTCCTTTGGGAATGCTGGAGATGGAAGATGAATCGGGTGTCGATGCCAAGCTGATCGCCGTGCCGGTGTCCAAACTCACTCCGATCTATGACAAGGTGCAATCCACCGACGACCTGCAACCGCTGTTGTTGCAGCAGATTACCCACTTCTTCGAGCACTACAAGGATTTGGAAAAAGGCAAGTGGGTCAAAGTCAAGGGCTGGAAGGGCGTCGATGCCGCGAAGCAGGAGATTCTCGCTTCCGTCAAGCGTTTCCAGGACAGCAAAGAGAAGCCCAATTTCTAAGCGGCGCTTTTTGCCGACAATCACTACGATGCCCGCCCTTTCGGCGGGCGTTGTTTTGTAGAGTGGCGTTCCATGTCTGTACTCAAAATCGCCATGGCCCAGATCAATCCGGTCCTGGGCGACCTCGAGGCCAATGTCGGCCTGATTGCGGCGGCCGCCCGTGACGCTTGGCAGGTCGGGGCCGATGTGCTCTTGACGCCGGAATTGGCGCTGTGCGGCTATCCCCCGGAAGACCTACTGCTGCGGCCGGACTTCCTACGCGCCTGCGAGCGAGCCATCGAGACGCTGTCGGCGTCTCTGCCGTCTGGCATTATCGTGGTGCTCGGTCACCCAGAGGCCGCCGCAGGCCGTTGCTATAACAGTGCCACGCTACTGCAGCGGGGCCAGCGGCTCGGCACCTACCGCAAGCAGCGCCTGCCAAATAGCGAAGTCTTTGACGAGTGTCGCTATTTCACTCCGGGCGAAAGCGTTGGAGTCGTGGAGATTCACGGCGTGCGCTGCGGCCTCCTCATCTGCGAAGATGCCTGGCATCCCGAGCCGGCACGCCAGGCGCGCGCCGCTGGCGCGGAGCTGCTCCTGGTGCTGAATGCCTCCCCCTATCACCTCGGCAAGCAGCCTGAACGCGCCGAGATACTCGCCGCCCGCGTCAGGGAAAATGGCATTCCTGCAGTCTACGCCAACCTGGTGGGCGGTCAGGATGAGCTTGTATTCGATGGTGGCTCGTGCGCGCTCGACCGAACCGGCCAGATCATGGTGCGTATGCCCCAGTTTGAGACTGGATGCTGGTGCGTCGATTATGTCGCCGGCGATATCGAGCCAGGCGTAGTGGCTCCGATGCCATCCGAGGAAGCGGAAGCCTATCAGGCCTTGGTGCTAGGGGTGCGCGATTATGTCGGCAAGAACCGCTTTCCCGGCGTGTTGATTGGGCTTTCCGGCGGCATCGATTCGGCCCTCACCGTCGCTATCGCCGTCGATGCCCTGGGAGCGGACAAAGTGCGGGCGGTGATGATGCCGTCGCCGTATACGGCGCAGATGAGCCTCGATGATGCGCGTGCCATGGCGAGAACCTTGGGCATCCGCTACGACGAGATCGGCATCGAACCGGCCATGCAGGCCTTTACGGCCATGCTCGCGCCCCAGTTCGCCGGCTTACCGGCGGATACCACAGAAGAAAACATCCAAGCCCGGGCCCGGGGCATGATCCTGATGGCGCTGTCCAACAAGACCGGGGCGCTGGTGCTGACCACGGGCAACAAATCGGAAATGGCGGTTGGCTATTGCACGCTTTATGGCGATATGGCGGGCGGTTTCGCCGTGATCAAGGATGTCTATAAAACTTTGGTGTATCGCCTAGCGCGCTACCGCAATCGCATGAGCCCCGACAAACCGCCGATTCCCGAGAACATCATCGTGCGCCCTCCGTCGGCCGAGCTACGGCCGGATCAGAAGGATCAAGACTCCCTACCCGAATACGATATCCTCGATGCCATCGTGCAAGGCTACATGGAAGAAGACCGCAGCCCACGCGAGCTGATTGCGGCCGGTCTGCCCGAAGATGCCGTCAGGAAGGTGGTGCGGCTCTTGCGCCTAGCTGAATACAAGCGCCGCCAGGCGCCGGTCGGGGTGCGCATCACGCCCCGGGGCTTCGGCAAGGATTGGCGCTACCCCATTACTAACCGCTATGTGGACGAATATTGATACGTAGGAGTTGCAACATGAAGAAGATCGAAGCCATCATCAAGCCCTTCAAGCTCGACGAGGTGCGCGAAGCCCTCTCCGAGATCGGCATCACCGGCCTTACCGTCACCGAAGTGAAGGGGTTCGGGCGTCAGAAAGGACACACGGAGCTCTATCGCGGGGCGGAATACGTGGTGGATTTCTTGCCCAAGATCAAGCTTGAGATCGTCGTCGCCGATGACATCGTCGAGCCGGCCATCGACGCCATCATCAAGGCCGCCGGCACGGGCAAGATCGGCGATGGCAAAATCTTCGTTCTGCCCGTCGAGCAGGTGGTGCGCATCCGCACGGGCGAAACCGGCGAGGCTGCGATTTGAGCGATGCACGCGGAAAACAGCGCGGCAGGCGTGTCTAGCCTGGGCGGCGGGCCGCCTTGAGCAGCGCCAGCAGGGCGCCTTCGCCGCCGTCGTGCGGCTTGGCTTGGCAAAAAGCCAAAATTTCGTCGCGGCGGGCGAGCCAGGCGCGGGATAGGGCTTTCAGCACCGATTCGCCGCCGGGGGAAGAGAGCCCCTTGCCGTGAATGATGCGCACGCAGCGATAGCCTTTGCGCAGGCAGGCAGCGAGAAAGCCTGCCAGCGCGGCGCGCGCCTCGTCGCGGTAGAGTCCATGCAAATCGAGCTCGGCCTGGATCACCCAGCGTCCTTTACGCAAGTCCGAGAGCAGGCGACGGGGAAGGCCTGGGCGCAAATAAGCGGCTTCAATGCCCATGTCGAGGCGGTCCTCGAAGCTTAGAGGGCCCAACAGCGCTTCCGCCAAGACGGCGGCTTCATCGCGTTGGCGAAAGCGGGGAATGGGCTTGGGGCGGGGCGGTTCGAGCTCGGCGCGGCCGCTCGGGGGGAGGGGGCGCACGCCAACCATGGCCGCGCGAAATAGGTCTGCCTCGCTTGGCGCAAGCGGCGCGTCTTTGGGGGAAATCTGCTGCGCCCTGGCTGGCTTGGGGGCTAGGCCAGCCAGGGCGTCGAAAGCAGGATGCAGGGCGCGCCGCCGCCCCATGGCGTTTAGCGAGCTGCCTGGCCGGCGAGGCCGAGATTGTCGAGATAGCGCTCCGCGTCGAGGGCGGCTTGACAGCCGGAGGCCGCGCTGGTGATGGCTTGCTTGTAGGTCGGGTCCTGCACGTCGCCGGCGGCGAAAACACCGGGAATGCTGGTTTGCGTGGCATTGCCGTGGCGACCGCCTTGGGTGACGATATAGCCATTCTCCATCTCCAATTGGCCGACGAACATGTCGGTATTGGGCTTATGGCCGATGGCGATGAATACCCCAGGCACCGCGACTTCTTGAATGGCGCCGGTTTTCACATGCCGCACCTTGAGTCCGGTGACGCCGGAAGCATCGCCGAGCACTTCATCGAGCACCGAGTCGAGCAGCAGGCTAATCTTGCCTTCCTCGACTTTCTGGTAGAGCTTGTCCACCATGATCTTCTCGGCCTTGAACTTGTCGCGGCGGTGGATCAGGGTCACATGGCTGGCGATGTTGGCGAGGTAGAGCGCCTCTTCGACCGCGGTATTGCCGCCGCCGACCACGGCCACCGGCTTGTTGCGGTAGAAAAAGCCATCGCAGGTGGCGCAGGCCGAGACGCCCTTGCCCATGAATTTTTCTTCCGAGGGCAGTCCCAAGTACATGGCGGAAGCCCCGGTGGCGATGATGAGCGCATCGCAGGTATAGGTGCCGGCATCGCCGATCAGGGTGAACGGCTTTTGTTGTAGGCGGACCGTGTGGATGTGGTCGAATACGATTTCGGTATCGAAGCGGCGGGCATGCTTCTCGAAACGGGCCATCAGTTCGGGACCCTGCACCCCATCCGCATCGGCAGGCCAGTTATCGACTTCGGTGGTGGTCATCAATTGACCACCTTGCGCGAGCCCGGTAATCAGTACGGGCTTGAGATTGGCGCGGGCGGCATAGACTGCGGCAGTATAGCCGGCAGGGCCGGAACCGAGGATGAGCAGGGGAGCGTGGCGGGTGGCTTCGGACATGGCTTACTCTTTCTGTGCGTTCGGGGGTAGGAAATTATAGACCTTTGCTTTCAGGGATGGACAAGCAGCGCGGCTGGAACTTTTCATTCAAAGCTTTATAATCCGCGCATAAGTCAATGAAATTTAAGCGTTACGCCCTGGCTTGGCAATGCGCTTGAAATAGTAGCATATTCTTATCTAGGAGCCGCAATGGCGACATCTCCCCGACGCATCGAAAACCCTAGCCCTCTCCCCGAGAAGATTGGCTTCTTGCTGCAAGAATCGCGCTGGCTGGTGATCGGCGCGCTAGCCTTGTTTCTGGCTTTGTCGCTGTGGGGCTATCACCCAGGCGATCCGGGCTGGTCGCACGCCGTGGGCACCTCCGTCCTGCACAATCCGGCAGGGCGGGCCGGGGCCTGGATTTCCGATCTCTTACTGTATTTGTTCGGCTTGTCGGCGTGGTGGTGGATCGTTCTCTTGTTCATGTTCGTCTGGTGGGGCTATCGGCGCTTGAACGGCTTGGGCGAGGCCGAAGGAGCGCGTGACCGGCGGCCGCTCTACATCGCCATGGCTGGCTTTTTCCTACTGCTCACGGCAAGCGCCGGGCTCGAATCCTTGCGCTTTTATTCGCATCGGCTCGATTTGCCGATGGCGCCGGGCGGCATGGTCGGGGTCGAGGTCGGCGGCGCGCTCGCCGGGGCCATGGGCTATACCGGCGCTACCTTGCTGTTGCTTGCCGCCATGGCCGTGGGCTGGAGCGTTTTTTCCGGCATGTCTTGGCTGTGGTTTTGCGAGCGCTTGGGGCAGTGGCTGGAAGCGCTGTATCTCGTGCTGTTCCGGCTTTATGAGCGCTGGCAGGATAAGCGCATCGGCCGGGAAGTGGCGCAGCAGCGCGAAGCGGTGGTCGAAGAGGAAAAGAAGCGGGTCGAGCAGCAAGAACCGGTGTTGATCGAGCCGCCGGCGGCTGTCGAGATCGAAGTTTCGCCCAAGGCGGAAAAACGCATCGAGCGCGAAAAGCAAGCGACGCTCTTTCCCGAAGCCGTCGTCGGTGGCCGTCTGCCGGCCTTGCATCTGCTCGACCCGGCACCCGCGCAGGTGGAGACCGTGGCGGCGGATACGCTCGAATTCACTTCGCGCTTGATCGAGCGCAAGCTTGCCGACTTCGGCGTGCAAGTGAAGGTGCTGGCCGCTCTGCCCGGGCCCGTCATCACGCGCTACGAGATCGAGCCGGCAACGGGCGTCAAGGGCGCTCAAATCGTCAATCTCGCCCGCGATCTGGCGCGCGCGCTGGCCCTGGTGTCGATTCGCGTGGTCGAGACTGTGCCGGGCAAATCCTGCATGGCGCTGGAATTGCCCAACCCGCGCCGGCAAACGGTGAAGCTGGCCGAGATCATCGCGAGCAAGCCCTGGAACGACATGACGAGCCCGCTCACCGTAACCCTCGGCAAGGATATCGGCGGCCAGCCGGTGGTGGCCGATCTGGCCAAGATGCCGCACCTGCTGGTGGCCGGCACCACCGGCTCGGGTAAGTCGGTGGGGGTCAATGCCATGATCCTCTCCTTGCTCTACAAGGCCGAGCCAGACACCGTGCGGCTCATCTTGATCGACCCCAAGATGCTGGAGCTGTCGATTTATGAGGGCATTCCGCACCTGCTCGCGCCGGTAGTCACCGATATGCGCCAGGCGGCCAACGCCCTGAACTGGTGCGTCGCCGAGATGGAAAAGCGCTACAAGCTCATGAGCGCCATGGGCGTGCGCAACCTGGCTGGCTTCAATGCCAAGATCCGCGAGGCGGAAAAACGTGGCGAAACCATCCCGAATCCTTTCAGCCTCACGCCGGAGGCGCCTGAGCCGCTGACTAGCCTGCCTTACATCGTGGTCGTGATCGATGAACTGGCCGATTTGATGATGGTGGTGGGCAAGAAGGTCGAAGAGCTGATTGCTCGGTTAGCGCAAAAGGCGCGCGCCGCTGGCCTGCACTTGATTCTGGCCATGCAGCGTCCGAGTGTCGATGTGATTACGGGGCTGATCAAGGCCAATATTCCAACCCGCATTTCTTTTCAGGTTTCCAGCAAAATCGACTCACGCACCATCCTCGACCAAATGGGGGCGGAAAACCTGCTTGGCCAGGGCGACATGTTGTATCTCGCGCCGGGTACTGGCTACCCGACCCGCGTGCATGGCGCGTTCGTGACGGACGATGAAGTGCACCGGGTCGTCGACTATCTGAAGCAGACCGGCACGCCCGATTACATCGAAGACATCCTGAGCGGCAGCTTGGAGGATGAAGCCGGCGGGAGCGGCGAGGAGGGCGGCGATGCGGAAAGCGACCCGCTCTATGACCAAGCCGTCGAGGTGGTGCTGAAGAATCGCCGCGCTTCGATTTCTCTGGTGCAACGGCATCTACGCATCGGCTATAACCGCGCGGCACGCCTGATCGAGGCCATGGAACACGCCGGTCTCGTCTCGGCCATGGATAGCCGCGGCGGACGCGAGGTTCTGGCGCGTAAGGAGGAGGCATGAGCACCGCGCTAGCCCCCGCTCGTGCGCGGGGCCGCTCATGCGAGCGCCAGTTACCAAAACTTGCAGAACCCCCGCGCCCGTTCTGGCACACTGGGCGCTTTTCGCCATGAGGCTTGCACCATGAAACGTCGCTTGTTCCTATTTGCCGCCCTTGGCTTGCCGCTTTTGGCCCATGCCGGGGCGGTCGATGCCTTGCGCCAATTCATTGCCGACACGCGCAGTTTTCGCGCTGAATTCTCCCAGACGGTGTTGCTCAAGAGCGGCCGCAAGGCGCAACAATCGAGTGGCCGGCTCGCCTTGCAAAAGCCCGGCAAGTTTCGCTGGGAAGTAGAGCGCCCTTATGCGCAGCTCATGGTGGGCAACGGCCAGAAAGTCTGGATTTATGATCCCGAGCTCGAGCAGGTCACGGTGCGCAAGATGGATCAAGCCCTGGGGGCGACGCCGGCGGCGCTGCTCTCTGGCGGCCGCGACATGCTGCGCCAGTTCGAATTGAGCGAAGGCGAGAACCGCGATGGACTGATCTGGGCCGAAGCCCGGCCGCGTAGCCAAGAAGCCGGATTCGAGCGGGTGCGCCTGGGATTTACGCCGGATGGCCAGCTCAAAGCCATGGAGATGTTCGACAACTTTGGCCAGCACACCACCTTGCGCTTTCATGCGCCCGAACGCAACCCGTCCTTGGCCACGAGCCTCTTTCAATTCACGCCGCCCAAAGGTGTCGATGTGATCGGTGAGTGAAAACGCCCGGCCCTGCCGCGGCGGCGGCTCGGGCCTTCAGGGCTGGGATGATGCCAAGAGCGTGTCACGCCAGCGCGCGATCGACGATCTCGAACACGTCACGCGATAGGCCAGGGTGCTCGCGCAGCGCTTCTAGCACAGCGCGGGCATGGCGCTGGCGCCCTGCGTCGAACCGCTTCCAGCGATCGAAGCTGCGCGCCAGGCGGGCCGCTACTTGTGGATTGATCGGGTCGAGCAGCCGGATCTGCTCGGCCAAAAAGCGATACCCGGCGCCATCGGCGCAATGAAAGCGGACTTGGTTGGCGCCGAAGCTTCTTAGCAAGGCATAGACCTTGTTCGGGTTGGCGCGGTCAAAGGCCGGGTGGCCGGTGAGTGCCTGCACCCGCGCAAGTGTGTCCGGGCGACGGCTCGCCGCTTGCACGGCGAGCCACTTGTCCACCACCAGGGCTTCGTCTTGCCAACGTGCATAGAAAATCGCCAGGGCATGCTCGCGTTCCGGGCAATCGGCGGCGTTGAGATTGGCAAGGGCGGCGAGCGCGGCGAATTGGTCGGTCATATTGTCCGCCGTCTCGAATTGCGACCAGGCCAGCGCACGGTAGGCCGGCGTATCGAGTTCGAGCAGGTAGGTGAGGCAGACGTTGCGCAAGGCACGGCGGCCGGCAGCTTCGGCATCGAAGTGGTAGCGGCCCTGCGGCGCGAGCGCGGCGTAGGCAGCGCCAAGCTCAGCCTCCAGCGCGTGCGCGAGGTGTAGACGGAGCGCGTTGCGTGCGCCATGCAGCGCCTCTGGGTCGACCACCGTCTGGCTTTCGGCCAGGGTGCTTTCTCCTGGCAAGGTCAGGGCTTCGGCGACGAAGGCGGGGCTCCGTTCGGCGTGCGTCTCAAGCAGCCGGCGGCAGGCGGCGGTGAAGGTGTCGGGCCAGACCGGACTTTGCCCGGCAGCGATGGCCTGCGCGGCGTCGAGGATCAGCGTCGTGGCCAAGCGCTGGCCGGCTTCCCAGGCGTTGAAAGGATCGGATTCGTGGGCCAGCAGCAGGGCCAGTTGTTCCGGCGTGTAGTCGAAATCGAGATAGACCGGCGCCGAGAAATCGCGCAGTAGCGACGGCACGGGTTCGGCAGCGACGTCGTTGAAGACGAAGGACTGGCGGGTGGCGACAAGCTGCAAGGTGCGTTCGCTGCCGGGCAGCAGGTCGCCGGCTGTTGAGAACAGGGCGACGCGGATCGGGATCAGGTAGGGCGCTTCGTCGGAAGCCCGGCGATTGCTTTGGGTGCAGGTCAGCGTGTAGGTCCGCGATGCCGCGTCGTAGTGGCCGTCGACGGCGACGTGCGGGGTGCCGGGCTGGTTGTACCAGCGCATGAACTGGCTAAAGTCGAAGCCCGAGGCGGCGCTCATCGCGGCGACGAAATCCTCGCAGGTGACGGCCTGACCATCGTGGCGGCGGAAGTATTCGTCCATGCCGGCGCGGAAGGCATCGCGGCCGATCAGCGTCTGGATCATGCGCACTACCTCGGCGCCTTTTTCGTACACCGTGGCGGTGTAGAAATTGTTGATCTCGACATAGGCCGTGGGCCGCACCGGGTGCGCCATCGGGCCGGCATCTTCTGGGAACTGGGTGGCGCGCAAGGCGCGTACTTCGCGGATGCGGGCGGTCTGGCGATCATGCACGTCGGCGCCGAATTCCTGGTCGCGGAAGACGGTCAGGCCTTCCTTGAGCGAGAGCTGGAACCAGTCGCGGCAGGTGACGCGGTTGCCGGTCCAGTTATGAAAGTATTCGTGCGCGACGACGCGGTCGATGTTCTCGAAATCGACATCGGTGGCGACATCCGGGCGCGCCAGCACGTACTTGGTGTTGAAGATGTTGAGGCCCTTGTTTTCCATCGCGCCCATGTTGAAATCGCCGACGGCGACGATCATGTAGTGGTCGAGGTCGCATTCGAGGCCGAAGCGTTCCTCGTCCCAGCGCATTGCTTTCTTCAGCGCCGCCATGGCGTGCGCGCACTGGTCGAGCTTGCCTGGTTCGACGTAGATGGCGAGCTGCACGCTGCGGCCGGAGGCGGTCTCGAACGTGTCGCGCAGCACGTCGAGCTTGCCGGCAACCAAGGCGAACAGATAGCAGGGCTTCTTAAAAGGGTCTTCCCACACCGCATAATGCCGCCCATCTGGCTCATCGCCGTGGGCGACGGGGTTGCCATTGGCGAGTAGCACGGGCAAGCGAGCCTTGTCGGCATGTAAGGTGACGCGATAGGTCGCCATCACATCCGGCCGATCCAGAAACCAGGTGATACGGCGGAAGCCCTCGGCCTCGCACTGGGTGAAATAGCCATCCTTGCTGCGGTAGAGCCCGGAAAGTCGGGTATTGGTGTCGGGATGAATGCGCACCCGGGTTTCGAGCGTGCAGCTATCGGGCAGATCGGTGAGCATCAGCCGGTCGGCGGTGAGCGTGTGGGGATGGGGCCTGCCATCGACCGTGACACTCAAAGTTTCCAGCGCCTCGCCGTCGAGTTCGAGACGGCCGTTCCCGGCAACGTCGGGATTCCTATAAAGCTCGATGCGGGCGGTGACGATCGCCTGGGTTGCAGTAGCGGTATCGCGTAGATCCACATCCAGGTCCACATGACGGACCCAGTAGGCCGGCGGCCGGTAATCGGCAAGGCGGATGGTTTGAGGAGTAGCGCTAGGCATGAGCGTGTCCATCGATGTGCTTACGGGCTGCGCATGATAACGGATGCCAGACCGACATCGACAGGGACGCGCGAAAACGCTAAGCTGCCGACCTCTACCGCTCCAAGCGCCGCCACACGCAATTTAAGCGCGCTTCAAAAAACGGACGGCTATCATTTGCCGGGCTTGGCCGCCAGGCGAGCTATGGCAAGCAAGGCTTGGTGCCTGCCGGGGGGCACGGGTTCTGCGTGATTCGAATAAGGTTTTAGCATGAAGCGGGTGCTCGTCGTAGACGACAATCAGGTGAATCGCAAGCTTGCGGCAGCGATGCTGCAAAAGCGCGGCTGGCGCGTCGAGGAGGCCGACAACGGCCTGACGGCCTTGGCGATGCTGGAAGCCTCCGCCTTCGATTACGTTTTGCTCGACATCAGTATGCCGGGCCTCGATGGCGAGGAAGTCTGCCGGCGCATCCGTCAGATGGAAGCCACGCAAGGGCTACACGTGGTTGCCTACACCGCGCACGCCATGGAATCGGAGAAAGCGCGCATCATGCGCGCCGGCTTCGACGATATCGTCATCAAGCCGGTGACGATGGAAGCGCTGATGGCGAAGCTACCGGATTGACCCCAGCCGATCCCCCACAAAGGGAGGGGCAAGGCGGGAGTCGCGGATCGACTTTCACGGCGGCCGTAGTCGTTTTGTGACGGCCCGCTAAAGCGCGGCCAGCGGCTCAATTTTCTGCCAAGGGAAGCCAGAACTCGAAGCAGGCGCCTGCGCCTGGGGTCGATTCGAGCTGGATGTCGCCACCCATCAGCGTTACCAGCTCGCGCACCAGCGCAAGGCCCAAGCCGCTGCCGCCGTGCTCGCGGGTGACGAAGCTCGATGCCTGGCGGAATTTCTCGAAGATGATGGCCTGGGCTTCAGGCGGGATGCCGGGACCGGTATCCCGCACCGCAAAATGCACACGCTCGGCGCTGCGCCAGACGCTGAGGCCAACGTGGCCGGCAGCGGTGAACTTGACGGCATTGTTGAGCAGATTGTTGAGGATTTGACGTAAGCGGGTCGGGTCGGTCAGGAACTGCTGCGGCAGATCCGCCGCCTTCTCCAGATGTAATTCCAGCCCCTTTTGCTGGGCTGCGGCGCGGTGCAAGCTCGCCACTTCTTCGAGCAGGGCGGGCAGATCGAGCGGCAGCTTTTCCAGAGCCATGTGACCGGCCTCGATCTTGGCGAGATCGAGGATGTCATTGACCAGCCGGAGCAGGTGCTCGCCGCTCTGGAAAATCGTGCGCGCCTGCTCGCGGATGTCGTCGGTGGGGGCATCCAGTTGGATGAGTTGCGAAAAGCCCAGGATGCCATTCAACGGCGTGCGTAGCTCGTGCGACATGCGCGCTAGGAAATCGCTCTTCATGCGGTTCGCTTGCTCAGCCTCTTGCCGCGCCTGTTCGAGCCGGGCGAAGGATTCCTGGACGCTGTCAGCCATGCGGTTGAGCGAGTCGTTCAGGCGGCCAAGCTCGTCATCCGCGATATGCGCGAAGCGGAAGCCATAATCGCCGCTCTCGATGCGTCCGAGTCCGGCGATCAGGTCAGTGATGCGCCGCGTCAACATCGAGGCGATCCAGACGGCGATGGCGACCACCACGGCGATCATGAGCAAGGTGGATAGCGTCAGGCTTGTCGCGGTGCGCGTCATCGCCGTCTCGATCATGTCGTGCAGGCTGACTTGCCGGGCTTTCATCTTTTCGCCGAATTCCTCGACCCTGGCTGCCATTTGCTTGGCCGTTAGTTGCGCCGGTTTTTGGAAGTCGTCGATATTGGCGCCGATGGTGACATAGCCGAAACCGCGCGGCGTGGCGCCATATTGGCCGGTGTAATAGGGAATGGTGGCAGCCGTGGTCAGCTTCCAGACGCCGGACCACAGGATCAAGAAGGAGCCGGAGCCGCCGAACTGAGTGAGATCGTGCCAGCCCTGGCACTGCGGCGCGAAATTCAGATAGCGGCATTCAAGCCCGACCAAGCCGGCCTGGGTGAGCGCCTTGGCG
Source organism: Azovibrio sp. (assembly GCA_026414665.1). Classification (GTDB taxonomy): domain Bacteria; phylum Pseudomonadota; class Gammaproteobacteria; order Burkholderiales; family Rhodocyclaceae; genus Azovibrio. The sequence continues at coordinate 19,797 of JAOAIO010000033.1, forward strand.
GGTTTCTTGTCGCGGCTTTGGCGGTCGAAGGGGGGAATGCCGGCCAAGTATTCGCGCAAGGGCTTGCCGCTTTGCTGCCAGCCTTCATAGAGCGAGGCTTCCAGCCAGGGCACGGCGTATTCGCCGGTGGCAGGATCGAAGCCGACGATGGAGTGGTGGCGCGGATGCGCAATCGAGCGATCGAGATAATCCCAGATGAAAGCGTAATTGCCTTCGCTGGCATCGGCAATCGCGGTATAGCGCTTGTCCGTCGGCATCAGATTGTCGGTGAAGCTCATGATGTGGCGGTGGTCGAGCGCGAGTGTGACGTAGCCGGCGATGCGGCCGTTCTGCAACACCGGTGTCGCCCAGCGCACGATGCCTTGAAAACGCTTGCCCTTGGGGTTTTCCCGCCCGGCATAGGCTTCTTCTTCCGGCGCGAAGGGAATGCCCAGGCTCTTGGCCTTCTCCGGCACCACCGGGCCGATGATGCGCGATGGCACGTAAGGGCCGATCACGTTGGATACATAGATTTGGCCGGGCTTGAGCTTTTGCAACTCGGCGAAATAGGTTTCCGCCTTGGCATAGGTGTTTTCCTTGCGCGATATGTCGCGCAAGTCGCGGGGCAGCAGGTCGGTGGCGCTGACTTTGAGTTTTTCCCGGCCGTCCAGGCCGACGAAGGTGATTTCGTGAAAGAGCGGCGCGGGGCGCTGGCGCACTACGGTTTCCGGCACCCGGTAATGGAAATCCTGGCGGTTTTCCGGGTTGCTCGCTTCGACGCGGCGATGCGGCACGGTGCGACTTTCTCGCGCAATCCAGGATTGACCATCGGCAGCCAGCTCCCACTCGCCGGGATCGACCAACTTGCGCTGCCGGTGCGCGAGAAAGCGGCGGTAAGCGTGCTCCGCGGGTTCAAGCTGGGCGGCAAGCAAAATGTCTTGGTCGCGGTCGTAGAGAAAATCGGCGATGGCGCGCGCCGTGTCGGTGGTGAGCCGCTCCAGCTCTTCCCGGGCACGGTCGTTGAGGGCGCGTTCGGCAGCGCTGGAGAAGGTCTTGCCCATGTCGGCCACGGTGCCACGCACCTCGGCGGTGAGCTGCTCGGTCTCGCCCGAGACTTGCTGCCCGAGACGGGTAACGCCTTCCCAAGCCAAAAGGGCGAGTAAGACCAGGGGAATGACCTTGATCAGGATGAAGAGCAGGATCAGCTTGGTGCGGATGCCAAGGTTCTGAATCGCGGCGGG
>JAOAIO010000034.1 GCA_026414665.1 Azovibrio sp.
CGATGCGGCTATTGTGGGTGGAGATGTAGAGCACCGTGGCGGCCGCGTCTTCAAATTCGACGCGGGCGACCGGGAAGGCGCGTGGGTGGTGCCGGAGTGGGTAATAGCGGCTGTCTGCTGTGTATAGCCAGGCTGCATGGCGTACCGTGCCGATACCTAGGGTATTGGCAGCGCTTGCGATTTCGGAGAGGGACAGCATGGGCGATATAGGTTGCCCGTCGCGGCCGATGCGAGAATCTTTGCCGCGTTTTTCGATGTAAAGCCGTGTTTGGCCGAGCAGGCGCCACTCTAGCTCGCGGGCGGCGGGGTCTGGTTTGGGCAGCTCGTTGAGCAGCGGAGTCAGCAGAGTTCCTGTGTGTGCCGGAAGCTTGGGAGCCGTAGCAAAGCCAAAAGGCCCCAGTGATAGCCATCCGCTGACGAGCCATGTGCATAGGATGAGGGCGGCTGCTAGACCTAGCAGATGATGTCTCCGTTTCCAGTGACTACGGTAGGGGGTGACGTGCATCCCGCCGTAGCGGTTGCGCAGGCGCAAGCGTTGCCAGCCGATTAAAAAGCCGCTAAAAGCGAGGAGCAGCGCGGAAAAACTCACCCACAAGACGAGGTTGCGCCATAACCCCGGGTTTTCTCGCAAGGGAGTGAAATAAAGCCAGTGTACGACGCTGCCCAGCCAATTCCATGACCGTTCCATCGGTGTGGTGTCGAGTACCAATTCACCCGAGCGCATGGCGACATAGAGTTCCCTGCCATCGGCGAACTGGATGTGCCAAAAGGGCCTGAATGGGTCGAAGCGCCGGTAAAGTGTCCATTGGTCGCGCTCGAGCAATGAAATATTCTCGACGGCGGCGCTGCCGGCATGACGTTCGGCGAGGCGCCGGGCGCTGTCTCGATCGATGGGCGGCAAGACTCGCCCGCTGCTTGCATCGACAGCAAACCATTGCCGATGGGCCAAAATGCGGTAGGTAGGCTGGTTGCCGCTGGCATCGAGCCGAATTGACTCAGGAGCGCCTGACAGACCTAAGGCCTGCCAGGCGGCGAGCGGAGAGATGCGCACCTGTTTGGCATCGATGTGGGGCAAGCTGGCGAGGCGCTCGGTTTCGCTGAATTCGGGGCGGGCCACAAAGAGCATGACCAGGCCTGATAAAAACCAGAGTAGGACCATTGTGCCGAGTGCTATGCCCAGCCAGCGGTGACCGAGATACAGCCAGCGCGTCAAGTGACGAAAGCTCATAGCGTTGCCCTATGCAGATCGACGGCAATGTTCCGTGCGCAATACTTTGTAGAATGCTGCTTGGGCTAGAACCGCATTTCTGCGACCAGTTCGAAACGCCGTGGCTCGCCGAGAATGAATTGGCTGTTGTAGGTGCGAGTCGCATAGACCTTGTCGGTCAAGTTGCGGCCAAGCAAGCGCAGGGTTGTCTGCCTGTCCAGTCGCCAGGCGATGCTCGCATCGGCGACGGTAAATGCAGGGATGGCGAGCGAGTTTGCGTTGTCGGCATAGCTCTTGCCGACGTGACGCAGTCCGAGTGATGTTTGCAGCCTACCTAGCGTATGGTGGGCCCACAGATTGGCGACGAACTCGGGGACGTTTTGCGGGGTTTTACCGGCGCGAGACACGGCAACATTTCCGACCCGCTCGTTCAATTCGCTGTATTTTGCTTGTAGCCAGGCGGCATTACCCTCGAAGCGCCATTGGCGCCAAGGCGTGATGGTGGCGGCGATTTCGATCCCTTGGGCGTATTGGCTGCCTCCTTGGATGGATAGCGCCGCATGGTTGGGGTCACGGGTGATAATGTCGTCCTTGTCGATACGGTAGAGCGCCGCCGTCCATTCGCCGCGACCGGCTTCAAGTTTTTGTTTGACCCCGACTTCGATTTGTTGGCCCGTGCTCAGCTTGAAATCTGCGTTGGCTAGATTAAGGGAAATCATCGATGTCACTGGATCGTGGCCGGTTGCATACTGTGCATAAAGGCTTGTGTTCGCGCTCAGAAAGTGGGTCAGGCCCAGACGCCAAGCATTACCTTGCAAGGTGCGTTGAAAATCCGTGCCGGCGACCAGCTCGTCACGCTCGATGCGGGCATGATCGTGACGAATGCCGGCCAATAGCAGCCAGTGTTCGTCGATTTGCCAAGCATCTTCGGCATAAAACGCTTGCAGTACTGTCGAAGTGTCGTATTTGGCCAAGGTGGGGTCCAGGCTAAACCACTTGCCATGCGCCGGGTCGTGCAGGCTGACACTGGATTGGCCGCGATAAGGGGCGTTGTTGATGTGCCGGAAATCGACATGCGCGGCCTCCCATCCCATGACTATGCGGTGTCTGCCCTCTGTAAGTTGGGCCTCGAGACGATTGCCTGTTTGTGATAGCTCGTGTTGGATATGAAGGTAGTCGCTGCGGTCGATGCGCTGGAGAACGGGGTTGAACTTGTAGTTTTCGATGTTCATCCAGCGGCGCTTGGATTCGAAGTGATAGAGCTCGTTCGCAAGCGTCAGGCGGTCCGTTACCTGCCATTCGGCGCGGGTACGCAAGCGCGTGTCTTCATAGCGAATGACGGAGTCTTCTGCGTTGTAGTTTTCGCGGCGCAATTCTGGGAGTATCCGGCCTCTGTCATGCGGGGTGCCCCAATACCGTTCCGGGTGCTGTTGGCTGTGGTCTGCGGGCAAATCGATGCGCAAAGCGGCAGTTGGCTGTAGCCGTAGCCGGCCCATGAGCTTGCCGCCGCGGGAATCGCCGAGGTCGCGGTAGCCATCGCTGTGCGTGCCATAAACGTCGACCCGGTAGGACGCGCTTTCTCCTAAGCCACCGGTTGCGCCAAGTCCGAGCCGTTTGACGCCGTCGGTTCCGAGTGCGGCCATGATTTCTTGTGTTGGATGCCGGCTTGGCTCCTTGCGCACCGCATTGATGGTGGCGCCGACCGTGCCACTGCCATAGACGACGGATGCCGGTCCGTGCAGTACCTCGATTCGCTCATAGCCCCAGCTGCTGCCCGGATAGTTCTGCGTTCCGGCGCCAGTCTGGATGCGAATGCCGTCTTCGGCGATGCCGACCGAGTTGGTGCCGGTATAGCCGCGCGCAGAAAACGCGAGCCCGCCCGTACCTCCCGCGCCGATATCGGTAATGCCGGGTGCCCGCGTGATAGCTTCGCGTACCAGGAAATCGCCGCGCTCTTCGATTTGCGTGGCATCCACGGAGCTTGTCGTCGCCGGCAATTCGCGTGCCGTCAGACCTGTGCGACTGGCCGTGGTGCTGGGCTGATCGAGAAAGCGTGTGGCATTGTCGCGTCGGGCAGTGACTTCTATCGCCGGTAGCTCGGTTTGGCCGATAACAGGGATAGGAATGGCGATGGCTAGAGCGATGACAAGCTGCTTTAATTTTGCGCGGGAACAAAAATCAAGGTAATGATGCGTGGCGTGTTGCATGGTCGGTTCCTGAAAAGCGACCGTCTGCACGCGTAAAGATGAACGCGCGCAGCCCTAGGGTGAGGGCGCGCCACGCTGTCATCATCCGCAACCCCGCAGACGATCTGTGGTACATGCTGTGCCGATTGCGCGGACAGCAAGAAATGCAGCAGGCCGGTCTCCGGGCTTGTCAGTTTTGCCGTATCGCCTTCCCACGGTGCTCGCGCACATCCCGAAGATGTCACGTAACGCCGCAGTGGCTGGTGAATCGCTGATTCACCGTGATGCAGCCGCACTGGCTTACCGTTGCGGGGGCAGCCGAGGCATTGCGATTCGTGCGCATCGCTCACCTCGTTCCCGTTTCACCTATTCCGTCGCCGGAACAGGCACCTACTGCAGGAAGGACACGATTGGGCACCTCGAAAAACCTGCTGCGCGGCCGAATGGCGGCGTGGCACGGTGCTCGCTCCCTCGCCTATCGCCTTGATAGGTCTCGGTCGCTGCGCTCCAGGTGCCTTGCCTTCCGCCTGCTCGCGGCGGTTTTTCGATGTGCCCTATTGTCTAGCAGCCAGGCCGTGTCCATGGCCGTAACGGCTGCGTGACGCCGTTCGTCCTGGTCGGACACGACGACGGCGGCGGATGGTACCCGTTGTTGATGCCAGAGGCAAGGTGGGTCAAGGGGGGATATGGTTGGCGTTTTGGGCGGCATGGCCGTGTATGCGCCCATGCAGAACGCCCCGGCGGGGCCGGGGCGTTGGGGTGGGGGTCATTCCATCGCTTCGTACAGCGGCAGGGTCAGGAACTCGGGGTAGTCGGGCGTCAGGCTCATGCGGTCGAAGATTTCGGCGGCCTGGTCGTAGGTCGCGGTGTCTTCGCCTTGGGCGGCGACGGTGGCTTTGACCTTGACGAGCTCCTCGGCGATCATCGGGCGCACCATTTCCGCCGTGACCTTGCGGCCATCGTCGAGCACGCCCTTGGGCGAGACCACCCACTGCCACACTTGCGAGCGCGAGATTTCGGCGGTGGCAGCGTCTTCCATCAGGTTGTGGATGGGCACGCAGCCGTTGCCGGCCAGCCAGCTGCCGAGATAGTGGATGCCGACGTTGATGTTGTTGCGCAAGCCGGCCTCGGTGATCGGCTGCTCGGGCTGGAAGTTGAGCCAGTCTTTGGGGCCGAAGCTGCCTTCGACTTGCTTATCCCATTGATTCGGGCGCTCGCCTAGCACCTTGACGAATTCTTCCATGGCGATGGAGACGAGGCCCGGATGCGCGACCCAGCCGCCGTCGAAGCCGTCGTTGGCGTCGCGGCGCTTGTCGTGGCGGATGCCCGCCAGCGCTTTTTCGTTGGCCACCGGGTCGTTCTTGATCGGAATCAGCGCGCTCATGCCGCCGATGGCCGGCGCGCCGCGCTTATGGCAGGCCTGCACGAGTGCGAGCGCATAGGCGCGCATGAAGGGCACTTCCATGGTGATGGCGCTGCGGTTGGCAAGGCAGAAGTCCTTGTTCTTCTTGAATTTTTTGATGCACGAGAAGATGTAGTCCCAGCGCCCGGCGTTGAGGCCGGCGGAGTGCTCGCGCAGTTCATAGAGGATTTCTTCCATCTCGAAGGTGGCGAGGATGGTCTCGATCAGCACCGTGGCCTTGATGGTGCCGCGTGGCAGGCCGATGTGCTCTTGCGCCATGATGAAGATGTCGTTCCACAGCCGGGCTTCGAGATGCGACTCCATCTTCGGCAAGTAGTAGAAGGGGCCGGCGCCGCGGGCCACTTGCTCCTTGGCGTTGTGAAAGAACACCAGAGCGAAGTCGAAGATGCCGCCGGAGACACGCTGGCCGTCGATGAGCACATGCTTTTCGTCGAGGTGCCAGCCGCGTGGGCGGATTTGTAGCGTGGCGATCTTGTCGTTCAGCTGATAGAGCTTGCCGGCTTCATTGGTGTAGGTGAGCTCGCGGCGGATGGCTTTGTACAGGTTCACCTGGCCCTGGATCTGGTTTTCCCACTTCGGACTGTTGGAATCCTCGAAGTCGGTCATGTAGGAGTCGGCGCCGGAGTTGAGCGCGTTGATGATCATTTTGGCTTCGACCGGGCCGGTGATTTCGACGCGCCGACATTCGAGCGCCTTGGGCAGCGGCGCAACCTTCCAGTCACCCGCGCGGATGTGCTGGGTCTCGGGCAGGAAGTCAGGCATCTCGCCGGCGTCGATTCGCGCCTGGCGCTCGACGCGGGCCTTCAGCAGCTCCTGGCGGCGGCCTTCGAAAGCGCGGTGCAGCTTGGCGACGAATTCGAGCGCTTCCGGGCTCAAGATGAATTCCCATTCGGGCTTCACGGGGGCGGTGATTTGCATGCCTTGGGGCAGGGTGAGGCTCATGGTGGTCCTTTCTTGGATCAAAAGAATTTATCGGGATGTTGAGGACAGATGCAGTCTATTGCACTCAAGCGGCAAAATAAATACGCTATTTCAGCAATTTATCTTTTACATAAAGTAAAAAATAAGCCGTGGACCATCTCAAGCAAATCGAAGCCTTCGTGGCCGTGGCCACGCGTGGCAGCTTATCCGCCGCCGCCCGCGCCGAGGGCGTGACGCCGGCCATCATCGGTCGGCGGCTGGATGCGCTCGAAGCGCGTTTGGGGGTCAAACTCCTGGTGCGCACGACTCGGCGGTTGTCGATTACGTTCGAGGGGGAGGCTTTTCTCGAGGACTGTCAGCGCATCCTCACCGATCTGGCCAATGCGGAGGCCAGTGTTTCGGCAGGTGGCGTCAAAGCCAGCGGGCATCTCAAGCTTTCTGCTCCGGCTGGGTTTGGGCGCCGTCATGTGGCGCCCTTGGTTATGCGTTTTCTCGAAGAGAATCCGGAGGTCACGGCCCAGCTCAATCTGTCGGACCGGCTCGTAGATTTGCTCAATGAAGGCATCGATTGCGCCGTGCGCATCGGTGAGATGCCCGATTCCAGCCTCGTGAGCGTGCGTCTTGGGGAGATGCGGCGCATGGTGGTGGCCAGTCCGGCCTATCTCGAGCGGCGCGGGCGGCCCGAGACGCTCGCCGACTTGGCGCGGCATAACTGCCTGTCGCTGGGCCAGCAGCGCGGCTGGGTATTTCGCGATCCAGCCGACACCGGCAAGACCGTGGTGCTCAAGGTTGGTGGCAGCTTGGAGTGCAACGATGGCGCCGTGCTGCATGAATGGGCCTTGGCTGGCCAGGGTTTGTCCTGGCGCTCCGAATGGGAGGTGGGTGAGGACTTGCGCGCGGGGCGTCTGGTGAGCGTGCTCGACCATCTGGCCGCGCCTCCTGTGGGCATCTTCGCTGTCTTCCCCGAGCGGCGGCACCTGCCGGTGCGGGTGCGCTTGTTCATCGATTTGCTCAAGAGCACCTATTCCCGTCCGGGTTACTGGCAATGCAATCTTGGCGCATGAGCCGCGCCGGTCGTCGGCGATTGAGAATGCGCGTTTTTTGGCGTTTCTTGCTTCCAGCATGTGTGGCCTTGGCGTGGCCTTTTTCGTTCGCGCCTCGGGGCGCTATGCGCCTGGCAGCCCAGGGCAAGGCCGCCGCTCCATCTTACCCAACCGAAGATCCGTTGGGCGGCAAGTGGTCGGCTCAGAAGGCCCAGCCGATCTTGGCGCCTAGCGCCAGACTGTGATTGTCGTCTCCCATCCGGGCGCGCTCGAGCACCGGTCTGCCAGTACCCAAGCGGGTGTCGCCCAGCTCGATGTAGCCGATGCCCGCGCTGACTCGGTAACGGTCGCGTGTGTAGATGGCGGCCAGGGTGATGCCCTTGCGGCCGCTGCTAGGGGCGAGGGGGGAATGGATGGGCTTATCCCGCGCTTCATAATCCAAGGAGACGGCTACGGCCCAGGCCGGCGTCAGTTGCTGGACGAGTCCCAGAGTCCAGATCCGGGTGTCCGGCTGATCCACTAGGCCTTGGCCAGTGACCCGGGCGAATTGACGGGGAGCGACTCGGAATTCGGACCATTTCACCCAGCGCAGTCGGGCGAATAGCAAGCTGTCTTGGGTGAGGCCAGTTTGGAAGTCCACGTTGACAGCCCTGGGCGTCGTGACGGTGGTCGTGCTCTGGCCGTTGAGCGGCGCTAGCGGTGCCGATTCACGCGTCTTGAAGCGGTGCTGGATGGCGTCGTGGTAGGTGATGGCAAGGCGCAGGGCGATGGCGGGGTATTCCACGGCCAGTCCCATTACTGGCGCCGAGGCCGTGTCTGGGTCGAGACGTAGCTCATAGCCATCCACCGGACCATAGGCTAGCCCCTTCAGGTCGATGCGAGCCAACGCGCGTTGCGTCCGCATGCCGCCATGCACGCTGAAGTATGCATTGAAGCGGTAGCGGGCCAGCCCCAGGAGGGCATGCGAGGTCGTATCGACTAGAGTGCCGGCGAAGAGAGGGGTGCTGGCGCCGTAAAGCAGGTCGCCACCGTAGGGTTGATCGAGCACAAAGCCCAAGGCGAGTCGTTCACTGGCATCGAGCTTGAGACTGACACTGGGTAGGTAGTAGTCGCCGGCCACGTTTTGGGTTCGGCCGCCACTTGCGTCTCGGCCCTGTACCTCCGGGATGACCCGATTGAGCGCGACTTCTACATAATTGCCGTTTTCAAACAAGGCGCCTAGCCCTTGGCCGGAGCGGTCGATGCCGCTGGCCCAGGCCGAGGAGAGAGCAAAGAGCAGGAACGGGGCGGATAGATGAGAACGCATCGTCTCGTGCATGCATGGGCGCCCTAGAATGCGTCAAGGGGATGCTTTCCCTTGCGATGCCGGGCTGGCTGTGCTTCGGGCTTAAGCCATCGGGGCGCGGCGCATGTTTGCCATCAGGTCTGGTGTGTCTCGCTAGCGTAGCGATGCTGTCAATGACAAAAAGCCAGCTCCGCGTGGGAGCTGGCTTGGGGCGCGACTATCGCGCAAGTCATGCGGTCGCCGTGGCGTGCCGCTGGCTTAGTGGAACTGCTCTTCTTCGGTGGAACCGGCCAGGGCTTTCACGCTGGAGGAGCCGCCCTGGATCACGGTGGTCACGTCGTCGAAGTAGCCGGCGCCGACTTCCTGCTGGTGCGACACGAAGGTGTAGCCCAGCTCGCGGGCGGCGAATTCCGGCTCCTGCACCATTTCGACATAGTGCTTCATGCCTTCGCCGCGGGCGTAGTTGTAGGCGAACTTGAAGGTGTTGAACCAGTTGACGTGGATACCCGCCAGGGTGATGAACTGGTACTTGTAGCCCAGCGCCGACAGTTCGTCTTGGAACTTGGCGATGGTCTTGTCGTCCAGGTTCTTCTTCCAGTTGAAGGAGGGCGAGCAGTTGTAGGACAGCAGCTTGCCCGGGCAGGCGGCATGGACGGCCTGGGCAAACTCGCGCGCAAAGCCCAGGTCCGGCGTGCCGGTTTCGCACCACACCAAGTCGGCATAGGGGGCGTAAGACACGCCGCGGGAGATGGCCTGCTCCAAGCCGTTCTTGACGCGATAGAAGCCTTCCTGGGTGCGCTCGCCGGTCAGGAAGGGCTTGTCGCGCGCGTCATGGTCGGAGGTGAGCAGGTTGGCGGCTTCGGCGTCGGTGCGAGCCAGGATCAGGGTGGGCACGCCCATCACGTCGGCCGCGAAGCGCGCGGCGATCAGCTTTTCGATGGCTTCTTGAGTCGGCACCAGCACCTTGCCGCCCATGTGGCCGCACTTCTTCACCGCGGCGAGCTGGTCCTCGAAGTGCACGCCGGCGGCACCCGCGGCGATCATGTTCTTCATCAGCTCGAAGGCATTCAGCACGCCGCCAAAGCCGGCTTCCGCGTCGGCGACGATGGGCAGGAAGTAGTCGATGAATTCCTTGTCGCCAGGGTTGATGCCACGGCTCCACTGGATCTCGTCGGCGCGCTTGAAGGTGTTGTTGATGCGGCGCACCATGGTCGGCACCGAGTCATACGCGTACAGCGACTGATCCGGGTACATCGTCTCGCTGGTGTTGCCGTCGGCGGCGACTTGCCAGCCGGACAGATACACGGCTTCCAGGCCCGCCTTGGCCTGCTGCATGGCCTGGCCGGCGGTAATGGCGCCAAACGCGTTCACATAGCCTTTCTTGGCCTTGCCATTCACCAGCTCCCACAGCTTTTCGGCGCCGCGCTTGGCGAGCGTGTATTCGATTTGCAGCGAGCCGCGCAGACGGACGACATCAGCCGCGGAGTAGCCGCGCTTGATGCCCTTCCAGCGGGGGTTTTCGGCCCAGTCCTTTTCCAGGGCGGCGATTTGCTGTTCGCGAGTGCTCATATTCAGTCCTCATGTGGATGTTGTGCGGAAGATCCCGGAGTCCGCGTGGATGTCTTGCTATCCGATCAGGCTCCGATGTCGGCCATTATAGCGATTTTTTTTGCGTGGCAACACATATCTTATATAAGACACAAGATAAAATTTTATTGTTTTAAATTAGTTATTTATGTTTGTTTTTTCTTATTGCGAAAGCTGCTTGGCGAAAGTGAAATGCGGCGGCAAAGGCCGAGTCGGCGCGGCAGCGTGGGGCGGTGCGCGAGGCGGGGAGGCTGGCTCCCCGTGCTAGGGATGGCGTAGCGTGCCCAGGGCGCCCTACGCCAAGTCGGATTGAGCGTGCGGGCCTTAGGTCAGTGGGTGGCTTGATACCAAGATGCCGTCCGCATCGGCATAGAGCCATTCACCCGGGTTGAAAGTGACGCCGCCGAAGGTGACGGCGAGGTTTTGCTCGCCCACGCCGCGCTTGACGCTCTTTTGCGGGTGGGTGTTCAGAGCGCGCACGCCGATGTCGAGCTGGTCGATGTCCGCGGAGTCGCGGATGCAGCCATAGACCACGATGCCTTCCCAGCCGTTTTTCTGCGCCAGGATGCCGAGTTGGTCGCCGACTAGGGCGCAGCGTAGGCTGCCGCCGCCGTCGATGACCAGCACCTTGCCTTGACCGGGCTGGCTGAGGACTTCCCGCACCAGCGTGTTGTCTTCGAAGATCTTGAGGGTGACGATCTGGCCGCAAAAGGCGTGGCGAGCGCCGTAGCGTTGGAACATCGGGGCGACGACGCGCAGGGTCTGGCCTAGTTGCGCTTCGTGCGCATCGCAAAGATCGGGGGTTTTGAACGACATGCGGGGATTCCTCCGGTGCTGGACATGAAAAAGCCATGCGTAAGGCATGGCTGGGTGAGCGAGTGGCGGCTTAAGCCGCGATGGTTTCTTCTTCGAACTCCAGCGCGACTTGGCCGTCGGCACCGAGGCCGACCGTGACCTTGCCGCCATGCGTGAGGCGGCCAAAGAGGAGCTCATCTGCCAATGCGGCGCGGATGGTATCTTGGATTAGCCGGGCCATGGGGCGGGCACCCATGAGCGGGTCGAAGCCCTTCGCGGCGAGCATTTCCTTGAGAGCGGGCGTGAAGTGGGCTTCCACCTTTTTCTCATGCAGCTGCGCTTCGAGCTGCATGAGGAATTTGTCGACCACGCGCAGGATGATGTCGTGGTCGAGCGGCTGGAAAGACACGATGGCATCGAGCCGGTTGCGGAACTCAGGGGTGAATAGGCGCTTGATTTCCTGCATTTCGTCACCGGCTTGTTTGGCCGTGGTAAAGCCCATGCTCGATTTTTGCAGCTCCGCGGCACCGGCATTGGTGGTCATGATGATGATCACGTTGCGGAAGTCCGCCTTGCGCCCGTTGTTATCGGTCAGGGTGCCGTGATCCATCACTTGCAACAGGATGTTGAAGATATCCGGGTGCGCCTTTTCGATCTCGTCGAGTAAGAGCACGCAGTAAGGCTTCTTGCTGACGGCTTCGGTGAGCAGGCCGCCTTGCTCGAAACCGACATAGCCCGGGGGGGCGCCGATCAGGCGGGAGACGGCGTGCCGCTCCATATATTCGCTCATATCGAAGCGCAGTAGTTCGATGCCTAGGCTGTAGGCGAGTTGCTTGGCCACTTCGGTCTTGCCCACCCCGGTGGGGCCCGAAAACAGGTAAGCGCCGATTGGTTTGCCCGGGTTGCCGAGGCCGGCGCGGGCCATCTTGATGGCTTTGGCTAGCACTTCGATGGCCTTGTCTTGGCCGAATACGACGGCCTTCAAGTCGCGTTCGAGGTTCTTGAGCGCGCCCTTGTCGTCCGTGCTCACGTGTTGAGACGGGATACGGGCGATTTTGGCGACGATTTCCTCGATGTCCTGCTTGCCGATCAGCTTCTTCTGCCGCGATTTCGGCAGGATGCGCTGGGCAGCGCCTGCCTCGTCGATGATGTCGATGGCCTTGTCCGGCAAGTGCCGGTCGGTGATGTAGCGCGCCGACAGCTCCACGGCGGAGGACAGCGCCGCCGCCGAGTACTTGATGCCGTGGTGCGCCTCGAAGCGTGCTTTCAAGCCTTTGAGGATCTCCAACGCTTCAGCTGGTGAGGGTTCGCTCACGTCGATTTTCTGGAAGCGGCGTGACAGCGCATGATCCTTCTCGAAGATGCCCCGATATTCACTGTAAGTGGTAGCGCCGATGCACTTCAACTGGCCGGAGGAGAGCGCTGGCTTCAGCAGGTTGGAGGCATCCAGGGTACCGCCCGAAGCCGCGCCGGCCCCGATCAGGGTATGAATCTCGTCGATGAACAAGATGGCGTCGGGATTATCCTTGAGCTGCCTGAGCACGCTCTTTAAGCGCTGCTCAAAATCGCCACGGTACTTGGTGCCGGCGAGCAGGGCGCCCATGTCGAGCGCATAGACGGTGGCTTGGGCGAGGATGTCCGGTACCTCGCGCTCGACGATGCGACGTGCCAGGCCTTCGGCGATGGCGGTCTTACCCACGCCGGCCTCACCGACCAGTAGCGGATTGTTCTTGCGACGCCGGCACAGGGTTTGGATGACGCGCTCGAGCTCCTGCTCGCGGCCGATCAGCGGGTCGATACGGCCTTGCTGCGCCAACTGATTGAGGTTTACGGTGTAGTTTTCCAACGGGCCGGCCTGGGTCTGATCCGGCTCGTTGTCTTGCTCGCCCCCGGCATGGGCCTTGGGTTGCGGGATCTTGCTGATGCCATGCGAGATGTAATTGACCACATCGAGCCGGGTGATGCCCTGCTTTTGCAGATAATAGACGGCGTGCGAGTCCTTCTCGCCGAAGATGGCGACGAGCACGTTGGCGCCGTTGACCTCTTTCTTGCCTGAAGATTGGACATGCAGGATGGCGCGCTGAATGACGCGTTGAAAGCCCAGCGTGGGCTGGGTGTCGATCTCGTTGCTGCCGGGCACGGTCGGCGTATGCGCATCGATGAACTGGAGCAGATCCTTGCGGAGCTGCTCCATATTCGCGCCGCAGGCCCGCAGCGCCTCGGCGGCCGTGGGATTGTCGAGTAGCGCCAGGAGCAGGTGCTCGACGGTGATGAACTCGTGGCGCTTTTGTCGGGCTTCGACGAAGGCGATGTGCAGGCTGACTTCCAGTTCCTGGGCGATCATCAATTTTCCTCCATGACGCAGGCAAGCGGGTGCTGGTGTTGCAGAGCGAAGGCGCTCACCTGTTCTACCTTGGTGGCGGCAATGTCGCGCGGGTAGACCCCGCACAGACCGCGGCCCTCATGATGGACTTTGAGCATGATCTGGGTGGCGCGTTCTCGATCCATGGCAAAAAAGCGCTCGAGCACCTGCACGACGAAATCCATAGGCGTGAAATCATCGTTGAGCAGGAGCACCTTGTAGAGCCGTGGAGGTTCCACACGGGTCCGCTCGGTTTCCAAGAGGGCGTGGCTGTCGTCCTTCGTAGGCATCGCTTGATTCTATACAGTCTCGAATAGAGTGCAACAGGGTGGCGGATGCGTCCTTTTGCAACGGTTTGGGGGCGATTGCCCCATCCCCAGAGAAAGTGCTTGACGCCTGGATGCCCATCGCGTAAAACTGCAAACCGTTTGGATTCAAGACGTATCGCAAGGCCACTGGCACCGGTCGCTGGAGTCAAAACAAGCAGTCGGGGTTTCCCGTTTCAGTGTTTTTTTGTAGGAAGTAGCAACTATGGCAACTGGTACCGTCAAGTGGTTCAACGATTCCAAGGGTTTTGGCTTCATCACGCCCGATGATGGCAGCGAAGATTTGTTTGCGCATTTCTCCGCCATCTCGATGAGTGGTTTCAAGACCCTGAAGGAAGGCGAGAAGGTCTCCTTCGACGTGGTGCAAGGCCCCAAGGGCAAGCAGGCCGCGAACATCCAGCGCGCTTGAACCTCCGTTTGGCAAGACGTACCCGAAAAACCCGCTTCGGCGGGTTTTTTCATATGGGCGAGCTGGGCGCGTCAGAAGCGCGATCTCAAAACCGTCCGCCTCACAATTTTGCCGCCTTGCGTCCGTTCGCACTTGCCTGTGTTTTGGCCACGGTTCTTGGGCCGCGCGGACGGTTTTTTTCGAGGCGCTCCTCGGTAGTTAATCAGCAGATGCTTCAGGTGCCCGCCAATGCCCCGACTTGCCGCCTTGTTTTTCGAGCAGGCGGATGGATTCGATCACCATGCCGCGGTCTTTGGCCTTGCACATGTCGTAGATGGTGAGCAGCGCGGCGCTGGCGGCCGTCAGGGCTTCCATCTCGACGCCAGTGCGGCCGACGCATTCGCTGGTGGCGAGCACATGCACCCGGCTCGCGCTTGCATCGAGCTCGAAGTCGAGCGTGACTCGGGTCAGCGCGACGGGGTGGCACAGTGGGATCAGGTCGGCGGTACGCTTCGCGCCTTGTATGCCGGCGATGCGAGCGATGCCGAGCACGTCGCCCTTGGCGGCCTGGCCAGCATGGATCAGCGCAAAAGTCTCGGGTGCCATGCGGATGCTGCCGGCAGCGCGGGCGATGCGCCGCGTCTCCGGTTTGGCGCCTACATCCACCATGTGGGCCTGGCCACGGGCATCGAAATGGCTGAAGGGGGGTGTATCGGGACTGTTCGGCTGCGACATGCGCTTACTTTCCGTTACCGTTTGTCGAACGGGGCTGATTCGGGGCTGCGCTATGATAGCACCCATGCGAATCGCCCACCGTCTTGCCGCCTTAAGCCTGGCCGCGCTGCTGCTGGGGAGTGCGCCTCTGGCTGCGCAATCCGACTTGCCGGAACTCGGGGATGCGGCTGGGGCGGGGCTGAGCCTGGGGACGGAAAGGCGGATCGGCCAGGAAATCATGAACGAGATTCGCCTGCGCGAGCCGAGTTATCTCGACGATCCTGAGATCGAGGCTTACCTTAATCAGTTGGGCGGGCGGCTCGTGGCCGCAAGTCCGGATCCGGGTCTGGGCTTTTATTTCTTTCCGTTGCTCGATCCGATGATCAACGCCTTCGCCATGTTCGGCGGCTACATTGGCGTAAACTCGGGGCTCATCCTCGCGGTACAGAATGAATCGGAGCTGGCAGGGGTGCTAGCGCACGAAATCGCGCATGTGACCCAGCGCCACCTGGCGCGCATCATCGAAAAGCAAAAGCAGATTTCCACCGCGAGCTTGCTCGCCATGGCGGCAGCCTTGCTCGCGGCGCGCTCTAACGCCGATGTGGCCGGGGCGGCCGTGGCGGGCGCTTCGGCTGGCGCGGCGCAGGCGCAACTCGGGTTTTCGCGCGATTTCGAGCGCGAGGCCGACCGAATCGGCTTTCAAATCCTCGATAAAGCCGGTTTCGACGTGCGTGGGATGTCGACCTTCTTCGAGCGGCTGCAGCGCGCTACGCGCAGCTACGAAAACAATGCGCCGGTGTATTTGCGCACCCACCCGCTCAACATCGAGCGTATTTCCGATATGCAGAACCGCGAGGTCGCTGCGCCTTACCGACAAGTGCCCGATAGTTTGGATTTTCATTTGGTTCGGGCCCGGCTACAGGCCATGCGCGGCACGCCGGCTGAGGCGGAGCGGTATTTCCGCACCTTGTTGGCGGAGCAGAAGGCGGCCCGGGTCGAGGCCGCGCAATATGGTTTGGCGGTGGCTTTGGCGCGGCAAAAGCATTGGCGCGAGGCGGAACAGGTGTTGGCCGAGCTGCGCGGCGCGCGTGTCGCGGCGCCGATGATCGAGCGTCTTTATGCCGAGGCGCGGGTGAATCGTGGCGACGTGACTGGCGGCTTGGCGCTGCTCAAAGAATCCGTCGGGCGTTTTCCTGACGCCATCGCCTTGGTTTACGGTTATGCCGAGTTGTTGTTGCAGGCCGGGCGTCCCGACGAAGCGCAGCGCTTCCTCGATCAGCAGTTGCAGCGCCGCCCCCAGGATGATCGTCTGTATCTCCTGCTGGCGAAAGCCCATGCCGCTCGCGGCCGGGTCGCCCAGCAGCACCGCGCCTTGGCGGAGGCCTATTGGTTGCGCGGCCAGTTGCCGGCGGCCATCGAGCAATTGGAAATCGCGCAAAAGGCGAAGGGGGCGGATTTTTACGAGCTGTCCGCCATCGATGCGCGGCTGCGCCAGTTGAAACGCCGTCAGCAGGAAGAAGCAAAGCGGAAATAAGGCGTAGAATGCAGCTTTTCACGCTTGTCTGTTGTTCTCTACGATCATGGATTTCGACCGCGAACTCGACGTCAAAGGGCTCAACTGTCCCTTGCCCATTCTGCGCACCAAGAAAGCCTTGGCGGAAATGACCTCCGGCCAGGTGCTCAAAGTCATGGCCACCGATCCGGGCTCAGTCAAGGATTTTCAGGCATTCGCCCGCCAGACCGGCAACGAGCTCCTCGCGCACGAGGAGAAGGACAAGGTTTTCGCGTATTTCATCAAGCGTAAGTAAGCGCTGGCCCATCCAGCCTAGGCTGGATGGACGGCGCCGTTCGTGGCGTTTCCTTTGCGCGAATTCGCGTTATTCGAAGATCGTCTCGCGCCGCCCGGACAGCCAGCGCTGTGGCTGTTCGAGGCGCTGCAAGGCTGTTACGAGGTGCACACGGCCGAGCAGCTTGCGGCTGCGCTTACGGCCATTGCCAAGCAGGGGCTGTGGTCGGTCTGGGCGCTCGATTACGAGTTGGGTTAAACCCCCCCCCCCCCCCCCTTTGGGACACACCCTGCCGCGCCCGACGGGCGCCCTGTGGCGCGTTTGTGGACTTATGCCCGTGCTCAAATTCTGGATGGGGGGCAAAGTGAGGCGTGGTGGGCAGCGCAGCCGCCGGCTGCGGCCGCCGGCGTCGGCGGGGTGCGGCCGAGCTTGGACGAGACGGCTTACCAGCGCGCCATAGCGGCCATTCAGGCTTACATTCGCGCGGGGGATTGCTACCAGGTCAATTTCACCTTTTCGCTTCACTTTCAGGCTTACGGCGAGCCTTTCGATCTCTATCGCGCGCTACGCTTGAGTCAGCCGGTGCGCTATGGCGGCTACGTCGAGACAAAAGAGGGGGCCTTACTCTCGCTTTCGCCCGAATTGTTCGTGGCGCGTCAGGGCAAGCGCCTCACGACCCGGCCCATGAAGGGCACCATGGCGCGTGCCGCCGATGCGGCCGAGGATGCGCGTGCCGCGGCGGCTTTGGCGGCATCGGCGAAAAACCGCGCCGAGAATTTGATGATCGTCGATTTGCTGCGCAACGATTTGGGACGCTTGGCGCGGCCCGGGTCGGTGCGCGTGCGCCGCCTGTTTGCGGTCGAGACTTACCCGAGCGTGCATCAGATGGTCTCCGAGATCGAGGCGGAGGTGGCCAATGTCGATGATTTTCGCCTGCTGCAAGCGCTGTTCCCTTGCGGCTCGATCACCGGGGCGCCCAAGGTGCGGGCCATGCAGATCATCCGTGAGCTGGAGGGCGGGCCGCGTGGGCTTTACACAGGGGCCTTGGGCTGGCGCGCTCCAGCAGGAGAGCTGCGGCTCAACGTGGCAATTCGCACGCTCGAACTGGATGCGCACGGGCAGGGGCGGATGGGCTTGGGTAGCGGTATCGTGGCCGATTCGCTGGCTGCCGAGGAGTGGCAGGAGTGTCTGCTCAAAGGGCGCTTCCTCACGGCGCTCGACCCGGGCTTGGCGCTCGTCGAGACGCTGCGCCTCGAAGTGGTGGCGGGGCAGCCGCGCTTTCCCCGGCTCGACGGGCATTGCCGGCGCATGGCGGCTTCGGCGGCCTGGCTTGGCTTTCCCTGGTCGTCCGAGGCCATGCGCGCGGCGCTCGCCGCCCAGGCTGCGGGCTTGTGCGACGGTGTGTATCGTTTGCGTTTGACACTCGATAAGGCCGGCAAGTTTGCTCTGCACTGCGCGCCCTTGGCGCCGGAGCCGGAGGGCGAGCGCCTCCTGCTGCTCGCCCCGCAGCCGATCCAGTCGCAAGATCCCTTGCGGCGCCACAAGACGACGGCCCGCGATCTTTATGACGCAGCGCTTGCCCGCGTGGCGGGGCGTGCGGAAGTGTTCGACGTGTTATTCCTGAACGAGCAAGGGCAGGTGGCCGAAGGGGCGCGCAGCAATGTCTTTGCCCGCATCGATGGCGTGTGGCTAACACCACCGCTGGCAGCGGGGGCCCTGCCAGGTGTGTTTAGGGCCGACATGCTGGCAGCCGGCGCGGTGCGCGAGGCGCCGTTATGCCTTGCCGATCTGCGGCGCGCCGAGGCGATTCGCTGCGGCAATGCCTTACGCGGCTGGGTCGCCGTGCGGTTGGTGGAAACGCCGCCTTGAGCCATTAGCGCCATTAGCGCGCGGCAGCGCCGGCGGCCAGGGCAACGCGCGGCGCCGCGCCGCCGCGCCGCCGTTCATCGGCAGGCGGCCCGCTGCGTTATTGGCGGCTCATCCGCCGAGTTTGGCGAGCTGTGGCCTGAGCTTCTCAAGGGTGGCTTGGGCGGCCTGCAAGCGTTCCTTTTCTTGGGCTACGACGGCGGCGGGAGCACGCGCTACGAAGCTGGCGTTGTCGAGCTTGCTCTGGGCCAGGGCTACCTGTTTTTCGAGCTTGTCGATTTCCTTAGAGAGCCGCTCTTTCTCGGCTGCGACATCGATCTCGACCACCAACATCAGCCGGGTTTCGCCCACCACGGCGACGGGGGCCAGGGCATCGGCAGGGATCTCGGCGACGAAGCTGATGTCGGATAGCTTGGCGAGCGCTTGCAGGATGGGCGCGAATTCGCGCACTTCGCCGTTGTCGCCAGCGACGAGCAGGGGCGTGCGCAGCGAGGGCGAAATGGTCATTTCACCGCGCAAGTTGCGGCAGGCGGAGACATAGGCTTGCAAACGCTCCATCTTGGCTTCGGCGGCTGCGTCTATCTTCTTCGCATCGGCCTCCGGGTAGGGCGCGAGCATGATCGAGTCGCATACTTTCTTGCCCGCGATCGGCGCGACGGTCTGCCAGAGTTCTTCGGTGATGAAGGGAATCAAGGGGTGCGCCAGGCGCAGCAGGGCTTCCAGGGTGCGCACCAGGGTACGGCGCGCGCCGCGGGCCGCGGCCGCGTTGCTGCTCGCCATTTCCACCTTGGCGATTTCGAGATACCAGTCGCAGAACTCATCCCAGATGAAGTGGTAGAGGGCCTGGGCGAGCAGATCGAAGCGGTATTCGGCGAAGTGCCCGGCCACCGCGGCTTCCAGCTTTTGCAGACGGCTGACGATCCAGCGGTCGGCGAAGCTGAATTCGAGCGGCGCCGCGCCCGGGGTGGCAGGGCAGGAACCGTCGGCAGCCTGGACGTGTTCCAGGGCCAAGTCGTGGCCTTCCACATTCATCAGCACGAAGCGGGTGGCGTTCCACAGCTTGTTGCAGAAGTTGCGGTAACCCTCGCAGCGGGCGAGATCGAATTTGATATCGCGGCCCGGGCTGGCGAGTGAGGCAAAGGTGAAGCGCAGCGCATCGGTGCCGAAGGCCGGGATGCCGTCCGGAAATTCCTTCTTGGTCTTCTTGGCGATGCTCTCGGCCTGTTTCGGGTTCATGAGGCCGGTGGTGCGCTTTTCGACCAGCGCATCGATGCCGATGCCGTCGATCAGGTCGATCGGGTCGAGCACGTTGCCCTTCGATTTCGACATTTTTTGGCCTTCTGCATCGCGGATCAGGCCGTGCACGTAAACGTGCTTGAACGGGATCTTGCCGGTGATGTGCTTGGTCATCATGACCATGCGCGCCACCCAGAAGAAGATGATGTCAAAGCCTGTGACGAGCACCGAGGAGGGGAGGTAGAGGTCCAATGCCGGGTTGGACTTGGCCGGCCATTCGGGCGTCCAGTCGAGCGTCGAGAACGGCCATAGGGCGGAGGAGTACCAAGTGTCGAGCACGTCCGGGTCACGGGTCAGCACCCCGGCGTAGCCGGCCTGATCGGCCAGCGCGCGCGCTTCAGCCTCGTCGTGGGCGACGAAGACCTCGCCATTGACGCCGTACCAGGCGGGAATCTGATGGCCCCACCAGAGCTGGCGGGAGATGCACCAGTCCTGGATGTTGTTGAGCCATTGATTGTAGGTGTTCACCCAATTTTCCGGATAGAACTTGATTTCGCCGGATTGCACCGCTTCGAGGGCTTTCTCGGTAATCGACTTGCCATCGGCGCCGGGCTTGGTCATGGCGACGAACCATTGGTCGGTGAGCATGGGCTCGATCACCACGCCGGTGCGGTCGCCGCGTGGTACTTTGAGCTTGTGCTTTTCTACCTTTTCGAGCAGGCCCAGGGCTTCGAGGTCGGCGACCACGGCCTTGCGCGCCTCGAAACGATCCAGGCCGCGATACTTGGCGGGGGCCTGTTCATTGATCTTGGCATCCAGGGTGAGGATGCTGATCAACGGCAGGTTGTGGCGCTGGCCGACGGCATAGTCATTGAAGTCGTGCGCGGGCGTGACTTTCACGACGCCGGTGCCGAAGCTCATGTCTACGTAGGCATCGGCAATGATGGGGAGCTCGCGCTCGGTGAGTGGCAGCTTCACCTTTTTGCCGATCAGGTGTCGATAGCGCGCATCTTCGGGGTGCACCATCACGGCGGTGTCGCCGAGCAGAGTCTCCGGCCGCGTAGTGGCGACGGTGAGCGTGGCGCTGCCATCCGCGAGCGGGTAGCGGATGTGCCACATGTGACCGTCTTCCTCTTCTTGCACCACTTCGAGATCGGAGACGGCGGTGTGCAGCTTCGGGTCCCAGTTGACGAGCCGCTTGCCGCGGTAGATGAGACCTTCTCGATAAAGGCGCACGAAAGTTTCGGTGACGATCTTGTTGAGGCCGGCGTCCATGGTGAAGCGCTCACGCGACCAGTCAGGGCTGGTGCCGAGCCGGCGCATTTGCCGGGTGATGGTGCCGCCGGAGTATTCCTTCCACTCCCAGACCTTCTCCAGAAACTGCTCGCGGCCGAGGTCGTGGCGGGAGATGCCTTGCGCATCGAGCTGGCGCTCGACCACGATCTGGGTGGCGATGCCGGCATGGTCGGTGCCGGGTTGCCATAGCGTGTTGTAGCCCCGCATGCGGTAATAGCGGGTCAGGGCATCCATGATCGTTTGGTTGAAGCCGTGGCCCATGTGCAGCGTGCCGGTGACATTGGGCGGCGGCAGCAGGATGCAGAAGGATCGATCGGCTGGCTTGCTCGTGTCGAGGCCAGCGGCGAAATAATTGCGGGACTCCCACTCGGGGTACCAACGGCGTTCGATGTCCGCCGGTTCAAAGCTCTTGGCGAGTTGCATGGGTCGGATCAAGGCAGGCAGAAAACCGGCGATTATACCGGTTGCGCGCGG
>JAOAIO010000035.1 GCA_026414665.1 Azovibrio sp.
CGAAACCGGCGCGGCGTAGCTCGTGCTGGATCAACTCATAGAGCTCCCCGACCCGGGGCTGGATCACGTCGGCAAGCGCCCGGCGGGACAGCTTGCGGCTCGGCCGCTCGTCCACCCCGGCCACTTCCAGGATGTCCTCTGGGTCGGCAAGCTGGGACAGGGCGCAGCCGTACTTGCACTTGATGTCCTCCGCATCGCGGGTGGGCGTGCGCAGCGCCATGGCGATGTCGTTCGTGACTTGGTCGCCGGCGATAGGGATCACCGCCGTATGACGAATCGCGCCTTGGGTCCAGACGGCGATGTCGGTGGTACCGCCACCGATGTCGATCAGGCACACCCCGAGATCTTTCTCGTCCTCGGAGAGCACCGCGTAGCTGGAGGCCAGGGGCTGCAGCACGATGTCGTTCACCTCCAGGCCACAGCGGCGCACGCACTTGACGATGTTCTGGGCGGCGGAGACGGCGCCGGTGACGATGTGCACCTTCACCTCGAGGCGCATACCGCTCATGCCGATCGGCTCGCGGATGCCATCCTGGCCGTCGATGACGAATTCCTGGGTGAGGATGTGCAAGATTTCCTGGTCGGCGGGGATGGGCCGGGCCCGAGCGGTCTCGATGACCCGGTCGACATCCGCCGGCGTCACCTCCTTATCCTTGATGGCCACCATGCCATCCGAATTGAAACTCTTGATGTGGCTGCCGGCGATGCCCGTATAGACATCGCGCACCTTGCAGTCCGCCATCAGTTCGACTTCCTGGATGACGCGGCTGATGGTGTGCACGGTTTCCTCGATGTTCACCACCACGCCTTTCTTCAAGCCACGCGAGTCCTGCGAGCCCATACCGATCACATTGAGCCGCCCTTCCCCGGTGATCTCGGCCACCAGGGCGACGATCTTGGACGTGCCGATGTCCAGGCCGACGATCAGATCCTTGCTTTCTCTGCTCATTCCTTACCTCTGTGTTCCGGAAGCGTCCCCGCCGGATACAAGGCGAAACCGTTGGGATAACGCAAATCCACGGTTGCCGGCCGTGGCTCCCGGCCCGCCACCATGGCGGGATAGATGTCGATGAAACGTTTTAAGCGCAGACTGGCCGGCGAGCGGCTCTGCTCCCGTCCCAGGGCCAGCACCATGCCGTTGTCGAGCTGTAGGCTCATGGCCAGGCGCGAGGACAAAAGCACGGCCACCGGCTTGAGCCCCAAGGGCTGCAAGGCCGCGCGCAGTTCGCCGTAGCGACTGAGCAGCTGCGCCGCCGTGCCCGGCGGCCCTTTGAGCAAAGGCAAGCCAGCGCGCCCGGCTTCGGGCAGGCTGGCGGCGAACACCTCGCCATAGGTATTCACCCATTCCTGACCAGAATCGCCCCAGCGCGCCGCTGGCTGATGCTCTTCCAGGCGCACCACGAGCCGATTCGGCCAGACGCGCCGCACCTGGGCCTTGCGTACCCAAGGCAAGGACTCCAGCGCATCGCGCACCCCGTCTAGAGACAAGCTGAGGAAATTGCCCCGCACCCGGCCTTGCAATACCTCTTCCAGCTCCAAGGGATGCACGTACTGCAAGGGGCGTTCGAGCACGCCCCCCCGGATCGGTGCCGGGGGCATCCGCAAGACGCCGACGGCCGCTGCCACCAGGAGCATGGCGGCCCCTGCCGCAAACAGCAGATCCGCTACGGTGTTGAGCAACTGGGGTCGATGCCACATTCATCGTTCTCTTCAGTCCCGCCCCGCCAGAGAGAGCACCGTCAGCACCAGTTCGTCGTAATCCATGCCGGCCACCCGCGCCGCCATGGGCACCAAGGAGTGGTCGGTCATGCCGGGCGAGGTGTTCACCTCCAGGAAAAAATGCCGTCCGGCCGTATCCATGAGGAAATCCACCCGGCCCCAGCCCCGCCCCCCCAATACCTGGAAGGCCTTTAGGGCACCGGCCTGGATTTCGGCCTCTTTGTCGGCGGGCAAGCCAGACGGACAGAGATAGCGCGTGTCATCGCGTAGGTATTTGGCCTCGTAGTCGTAAAAGGCGGCATTGGGCTCGATCTTGATGATGGGCAGAGCGCGATCACCCAGAATGGCCACCGTGTATTCCCCGCCCATCACGCCCGCCTCGGCGATGACCAGCGGATCGTGCCGCACCGCTGCCTGCCAAGCGGCGCGCAACCCGCCGGGCTGCGTCACCATGGAGACGCCAATGGAGGAACCCTCGCGCACGGGCTTGACGAAGATGGGCAGCCCCAGCGCGGCTTCGACCGCCTCGAAATCGGAGGCCGCCGACAGCATCGCGTATTCGGGCACGGGTAGACCGGCAGCCTGCCAGATGAGCTTGGTGCGAAATTTGTCCATGCCCACGGCGGAAGCCATCACACCCGGCCCGGTAAAGGGAATGCCCATCAAGTCGAGGGCGCCCTGGATGGTGCCATCCTCGCCATAGCGGCCGTGCAAGGCGATGAAGGCGCGGTCGTAGCCCTTCAAGGCATCGAGCGGCTGCTCCGCCGGATCGAATGGATGCGCATCCACCCCTTGGCGCCGCAGGGCGGCCAAGACGCCGGCGCCGCTTTTCAAGGAAACCGGGCGTTCGGCGGAAGTGCCGCCCATCAGCACCGCCACTTTGCCGAATTGCTGCTGCATTGCCTTCATGACTGCATCACCTTTGCCGGCACGCTGCCGATCGAGCCTGCCCCCATGGTCAGCACCACATCACCGTCCCGAGCCACTTCCCGGATCATGTCCGGCATTTGCTCAATCGCTTCGACGAACAGCGGCTCCACCTTGCCGGCCACGCGCACGGCCCGTGCCAGCGCCCGGCCATCGGCGGCGACGATCGGCGCCTCACCGGCGGCATAGACATCGGCGAGCAAGAGCACGTCGACACTCGAGAGCACTTTGACGAAATCTTCGAAACAATCCCGGGTGCGGCTGTAGCGGTGCGGCTGAAAGGCCAGCACCAGGCGCCGCCCCGGAAAAGCACCACGCGCCGCGGCCAGAGTCGCGGCCATCTCTGCCGGGTGATGCCCATAATCATCGATGAGGGTGAAACGGCCACCGCCCGCCAGAGCCACCTCGCCATAGCGCTGAAAACGCCGGCCCACCCCCTTGAACTCGCCCAGCGCCTTGACGATGGCCGCGTCTGGGACCTGTACCTCGGTGGCCACGCCAATGGCAGCCAGGGCATTGAGCACATTGTGCAGGCCAGGGAGGTTGAGGCTGATCGGTAGGCGCGAAACGCTGCCATTGACCCGCACCGCATCGAAGTGCATCCGCCCTCCCTCGGCGCGGATGTTCTCGGCGCGAATGTTGGCCTCTGGGCTCAAGCCGTAGCGCACGATCTGCTTCGCCACCTGGGGCATGATCGCGCGCAGGTTCGCATCGTCCTCGCATAGCACCGCCACCCCATAAAAGGGCAGGCGGTTGAGGAAGTCGACGAAGGCTTGCTTCAGGCGGCCGAAATCGTGGCCGTAGGTCTCCATGTGATCGGCGTCGATGTTGGTCACGACCGAAATCACCGGGGAGAGATAGAGGAAGGAAGCATCCGACTCATCGGCCTCGGCCACTAAGAAATCGCCCTTGCCCATGCGGGCATTGGCCCCAGCCGCGTTCAGGCGACCGCCGATCACGAAGGTGGGGTCGAGGCCAGCCTCGGCCAGAATGCTCGTCACCAGGCTGGTGGTCGTGGTCTTGCCATGCGTACCGGCGATGGCGATGCCCTGTTTGAGACGCATCAGCTCGGCCAGCATCTGCGCCCGCGGCACGACGGGAACGCTCGCCATGCGTGCCGCCACGACTTCCGGATTGTCGGGCTTTACCGCCGTGGATACCACTACGGCATGAGCACCGCGGATGTTTTCGGCATGGTGGCCGATGGCCACTCGAATGCCCAGGCTAGCGAGCCGCTCGGTCGTAGCCGAGCTGGCAAGGTCGGAACCGGTCACGGTGTACCCAAGGTTGGCGAGCACTTCGGCGATGCCGCTCATGCCAGCGCCGCCGATGCCGACGAAATGAATGTGTTTGACCTTGTGCTTCACTTAGCGATCTCTCTACAAACTTGCGCCACGGCCCGGGCTGCATCGGGCTTGGCCAAGGCTCTGGCTTTCTCGGCCATTTCCCGCAGCTGATGGCGGCTATAGTTGCCGATCAGGGCCACGGCTTCCGGCGTCAATTCGGCCTGGGGCAGCAAGAAGGCGCCGCCGGCCAGGGTGAGGAAACGGGCGTTGCCGGTCTGATGGTCATCCACGGCATGGGGATAAGGCACGAGGATGGCGGGCACGCCCACCGCCGCCAGCTCGGCCACGGTCAGCGCCCCGGCGCGGCAGATCACCAAATCCGCCCAGGCATAGGCGCCGGCCATGTCGTCGATGAAGCTGACGCAGTGCGCCTTGACGCCGGCCTCGCGGTAATGGCGTTCGAGACTGGCGAGGTGCTTTTCGCCGGACTGATGCACGACATGCGGACGCAAGGCCGGCTCCATCAGGGCCAGGCCCTTGGGAATGATCTCGTTTAACGCCTGGGCGCCGAGACTACCGCCCACCACGAGCAGGTTGAAGGGTCCATCGCGCCCGGCCAGGCGCTCGGCCGGCGGCGCTACTCGGACGATGTCCTCGCGTACCGGATTACCCACCCAGATGCCTTTTTTCATCACCTCGGGAAAGCCGGTCAGGACCTTGTCGGCAACCCGGGCCAACACCCGGTTGGCGAGTCCCGGCACCGAATTCTGCTCGTGAATCACCAGGGGAATGCCCAGCAGGCTCGCCATCATCCCCCCGGGGAAGGTCACATAGCCCCCCATGCCCAGCACCACGTCGGGCCGGATGCGGCGCAGTTCGCCTAGCGCCTGGGCAAAACCGCGCAGCAAATTCAGCGGCAGCAGCAGCTTGCGCCAGATCCCTTTGCCACGCAGCGCGCCGAAGCGCACATACACCATCTCGAAGCCATGCTGGGGCACCAGACGCGCTTCCATGCTGCCCGGATTGCCGAGCCACAACACTTTCCAGCCGGCATCACGCAATTCCGTAGCCACCGCCAGCGCCGGGAAGATGTGGCCGCCGGTGCCACCGGCCATGATCAAGATGGTCTTACCGGCAGGGCGGCTCATAAGCGACCTCCGCGCATCAACTGCCGGTTCTCCCAATCCACCCTAAGCAGAATGGCGAGCGCGACGCAATTCGACAAGATGCCCGAGCCGCCGAAGCTCATGAGCGGCAAGGTCAGCCCTTTGGTGGGCAGCAAACCCATGTTGACTCCCATGTTGATGAAACTCTGGACGCCGATCCAAATGCCGATGCCCATCGCCACCAAGGCCGGATACAGCCGTTCGAGCTGGACGCACTGCCGCCCCACGGCAAAGGCGCGATGCACCAGCACCGCAAATAGGCTCACGACCACGAGCACGCCAACGAAGCCAAGCTCTTCGGCGATCACCGCGAGCAAGAAATCGGTATGCGCTTCGGGCAGATAAAAGAGCTTCTCGACACTCGCGCCAAGCCCAACACCGAATAGCTCGCCCCGACCGAAGGCAATCAGGGCGTGTGAGAGCTGATACCCCTTGCCATAAGCATCGGCCCAGGGATCCATGAAGCCGAATACCCGGTCGCGCCGGTAAGGCGAGACGATGATGAGGAGGGTGAAGGCCGCCAAGAGCAGCACGAACAGGATGGCGAATAAGCGCGCCTTCATGCCGCCGAGAAAGAGGATGCCAACGGCAATGGCGATGATGACGACAAAAGCGCCGAAATCGGGCTCCTTGAGGAGCAGGCCGCCCACCAAGGCCATGGCGGCGGCCATGGGCAGGAAGGCTTTCTTGAGATCGTGCATGACCTCCATCTTGCGCACCGTGTAATCGGCGGCATAGAGCACGGCAAAGAGCTTGACCAGTTCCGAAGGCTGTAGATTCACCACCCCCAGGGGCAGCCAGCGCCGCGCGCCGTTTACGTCCCGGCCGACGCCAGGAATGAGCACGATCACGAGCAGCAGCACCCCCACCAGGAAGAGCCAAGGCGCCAGCTTCTGCCACGTGCTCATGGGCACCTGA
Organism: Azovibrio sp.; assembly: GCA_026414665.1. GTDB lineage: Bacteria > Pseudomonadota > Gammaproteobacteria > Burkholderiales > Rhodocyclaceae > Azovibrio. The sequence continues at coordinate 6,017 of JAOAIO010000035.1, forward strand.
AAGGCCATGGCCGCCGCTACGAGACCGATGGCGAGAAACACACCGTGCCGGATCAAAAAATAAGCCGGCTGATTGCCAAAAGCGCGGTTGCCTTCGGCAAAGGCGATGGAAGCGGAATACACCATGACCAGGCCGAGCATGAGCAAAGCCAGGCTGCTCCAGAGCAACGCTGGATCGATCTCGGCGACCTGGCGGCGCGGCGCGTTCAGGGCGGCGACGATCGAGCTCATGCACCAGCCTCCAGCTGCCGCACGGCCGCGATGAACACGTGCGCCCGATGCGCGTAATCGCGGTACATATCGAGACTGGCGCAAGCCGGCGAGAGCAACACGCAATCGCCGGGATGGGCCTCGCCGGCGAGCCAGCGCACCGCGCCTTCCATGTCGGCAAACTGCCGCACGGGCAAGCCACAGCCGGCGATGGCCGCCGCGATGCGCGGCGCATCGCGGCCGATCAGCGCCACGGCCCGGCCATGCCGCTCCAGCGCGGCCTTGAGCGGCGTGAAATCCTGCCCCTTGCCATCGCCCCCCAAAATGATGGCCACCTTGCGCCCCATGCCCTCGATGGCAGCCAGCGTGGCCCCGACGTTGGTGCCTTTGGAATCATCGACATACGACACCCCCCCCAATTCGGCTACCAGCTCGACCCGATGCGCCAATCCCTTGAAGGTTTTCAGCGCCGGTAGAACCTGGGCGGCGGTGATGCCGATGCCGGCGCACAGCGCCAAGGCCGCCATGACGTTGGCAGCATTGTGCAGCCCCTTGAGGGGCAGCTCGTCGAGGCCAACGAGGCGTTCCTGGCCCAACCAGATGGCCGCCTCCTTGAGCCCGTAGTGCCCGGGCCGAGGGGGCGGGTTAAGACCAAAGGTCACCATGCGGTCGCCGCATCCGCCCATGGATAGGCTCCAGTCGTCGTCACGGTTCAGGACACGTAGCGGCTGCCCCTGGAAAATGCGCGCCTTGGCTGCGGCATAGCCGGCCATATCGTGATGCCGGTCGAGATGATCCTCACTCAAATTGAGGACGGTAGCCACGTCAGCATAGAGAAACTGCGTCGTTTCGAGCTGGAAGCTGGACAGCTCCAGCACCCAGACGGCTGGCAGCCGACCGGCATCGAGCGCCGTCATGAGCGCATCCAAAAGCGACGGCGAGATATTGCCGCACGCCACGGCCGGAACACCCGCGCCGTTCAGAAGGTGGGCGGTGAGCGCCGTGGTCGTGGTCTTGCCGTTGCTGCCGGTAATCGCCAGCACCTTGGCCGTGGGTTGAAGCGTGCGCAAGGCCATGGCGAACAGGTCGACTTCCGAGTAGATCGGCACGCCGGCCGCGGCAATCACGGGCGTATCCTTGGCAACCCCGGGCGAGACGGCGATAGCATCAACGCCCACGCAGATTTCCGTCTGGAAAGGACCAGTGTAGAGCGTAGCCTCGGGCAGAGCCGCGGCAAGCGCCTGCCGGTTGGGCGGATTTTCCCGGCTATCGGCGACACGCACCCGAGCGCCCTGGCGATGCAGCCACTTGGCCATCGCCAGACCCGACTCGCCGAGCCCAATCACAAGAAAGGTTTTGCCCGTGAATTCCATCTGCCGCTTACCGCAGTTTTAGGGTGGAAAGGCCGATCAGCACCAAGATGATGGTGATGATCCAAAAACGCACGACCACCTGGGTTTCCTTCCAGCCAGTCTGCTCGAAATGGTGGTGCAAGGGCGCCATGCGCAGGATGCGCCGGCCCTGGCCAAAGCGTTTCTTGGTGTATTTGAACCAGCTCACCTGCAACATCACCGACAGGGTTTCCACCACGAACACCCCGCCCATGATGAACAGCACGATTTCCTGGCGCACGATCACGGCCACGCAGCCTAAGGCGGCGCCCAGGGCCAGGGCGCCCACGTCGCCCATGAACACCTCGGCCGGATAGGCGTTGAACCAGAGGAAGCCGAGGCCGGCCCCGGCGATGGCGCCGAGTAGGATGCAAAGCTCCCCAGCCCCCGGCACATAGGGCACGAACAGGTACTTGGCATAGACCACGTTGCCGGCCACATAGGCAAAGATGGCGAAGGCGGCGGCCACCATCACCGTGGGCATGATGGCCAGCCCGTCGAGGCCGTCGGTAAGGTTCACCGCGTTGGAGGTGCCGACGATGACGAAATAGGTGAGCACCACGAAGCCCCAGATACCCAGCGGCAAGGCCACGCTCTTGAAGAAGGGCACGATCAGCTCGGTCTGGGCCGGCACCTGGGCCGAGAAGGCGATGAACAGGGCCGCCCCCAGCCCCAGCACCGACTGCCAGAAGAATTTCCAGCGCGAGGTGAGACCGTTCGGGTCGCGGTACACCACCTTCTTCCAATCGTCGTACCAGCCGATGATGCCGAAGCCTAGGGTGACGATCAGCACCGTCCACACGTACTTGTTGGTCAGGTCCCCCCAGAGCAGTGTGGTGATGGCGATGGCGATGAGGATCAGCACCCCGCCCATGGTGGGCGTGCCGGACTTGGTCAAGTGCGTTTGCGGCCCATCGGTGCGCACCGCCTGGCCAATCTTCTTGGCCGCCAGCCAGCGAATCACGCTCGGCCCGGCAATGAGCGAGATGAAAAGCGCGGTCATCGCCGCCAGCACCGTGCGCAGCGTGATGTAGTTGAAGACGTTGAAGGCGCGGATGTCCTGGGCCAGCCACTGGGTCAGCATGAGCAGCATCAGCCGTTCTCCTTTGTGGTTTCCGCCCGAGCCACGAGCGCCTCGACCACCCGCTCCATGCGCATGAAGCGAGAGCCTTTGACCAACACGGTGGCGCCGCAATCGAGTTCGGACAAGAGGGCCTGCACTAGGGCCTCGGGCGTTCTGAAGTGACGGGCGCCCTCACCGAAATTGCGCACCGCCTGCTGGCTCGCCTCACCCAGCGCATAGAGGCGGTCAACCCCCTGGCTCTTGGCGTAGCCGCCGATCTCGTCGTGGTACTGGGCGCTCGCTTCGCCGATCTCGCCCATGTCGCCCAGCACCAGGATCTGCCGTCCGACGGTGGAGGCCAGCACATCGATGCCGGCCCGAACCGAATCCGGGTTGGCGTTGTAGCTATCGTCCAGGATGACCGAGCCGCGTGGCCCCACCCGGCGCTGTAAGCGTCCCTTGACGCCGCCAAAGCGCGCCAGGCCGGCGGCAATGCAGTCCAAATCAAGCCCGGCAGCCAGGGCTGCCGTGGCCGCCGCAAGGGCATTACGGGCGTTGTGACGCCCGGGCAGCTGCAGCTCGATGTCGCAGCTGCCGTCCTGGGTCTCCAGCGTCAGCCGGGTTTCCAAGCCATGCAGCTGCACGCGGCCGCTCACATCGGCGCGCGCGTCGAGGCTAAAACCCAGTACCGGCCGGGCGCTGTTGAGGCCGCGCCAGAAATCCGCATAGGCATCGTCGCAGTTGATGACCGCCACCCCACCCTGCCCCAGGCCCTGGTAGATGGAACCCTTCTCGCGGGCCACCGCATCGAGTGAGCCCATGCCCTCGAGGTGAGCTCGCTGGGCGTTGGTGACGAGCGCCACCGTGGGTTGGGCGATATTCGTCAAATAAGCGATTTCGCCCGGACGATTCATCCCCATTTCCACCACCGCTGCCTGGTGCTCCGCGCCAAGACCGAGCAGGGTCAGGGGTAAGCCAATGTCGTTATTGAGATTGCCCTCTGTCGCCAGCACCCGGTCGCCATAGGCGGCCCGGAAAATGGCGGCCAGCATTTCCTTGGTGGTGGTCTTGCCGTTCGAGCCCGTCACCGCCACGACGGGAATTGGGAAGCGCCGGCGCCAGGCCGCCGCCAGACGCCCAAGCGCGAGTCGGGTATCGTCTACGACGACGGCGGGCACGCCGGCTGGCAGCGCCTCGGCACGCGCCACGAGCAGGGCAGCGGCGCCCTGCTGCGCGGCAGCCTCGAGATAATCGTGGGCATCGAAACGCTCGCCCCGAAGGGCCACGAATAATTGGCCGCGGCAATCCTGGCGGGTATCGGTGCCGACACCGGCCACGCCGACATCGGCGCCGATCAGGCGCCCGTCGACGGCGCTCGCGATTTCACTCAAATTCCAGCGCATTCACGCACCTTCCTGTTTTCATGGCGGGCCGCAAGGGCCAGCCGGGCCTGCTCCCCATCCGCAAACGGATGGCGCACGCCGGCGATTTCCTGATACGGCTCATGCCCCTTGCCGGCAATCAGGATCACATCGGGCTCGCCGGCTGCGGCGATCGCCGCGGCGATGGCCCGCCCCCGATCGGGCTCGACCTGCGCCGCCGGGGCGCCCGCGCGGATAGCCGCGATGATGTCGAGCGGATTCTCGCTGCGCGGGTTGTCGCTGGTAAGCCAAACCCGATCGGCCAGACGGGCAGCCACTTCACCCATGAGCGGACGCTTGCCTGGGTCCCGGTCGCCGCCACAGCCGAACACGCACCAGAGCTGCCCACCCCGCGCCGTCGCCAACGGACGCAGCGCCGCAAGAACGTTGGCCAGCGCATCGGGCGTATGGGCGTAATCGACGACCACCAACGGCGCGCCGACCCCGCCATGGCGCTCCATGCGTCCGGGCGGTGGCGTCAGGGCCGCGAGTCGAGCCGCCGTCTCCGCCGGGCTCAAGCCCAGATCCAACAGCACGCCCGCCACAGCGAGCAGATTGGCGATGTTGTAATGACCGAGCACGCCGGTTTCCACGCGCGCGTCGCCCCATGGCGTGACAAGCTCGAAGGCAAGCCCGGTCGCCGTCGCCACCAACCTCTCGGCACGCAGCACGGCGGGCAGGTCACGCCGCCCGCATAGGCTGTAACCGATCAAGCGCGCCGCGCTGCAACGGCGCGCCAGATGCTGCCCGAAGGGATCGTCGAGGTTGATGAGGGCCAAACGTAGATCCGGCCAGTGGAACAGCTTTTCCTTGGCCGCCGCATAGGTTTCCATGCTGCCGTGGTAATCGAGGTGGTCACGGGTGAGATTGCTAAAGATCGCCGTATCGATCTTGCAACCGTTCAGACGGCCCTCCTCGATGCCGATCGAGCTGGCTTCGAGCGCGCAAGCTTTCGCCCCCTGGCGCCGCTGCTCGGCGAGGAGGCGGGCAAGCGTGGTGGCTTCCGGCGTGGTAAAGCCGGTGGGCTGTAATTGCCCGGGAAAGCCCGCCCCCAAGGTGCCGATGCTGGCGCACGCTTCGGGATAGGCTTTAGCCAACCACTGGCTGATGCTGGTCTTGCCGTTGGTGCCGGTCACGGCCAGCACCGCCACGGCCTCGCTTGGCCGGCCGGCCAGCGCGTGCGCCAGCGGTCCGGCCAGCGCCCTAAGGCCGGGCACGGCGAGATTCGGCACGCGCCATTCGGGCGGCCAGGCGAAATCTCCGCCCGGCTCCCAGCATACGGCCCGCGCTCCGGCCGTAAGCGCCGCTGCAATGTAGCGCCGACCATCGGCGTCATGTCCTGGATAGGCCAGGAACAGCTCACCGGGCCGCACCTGGCGGCTATCGTCCATGGCGCCCGTCAGCGTCGGAGCGACATCCCCTAATGCGGCAAGAATGCGCTCGACCGCGCTCACAGCAGCCCCTCCTTGCGCGTACCGCCGGCCACCTGGAGCGCCGGCGCATCCGGGGCGATGCCCATGCTGCGCAGCACGCCGCCCGCGATGCGAGAAAACACCGGTCCCGCCACCGCGCCGCCATAATACTTGCCGGCCGACGGCTCATCGACCATCACCGCCACCACGATGCGCGGATCGGACATCGGCGCGATGCCGACGAACGAAGCCACGTATTTACGGGCATATACGCCACCTTCGAGCTTGTGCGCAGTGCCGGTCTTGCCGCCGATGCGGTAGCCGGGCACCTGCGCGAGCGGCGCCGTGCCACCTGGACCGGCCGCCATTTCCAGCATGGTGCGCATCTCGCGCGCCGTCTCGGGCGAATAGATCTGCAAGCCACGCGGCGGCGGCTCGCTCAGGGCCAGCAAGGAGAGCGGGATCAAATCACCCTCCCGGGCAAAGACCAGGTAGGCCCGCGCCAATTGCACGAGACTCACGGAAATGCCGTGTCCATACGACATGGTGGCCTGCTCGATCGGCCGCCAGTGCTTCCAAGGCCGCAGCCGACCGCCGACTTCGCCAGGAAACCCCAGGGCCGGGGGGGTGCCGAAGCCAAGGGCATCGAACATCTCCCACATTTCCTTGGGCGCGAAGCTCGAAGCCATCTTCACCGTGCCCACGTTCGAAGATTTCTGGATGACCTGCGCCACCGTGAGTAAGCCATGCGGATGCGCATCGGAAATGGTGGCGTTGCCGACGGTGATGCGCCCCGGAGCGCAGTCGATGACGGTATCGAAACGCACCTTGCCTCGCTCCAGCGCCAGAGCCACCGTAAACGGCTTCAAGGTCGAGCCCGGCTCGAAGCTGTCAGTGACCGCGCGATTGCGTAGCTGCGGCCCTTTGAGATTGGCGCGGTTGTTGGGGTTATATGAGGGCCAGTTGGCCAGCGCCAGAATCTCCCCCGTCTTGGCATCGAGCACCACCGCGCCAGCAGCCCGCGCCTGGTGCTCGGCCACGGCATCCTTGATGGCGGTGAAGGCGAGATACTGAATCTTGGAATCGAGCGCCAGCCGGATGTCCTTGCCGTCCTGCGGCGGCTTCATGCCGCCCACGTCCTCGACGATCTGGCCGCGCCGGTCGCGGATGACGCTGCGCCGTCCGGGACGCCCCATGAGCTCGGATTGATAGGCGAGTTCCACGCCTTCGAGCCCTTTGTCGTCTACGCCGGTGAAGCCGACGATGTGCGCCACCATTTCCCCGGCCGGATAAAAGCGCCGGAACTCCTTGCTCTGGTGCACGCCGGGCAGTTTCAGCGCCGCAATGCGGGCAGCGGTCTCCGGCGGCACCTGGCGCTGCAAGTAGACGAAGTTCTTGTCGCTCGCCAGACGCCGATTGAGCTCTTTGACATCCATCTCCAGCAACTCGGCCAATTGCTTGACCTCCATCGGCCCAAGCTTGGCCGCATCGACGGGAATGGCCCAAATCGATTGCATGGGCGTGCTAATGGCGAGCAAATCGCCATTGCGGTCGAGAATCTTGCCCCGTGACGCCGACACTTCCAGGTCGCGCAAATAGCGCGACTCGCCCTGGTCCTGGAGAAACTCGTTATTGACCACCTGCAGATAGAAAGCGCGCGCGACCAACACCGCGAACAGACCAAGCAGCACCAGCGCGGTCAGGCGCGAGCGCCAGCCAGGCAAGGCTAGCTGCAGCAAAGGGCTCTCGCTGAAGCGATGCGGCTTGGGCGCATGGCGGCGGCGCACGACCATCAGCGCCCCCTACCCGGTAAATAGGCGTGCGGCGCAGGAGCCGGCACCACCATCTTGAGCTTCTCCCGGGCGATTTTCTCGATGCGCGGATGCGTCGCCCAGGTCGATAGTTCAAGCTGCAACTGGTCGTACTCCACCTCGAGCTGGCGAGCGCGCTCTTGCTCGGCCTCAACCGCCTGAAAGAGCTTGCGCGCCTTATGCTGCGCCGTCACGGCACCCAAGGCGCACAACACGGCAACGAGGAGCAGGATCATATTGAGGCGCAACATTAGAGCTTTTCCGCCACGCGCATGATCGCGCTACGCGCCCGAGGATTGGCGGCCACTTCCGCCGCCGACGGTTTCACCGCCCGCCCCAGCAACCGCAAACGCGGCGTAGGCAGCTGCGCTACGCGCAAAGGCAGATGGCGCGGCACCGCCGCGTCAGGCGCCGCCGCAGCGCGCATGAAACGCTTGACGATGCGATCTTCGAGCGAGTGAAAAGCAATCACCACCAGCCGCCCACCCGGATTGAGCCGCTCCAGCGCTTGCGGCAAGGCTAGCGCGAGCTGCTCAAGCTCCTGATTGATGTGAATCCGTAGAGCTTGAAAGCTGCGCGTCGCCGGGTCCTGGCCGGGCTCGCGGGTCCGCACGGCTTCGCGTACGAGCGCGGCGAATTGACCTGTGGTTGCAATAGGCCGCTCGGCCCGAGCAGCCACAATCTTCTTTGCAATCTGGAAAGCAAACCGTTCTTCGCCATAATTTTTGATGACCTCCGTGATTTCCCTCGTATCGGCCCGCGCCAGCCACTCCGCCGCCGTCTCGCCGCGGCTGGTATCCATCCGCATATCGAGAGGCGCGTCATGGCGGAAGCTAAAGCCCCTCCCACCCACATCGAGCTGGGGGCTCGACACCCCCAAATCGAACAAAATGCCGTCAAAGCCCGTGATGCCGGCCTCGGCCGCGCCCTCCGCCAGCTCGGCAAAGGGCCGATGCAGCAAAGTCAGGCGCGCATCCTTGAGTCCCTGCCCGGCGGCAATCGCCTCGGGATCTCGGTCAAGCGCCAGCAAGCGCCCCGCCGCCCCTAGCCGCGCCAGAATGGCGCGACTATGGCCGCCGCGGCCAAAGGTGGCATCGAGATAAACCCCATCGGCGCGCACCGACAAAGCCTCCACCGCCTCCTTCAGCAGCACCGTGACATGGGCGCCGCCCGCACTCACAGGGAAATATCCTCAAAACCCGGAGGCGGCTCGTCGCTTTGCAGCGCCTCGAACGCCAGCTCGTTCTGACGCCGCCAGCCAGCATCGCTCCAGATCTCGAAATGGCTACCCATGCCCACCATCCACACCGTCTTTTCGAGCTGGGCGTGATCACGCAACTCCGGCGCCACCAAGAGACGGCCGGCGGAATCCATCGACTCGGTGCGGGCATTGCCCACCAACACCCGCTTCAAGCTCTGGGCCCGAGCATCGAAGCTAGGCGCCTTGAGAATCTTGTCGCGGATCGGCTCCCAAGCAGCCAAGGGGTAGAGCAGCAAGCAACGTTGCGGATGCGCGGTCAAGACCAGGGCGCCCTCGGCGCTGGAGGCGAGCGCCTCCCGGTGGCGCGCCGGAATGGCGAGCCGCCCCTTCGCGTCGAGACTCAGCGATACCGCCCCCTCAAACATGCTTCCCTCAACCCCTTTTACCCACTTTTTACCACTTCTTCCCACTTTAAGGCACAGGAGGAATCGGCGTCAAGGACAAAAACACCGATTTTTTTAGGCAAGACAAGGACTTAGGCACACTTCGGCAAGCTGCGCCAGAAAAAAATATTCAATTAAATCAATGCAAGGGAAGCAAAACTAAAAGTAATTTATGAAGAACTGGCACCTCGAAAACCGTCGCCCGCGGCCGAAGCGCAAGGCACATGACCTCGCCTAACCAAGACGGATCAAGCAGATAGCGAAAACCGAAACCCCATGCGAGGCCGCTCGATGCGGCACGCAACCGTTCGCTCGACGCAGCCCGAGTCGCGCAAGACGGGATAAAGGCGCCCCCTGCGGCGGTAGCGGGGAAAACTTCAGAACGACTGCGGGGGCGGCAGCCGGACAGAACGATGGTGGGAAAAAGTGGGAGACGGCCGATAAGCCGGGTTCTGTGGGGGCTTTCGCCCTGGCAGCCATTCCTCTAGGCCCTGCATTGCTGCAGGGCTCAAGCGACCTACCCGGAAGCGGCGCGGGCCACGCCGTCTGCTTCCCTATTTGGTCTTGCTCCAGATGGGGTTTGCCGTGCCAGTCCTGTCACCAGTCCTGCGGTGGGCTCTTACCGAAGCCCGGCATATGCCGCGCCACCCGAGCCAAAGGCCCGGCCACCGTTTCACCCTTGCCTGATCCCCGTGCTCACGCCCCGGGGCCATCGGCGGTCTGCTCTCTGTTGCACTTTCCGTCGCCTTGGGCCTTGCGGCTTATAGCGCCCGGCCGTTAGCCGGCATCCTGCCCTGCGGAGCCCGGACTTTCCTCCCCCCGCCTAGCGGCGGGCAGCGGCTGCCTGGCCGACTCCCGTAGGCGATTATACGCTCTCCTGACGCGGCGCACGGCGCGCTGCCGGCTGCGCCAGGCCGCGCGCACGCCCCCTAGGAAGCCAAGGCCTTAGCCGCCGGCGCCTGGCGGGGCCTCGTCTGCGGCGCGCGGCTCGGGCGTAAAAGTGAAAACCCCTTTCTTCACCGCATAAGTGCCCAGCTTTTGCCCCATGCCGCCCGGCGGTTCCTCGGCCATCTTGGCAAAGCCCTGGCAGGTACGGGTCTCGGTCACGTACAGGTTCTTGCCGACTTTGAGAATGTAAGTCCCCGGTCCAGGCTGCCAAAGCTCTATCGGGACACTGGGCGGCGCTTTTTGGATCACATGCTTACGCTGGCAGTCGGGCAGACGCGATACGACGATGGCAAGCTCGACCTGCTTTTCCCAAAACAGGTTTTGCTCTCGCACCACCGACAGCGCATGTTGCGGCCCATCGACCATGTACGCAGCGCCGTCATTGACGCAGGCGGCAAGCCAGGGCAGTAGGATCAGCGGCAAGAAGCGGGGGGACATGCGCATCTCCTCGGACAAGGGCTCAATCGAGCAGCTTCCAACTCAAGGTCTCGCCGGCGCGCAACGGCACGAGCGTGGCGCCGGCCGCGTAGGGGTAGGATTCGGGCACGGTCACGCTGGCTTTGACCAAGGTCAGCGTGCCGCGGTTGCGCGGCAGGCCGTAGAAATCGGCGCCATGGAAGCTGGCGAAGGCTTCGAGCTTATCGAGCGCGCCCGCCGCCTCGAACGCTTCGGCATACAACTCCAAAGCAGCATAGGCCGTGTAGCAGCCGGCGCAACCACAGGCCGCCTCCTTGGCATCCCTGGCATGGGGAGCCGAATCGGTGCCGAGGAAGAATTTGGGATTGCCGGACGTAGCAGCCGCTACCAGCGCCTCACGGTGGGTTTCTCGCTTGAGCACAGGCAAGCAGTACCAGTGCGGCCGCACCCCGCCCTGAAAGATGGCGTTGCGGTTATAAAGCAGGTGGTGCGCGGTGATGGTGGCGCCGACCCGCGGCCCGGCGCTGGCGACGAACTCCGCGGCGTCACGGGTGGTGATGTGTTCCAGCACGAGTTTGAGCTGCGGAAAACGCTGTAGCAGCGGATCCAGCACCGTGTCGATGAACACTTTTTCCCGGTCGAAAAGATCGACACGCGGATCCGTCACCTCGCCATGCACGAGCAAAGGCAAGCCGAGGCGCTCCATTTCTGCCAGCGTGGCATAGGCTTTGTCGATGCGCGTCAGCCCCGCGTCGGAATGCGTGGTCGCGCCTGCTGGATAGAGCTTCACCGCCTTGACGAAGCCCGAGGCGACGGCCTTGCCGATTTCCTCCGGCGGCGTGTTGTCGGTCAGATACAAGGTCATCAGAGGCTCGAAGCTCATACCGGCTGGCAGCGCCGCCAAGATGCGCTGGCGATAGGCGGCGGCAAGCTCGACGGTCGTGACCGGCGGCTTCAGGTTGGGCATGACGATGGCCCGGGCGAACTGCCGCGCGCTGTGCGGCAAGACAGCCGCCAAGGCCGCGCCATCGCGCAGATGCAGGTGCCAATCGTCGGGACGGGTAAGGGTGATTTGCATAGCCAAGGCTCGCGTCGATTCAGTGGACTTACGATTATGCAGCGGACGGATTCTAGCCCTTCAGCGCCAGGGCGCGGGCATAAAGTGCGTTCTTGCTGCCGCCGCTGATAGCGGCCGCGAGCCGCGCGGCCTGCTTCACCGGCAGGTTTTCCGCCAGCAGCAAGCGCAGCACCCGCTCGGCCTCGCCATCATCCTGCTGCGTTGCGGGGCTGCCCGACACGATCAGGACGAACTCACCCTTCTGCCGGTTGGAATCGGCCGTAAACCAAGCCAGCGCCTCGCCAAGCGGCAGGCTATGCAGGCTTTCGAATAATTTGGTCAATTCCCGCGCCACGACCAAGGTACGCTCGCCACCGAGCACGGCCGCCAGGTCGGCGACCGTTTCCAGCACGCGGTGCGGCGCCTCGTAAAACACCAGGGCATAGGGCAAGGCTTGCAAGGCGGCGAGCGCCTTTTGGCGCTGACCGGACTTGGCCGGCAAGAAACCGTAGAACAGCCAATGCGGCTCGCTCAACCCGGCGCCCGACAAAGCCGTGGTAGCCGCGCAAGGCCCAGGCAGCGGCACCACGCGGCCACCCGCGGCGCGCACCCGCGCGACGATGCGGGCGCCAGGATCGGAAATGCCCGGCGTGCCGGCATCGGCGACCAAGGCCACCGCCTCCCCCGCGGCAAGACGCGCCAGGATCTGCTCGGCCGCCTCCGCCTCGTTATGCTCATGCGCCGCCAGCAGCCGCGCCGATGCCCCAATGTGCTTGAGCAAGGGCGCGCTGTGCCGGGTGTCTTCCGCCGCCACCCAAGCGACGCTGCACAGCACCTCGCGCGCCCGCTCGCTGATGTCCTTGAGATTCCCCAAGGGCGTGGGAACGACATACAATGGCGCCAATTCTTTTGTCATGGAAGCTTCGCAATGGCAGAAGCAGGCAAAGATACCACGGCCGGCGCGCGCGCCGAGACCCTGGCGGCCACCTATCTCGAACGCCAAGGGCTGGCCGTCCTGGCCCGCAACTTTCGGGTCCGGGGCGGCGAGATCGACCTCGTTTGCCGGGATGGCGCCTGCACCGTATTCGTCGAGGTGCGCCTACGCCGCCACAGCGCCTACGGCGGCGCCGGCGCCAGCATCACCGCCGCCAAGCGGCAGCGGCTCATCCTCGCGGCACGGCACTGGCTGGCCCAGCATGGCAACCGCCCGTGTCGCTTCGATTGCATTCTCCTCGACCGGCTCGATGCCGAGGCCATCGAGTGGCTGCGCGATGCGTTCCAAGTCGACTAGCGCCCTCTTGTTCGCCCTGGCCCTATCATCCGGCACGGCGCCAGCAAGCGCGGCCGAGCCGCGCATTCGCATTCTGGTGCAAGCTTCGCCCCTCGCCGGTAGCCAATTCCATGCCCTCCCCCGCCTGCAATCGCGCCTACGTCCCGGCGATCGGCTCGACCTGGTGCGCGAACCGGACAACCCGCACTATCCATTCGCCGTACGGGTCGAGTGGCAGGGACACATGCTCGGTTACGTGCCGCGCAAGGAGAACCGCGCCGTGGCCGCCGCCCTCGACCGGGGCACGCCCGTGAGCGCACGCATCACGCGCCTTACCGATCACCCCGATCCCTGGCAGCGCCTGGCATTCGAAATCCTGGTCGAACTCTGATGCTAGAATCGGCCGCATTCATCACGACCACCCGACACGAAAAATGGATTTGATTGCCCGCGTCAGCCAGCATTTCGAAGACAGCGCGCGCACCAAGCTCGACAGCATCGAACTGCTGGCCGCGCCCCTGGCGGCCGCCGTCGAAGTCATGACCCAAGCCCTTCTCAACGACGGCAAAATACTCGCCTGCGGCAATGGGGGCTCCGCCGCCGATGCCCAGCACTTCGCCGCCGAACTGGTCGGCCGTTTCGAGGCCGAGCGCCAGGAACTCGCCGCCATCGCGCTCACCACGGATAGCTCCATCCTCACCGCAGTCGGCAATGATTATGGCTTTCCGCATGTCTTTGCCCGGCAAGTGCGCGCCCTGGGCCGTGCCGGTGACGTGCTCTTGGCCATCTCCACATCCGGCAATTCGGCCAATGTGATCGAAGCCATCAAGGCCGCGCACGAGCAGGACATGAAGGTCATCGCCTGCACTGGCCGGGACGGCGGCGAAATCGGCCAGCTGCTGGGCGACCAAGACATCCACCTGTGCGTGCCCGCCGCGCGGACGGCGCGCATCCAGGAAGTGCATTTGCTGATGATCCACTGTCTGTGCGATGGCATCGACAGTCTGCTGATGGGAGTCGACGCATGAACCACAGTCCCCTACCGCACCGCCGCGCCCTGCTCGGGCTGCTTGGCCTAGGCCTTACCCTGCCCGCGCTACAAGGCTGCTTCGGCGTTGCCGTGGCCGGCGCCACCGTCGGCGTCCTGGCTGCCGCCGACCGCCGCTCGCTCGGCGTGCAAACCGACGATGAGGCCATCGAGCTCAAGGCCACAAGCCGGCTCAGCAAAGACATCCGCGACCGGGCGCACGTCAATTTCACGAGCTACAACCGGCGCGTGCTGCTCACCGGCGAAGTCCCAGACGAGGCCACCAAGGCGCGGGTCGCTGATGAGGTGAGCCGCATCGAGAACGTCCAAGGTGTCTGGAATGAACTGGTGGTAGCCGGCAACAGCAGCCTTAGCTCGCGCAGCAACGATGCGTACATCACCTCCAAGGTCAAGGCCCGCTTCATCGATGCGAATCAGTTCGCCGCCAATCATGTGAAAGTCGTCACCGAGGCCGGCACGGTGTTCCTGCTCGGCATCGTCACCGAGCGCGAAGCCCAGGCCGCGGTGCAGGTGGCGCGCACCACAGCCGGGGTGCGCAAGGTGGTCAACGTGATGCAGATCGTCAGCGATGCCGAGGCGCGGCGCATCGATGCCAGCATCGCCAACTCCGCCTCGTCCACCGCCACCTCCAGCGCCCCCGCCGACCGCCGCTAGGGCCCCGCGCCGTGAGCCCCGATACATCCGTCGACTAACTCGGCGGGCCGCTGGGCGGAACGACCGAGGACAGGGCATAATGGGCGACATGAGCGTCGTCGAAGAGATCAAGTCGCGCGTTGATCTCGTGGAGCTCGTTGGCCAGTACCTGT
>JAOAIO010000036.1 GCA_026414665.1 Azovibrio sp.
TTTCCTTGTGGGTGGGCGTTGCCACGACAATTGTCGCCGCCACTACCCGATGCTGGGCCATAATCCTTGGAGCCCTTGTAGTGTCAGTAGCCATGGCAGGAACCTATGGCATTGCAGAAAGGCTTACTGCACCTGCCGCACCTGCTGCACCTGCCTGCCCCACATGGCAACCAGAGGTTGTGATACCTGGAATCGGGGGAGCCGCAGCCTCTGTGTTTTGCTATCGGCACTCGTTCATCCGGCATCACACCGGGGCGGCCGCGAATATCGACCACGAGCGCCTGTTGACCAACTATCGCGAAGCTCTCAGTTATCTCCCCCGAGCGCTGCAAATCGGTATGCTCGCCCCCTTTCCGACTGATTGGGTTGGTCAAGCCACTTCGCCGGGCGGGCGAGTCAAGCGGCTTGTGAGTGGCGTTGAAATGCTCGGGGTTTATGTTCTCTTGATTGGCTGGATCTGGGTGTTGCGGTCGGATGGCAACGTGTGGGGTGTGGCGGCGCTCAGTGTGATCGGTATAGGGGGTATTTTGTTCTATGCCTATTCTTCGCCCAATGTCGGGGCGCTGTACCGCTATCGTTTTCCTTTCTTGATGTTGTTGATTCTGATCGCGGCTTTGGGTTGGTCGAACAAGCTATTCGGGATCAGTGGCGCGAGGGGGAGGTAATGCAAACATTGGTCGTGGCGTGGTTGGTGTCGTTCATCGTGGTAATGGCCATCATTCGATCCAAGCATTGGCATGTGCATTTGAGTTCGGACGTCATCGATGGCGTACAGAAATTTCATCGCGGCGCCATCCCCCGCATTGGCGGGCTGGGGATCATCGCGGGTTTGGGGGGAGCGCTTGGCTGGAGCGCTTGGCGTGGCTTGATTGGCGTCGAGATGGCATGGTTACTCATTGCCGCACTACCCGCTTTTGGCGCGGGGCTGGCGGAGGATATGACCAAGCGCGTCGGCGTGGCTGCGCGATTGCTGGCGACCATGGCAGCGGCAGCACTGGGGGCCTGGAGCTTAGGAGCAGTACTGCCACGGCTGGGCGTGCCCGGCCTGGACACCCTGATCGCGCAGTGGCCGATCCTGGCCTGGGGGGTGACGCTGGTGGCGGTGGCGGGCGTGGCCAACGCAGTCAACATCATTGACGGCTTCAACGGCCTGGCGGCCGCGACGTCCATGTTGATGTTCATGGCCTTTGGCTATGTGGCGTGGGTCCTGGGTGACACCTTCATCGTACAGGTGTGTCTGGCGATGATCGGAGCTCTGGCAGGTTTTTTTGTGTGGAATTATCCGCGCGGACTGATCTTCCTGGGCGATGGAGGGGCGTATTTAGTGGGTTTTCTGCTTGCCGAGGTGGCGGTGCTCTTGGTGGTGCGGCACCCGCAGTTGTCACCATGGTTTTGTCTGCTGGTGTGCGCTTACCCGATCACCGAGACGCTGTTCTCCATCTACCGCAAGCGCTTTTTGCGCGGAATGTCACCCGGCGTACCGGATGCGCTACACCTACACATGCTAGTGTATCGGCGGCTGGTGCGCTGGGCGGCAGGCAAGGATGCGGCTCGTTGCCTAACATCGCGCAATTCGGCAACTTCGCCCTATCTCTGGGGGCTTGCCTCGCTGTCCATCCTGCCAGCCGTACTGTTCTGGCACGATGAGCACTGGCTAGTAACCAGCGCCGTGGGGTTTGCTGCAATTTATGTCTGGGTGTATGTGCGGCTGGTGCGCTTTCGCATACCCCGTTGGTTATATAGACGCGTGCAATAAGCCCGAGTAGCCTCTTTCGGATCTGCAACCTGCTCGGACCAGACGCTCTGTACTGTCAGATATACCTTCCCACATTCGCCAGCCGCACGAAATCGGTCAGTGACAGCGCTTCGGCGCGGGCGGTGGGGGGGATGCCGAGGCTTTCGAGTTCAGCCTCGCCAAATAGGTCTTTCAAGGTGTTGCGCAGCATTTTGCGACGCTGCGAGAAGGCGGCGGTGACGATCTGGGCGAAGCGCTCGGGGTCGCGCGCGGTCAGCGCCGCCTTGGGCTTGGGCACGAGGCGCACGACGGCGGATTGAACCTTGGGCGGCGGATCGAAGCTCTCCGGCGGCACGTCAATGAGCCATTCCAGCGCGAAGCGGTATTGCAGCATCACCGACAAGCGGCCATAGGCGCTCTCGCCCGGCGCCGCCACCATGCGCTCGACCACTTCCTTTTGCAGCATGAAGTGCATGTCGCGCAGATGCTCGGCATGGGCGGCGAGGTGAAAGAGCAGCGGCGTGGAGATGTTGTAGGGCAGATTGCCGACTACCCGCAGATTCGCGCCCAAGCTGGCGAAGTCGAACGCCAGCGCATCGCCGGCGTGGATGCTAAGGCGCTCCGGGGCATGGCGTTTTTTCAGGCGCTCGATCAAGTCGCGGTCGATCTCGATGACGTGCAGATGCGCCAGGCGCGCCAGGAGTGGCTCGGTGAGCGCGCCCAGCCCAGGGCCGATTTCGACGAGCACATCCTGCGGACGCGGGTCGATGGCGGCCAGAATGGCGGCGATGACGCCCGGATCGACGAGAAAATTCTGGCCAAAGCGCTTGCGCGGGGTATGGCCGGCGAGCGGCGCGAGCATGGCGGCGGCGTGTTTTTTCATGTGCAGGTTGGCGCGGCGCAGCGGGCCATGCGCACGGCTTCGCGCACGGCTGCGAAGAGGCTACCGGGATCGGCGCGGCCGCTGCCGGCAAGGTCGAGCGCGGTGCCATGGTCCACCGACGTGCGGATGATGGGGAGTCCCAGGGTGACGTTGATGCCCTTGCCGAAGGTGGCGTATTTGAGCGGCGCCAGGCCCTGATCGTGGTACATCGCCAACACCGCGTCGCCCTCTGCGAGCACGGCCGGGGTAAACAGGGTGTCGGCCGGTAACGGGCCGATCAGGTGGAAGCCTTGCTGACGCAAGGCAGCAAGCGTGGGGGCGATGATTTCGATTTCCTCACGGCCAAGGTGACCATCTTCGCCGGCATGGGGATTCAGCCCCGCCACCAGGATGCGCGGCGCGGCAAGGCCGTATTTGCGCTGCAAATCGCGGTGCAGGATGCCGATGACTTGCGTCAGAAGCTCCGGCGTGATGGCCGCAGCCACCTGGCATAAGGCAAGATGCGTAGTCGCCAGCGCCACCCGTAGCGGCCCGCGCCCCGTCTCACCGGCAAGCAGCATCACCACCTTGGCGGTGCCGGTCTTGTCGGCCAGATACTCGGTATGGCCGGTGAAGGGGATGCCGGCGGCGTTGATGACGCCTTTGTGCACCGGCGCCGTGACCAGCGCGGCACAGGTGCCGGCCTGGCAGGCGGCCACGGCGGCATCGAGCAGATCGAGCACGTAGCGGCTGTTAGCCGGGTTTAGCCGACCGGCTTGGCAGGGCGCGGCGAGCGGCCGGTGCAGCACGTCGAGCACGCCGGGCTGCCAGCACTGGCCGGGAACGTAAGGACGCAGTGTGACGGCAAGCCCAAGCGCGGCGGCGCGCGCGGCGAGCATATCGCGGTCGGCGAGCACCACGGGATGCGCGCCGGTATCGGTTTCGGCCAGACGCAGGCAGAGCTCAGGGCCGATGCCGGCGGGCTCGCCGGAGGTGATGGCTAGGCACGGCCGGGTCATTGGTCCTCGAGCCGATATTCGACGTAGGTCCGGTCGCGCAGCTGGCGCAGCCAATCTTGGTAGGCCTCGTCCATCTTGCGCTCGCGCAGGGCCTGGCGGGCGGCGAGACGCTGCTTTTCCTGGCTCATGTCTTGGATGCGCCGCGCTTCTACCTTGATGAGGTGAAAGCCGAATGGTGACTGGATGACTTCGCTGACCTCGCCTTCTGCCAGGGCATCCATGGCGCGCTCGAACTCGGGCACGGTATCGCCCGGATTGATCCAGCCCAAATCGCCGCCCTTGGCAGCCGAACCGTCTTGCGAGTGCAGGCGGGCGAGCTCGGCGAAATCGGCGCCATGGCGCAGCCGCTGGCGCAGATCTTCGAGGCGGCGCCGGGCTTCGGCCTCGGACGTGACTTCATTGACCCGGATCAGGATGTGCCGCGCCCGAGTCTGGCGCACGCCGGCATCGGCCTGCTGACTGCCGCGCTTATCGACGAGCTTGATGATGTGAAAACCATTGGAAGAGCGTAACAAACCGCTCACTTGCTGCTTTTGCAGCCGCGCCGCAGCTTCGGCGAACAGACTCGGCATACGGTCGAGCGAGCGCCAGCCGAGGCTGCCGCCGGCGAGCGCGTCGGGCGCATCGGAATAGGCGGCGGCGAGCTCGGCGAAGTTCTCGCCCTCGCGGGCCCGCTTCAGAATGCCTTCGGCCTTGGTCTTGAGCTTTTGTAGCTGCTCCGGGCTGGCCGATTCGGGAGCGCGCAGCAGGATGTGCGCGACGAGATACTCCTCTCGCCCCTCGCCCGCGCCGGCCTGAGCGAGAAAATTGTCGATCTCGGCATCGGAAATCACCAGGCGGCTATCCACCTCGCGGTCGCGTAGCCGGGCGATCAAGAGCTCATCGCGGATTTCCTCGCGGAAGCGGGCGTAGGAAATGCCGTCCTTCTGCAAGGCCGCCTTGAATTCGGCCAGCGTCAATTTGTTGTTGGCGGCGATGCGGGCGATGGTCTGCTCGAGCTGTTGATCGTCGATCTTCAGCCCCATGTCGGCGGCGGCCTGGAGCTGGGCCTTGTCCATGATCATGCGCTCGAGCATCTGCCGCTCGAGCACCTCGGGCGGCGGCAAGGGCGTGCCCTGGCGCTGGAGTTGCGCGGTGACGGATTGCAGGCGGGCGCGCAGCTCGGATAGGGTGATGGCCTCGCTGCCCACCACGGCCACGATGCGATCGGCCTCGAGCACTTGCGGCCGGGCTTGCAGGGCCGTCCCGCCGCAGAGCCCGACAATCAAAAACAGGACGGTGAAAATCTTCGGCATGGCTTTACTCGTCGCTCAGGAGGCTGCCCGCGGGCAGCTCATTGATCTTGCTATAGCCCGGAACGCTGCGGCGCAGCATCTGGATGGGATTGGAGCCGATCTGGCCAAAATCATTGAGCTCCAGTTGGAAGAAGAAGCTGGTATTCGGGGCGCCCGCCGTGGATTCGAGGCGCTGCGCCACGAAGCGGCCGACCCAGCAGCCGGCATTGTATTCCACCCCGGCGATGCCTTCGACCAGGCGGGAACTGTCGAAGGCATAGTTATAGCGCCCAACCACGTGCCAGCGACCCGACAGATTCCACTGCCCGGCGAGATCGATCTGATCCATGGTGCCCAGGTTCTGGGCCATGCTGCCACGGTTGTAGCGATAGGCCGCCGACAGCACCTGGCCATGCGCCGGCTGGTAGCGGGCGCCGATGCTAAAGCGCTCGTTGCTGGAGTGGCTAAAATCGTACTGCCAGGCCATGTCGAGATAGGTCTTGGGCGCCACCTGGCCGGTGAAGGCGGCGAGGAAATCGGAGAATTTGTCTTTTTGCAGCGTTTCGCCGGGCAGGCCGACGCGAGGATCGGTGAAGTAGTAACGCTGGCCGACCATGGCCCGCAGCCGCTCGCCGCCCGTCGCCGGATCGATGAGGCGGGTGGTGAGCGCCGCGGTGAGCTGGTTGGCGTTGGCGACGCGGTCATAGCCGCTAAAGCGGTTCTCGCTGAAAATCTGCCCGAAATTAAAGTCGGCAAGCCCGGTATCAAACAACGGGAACTGGCTCTGATCCCTGTAGGGCACGCGCAGGTAATACAGGCGCGGCTCCAGGGTCTGGGTCCACGCGCTGCCGCCCAAGGTGGTGTCGCGCTCGAAGGTCATGCCCGCATCGAGGCTGAAAATGGGCAAGGTGCGCTGCAAGGTCTGCGGCTGATCCGCCGCCTGACGCGACAAATCGTAGCGCGTCACATGCACGCCGATCTTGGGCGTGATGTAGTAGCCCGGCCGCACGAAAGGCAGCGCCAATTGGGGATAAAAGACGGCGCGCTCGCCTTGCACCAGGGTGGCATGGGTGAACTTGGTGTACTGGCCCGTGGCCATCAGATCGAACCCACCCCATTCGGGCAGGCGAGCGTTCATGTCGAGCCGCGGCTCGATGAAATAGGGGCTGCTGATCGCCACCTTGTCGCCGGGGTTGAGCGTCTGATAGCGCAGCGTCTGTAGGCTCGCGTTCCACCAGGCGCCGGCGTAGGTCAGGTTGAACTGGCGCGGCAGCTGGCGCTGCGAGGTGTGCACGACGCGGTTGGAGAGATCGGTGAAATAGTCGTCGTCGGAAACTCCGTTCCAGTTGATCGCCGTGGCAAAGCCCCGGCCCAGGGTCTGTTGGTGTTTGAAGGCGTAGGCATAGCGGCGCTCGCCCAGCTCGCGGTCCTCGTTCATATACTCGAACTGCAGCTGGCTCGTGGTGTAATGGTCGAGATAGCGCAGCTCCGTGCCCAATTGCAGGCCGCGCTTGGCCATCAGGCGTGGGGTGAAGGTGGCATCGTAATTCGGAGCGATGTTCCAGTAATAGGGCAGGGAAACATCGAGGCCAGTACGGGTGCTCGAGCCGAACGAGGGCGCGAGAATGCCGGACTTGCGCTGATTGTTGAGGGGAAAGTCGAGATACGGCGTATAGATGAAGGGCACATCCTTGAAATACACGGCCGTATGCCGAGCCTGGCCGCGGTTGCGGTCGTAATCGAGCTCGATCTCGCTCGCCTTGGCATACCAATCGACCGCGCCGGGCTTGCAGGTCGAATAGCTGCCGTTTTCGATGCGGAATTGATTTTCACCCTCGAAGTGAATGCGCTCGGCTTGGCCGTAAGCCGTAGACAGCCGAGGCGGCAAGGCCGGCAGCAGCGTAAATAGCCCCGGCGCCGGCATGTCGCGCTCACGCCGCTCGATCTGGCGCTCGATGCGGTAGTCAGCCTGATCGAAATAGCCGATTTGATCCGACAAGCGCAGCTTCAGATAAGGGCCGCTCACCTCGGCGCCTTGTTGCACGAGGCGCACCTGCCCCTCGGCCTCGACTTCGTCGGTGAGGCTATCGTGCTTGAGTCGATCGGCGAATAACAAGACGTCGGCCTTGCGCAGCTCGGCCTCGCCCTCGGCCCGGGTGACGTACTCGGATTCGCCCTCGATGCGCTCGGCGAGCACGAAGGCCGGCCGCGGCGCCTTGTCCTTCGGCGGCACCGTGGTCAAGCGCCGGCTCTGGCGCAAGGCGAGCGGCGCCGCCACCTGGCTATCCTGGTAGGTATCGGCTTGCGCCTGGAGCAACAGCGGCACGAGGCGCGAGGGTTCATACGCGAAAGCCTCCACGCCGGGCTCCGCCGCCGGCCCGTGCGGCGCGGCCTGGGCCGCTTGCCCACCAGCAAACAGGCAAGCGAGCACGAAAGCGAGAGGGCGGCGACGAAAGCGGATCATGAAGATAGGCGGATAAAGCGCGGCGGGAAAAGCAGAGGCTGGGCCGGTGCTAGAATCGCGGCATTTTACATCGAACCCTGCTGGTCCACATGTCCCGCGACGAACAACTGCAAGCTTGGGTGGCCACCCAGGTTGCCCCCCGCTATCCCGGCGCCGACATCGGCATGGCCCCGGCCTCGGCCGACGCCAGCTTCCGGCGTTATTTCCGTCTCACGCTGGCCGATGGCAGCACCCGCATCCTCATGGATGCCCCGCCCGACAAGGAAGATTGCCGTCCCTTCGCGCACGTCGCCGAGCTCCTCGCCGCAGCCGGCATCCATGCGCCCAAAGTCGAACTCGCCGATTTCGACCAAGGCTTCTTGCTGCTCACCGACCTAGGTCGCATCGGCTACCTGGCCGCGCTCCAGGCCGAGCCGGATTTGGCCGACGTGCTGATGCGCCCGGTGCTCGACGTGCTAGTGCGCTGGCAGTGCGCCTCCCGCCCCGATGTGCTGCCGCCCTACGATGCGGCCCTACTGCGCCGGGAACTCGATTTATTCCCGGCGTGGTACATCGAGCGCCACCTGGGCCGCAGCTTGAGCGAGGCGCAGCGCCAGACGCTCGCGCAGAGCTTCACGCTGCTCATCGAAGCGGCTTTGGCGCAGCCGCGGGTGTTCGTGCACCGCGACTTCATGCCCAGAAACCTGATGGTGGTCGAAAGCGAGGCCCAACTCACCCCAGGCGTGCTCGATTTCCAGGATGCGGTCTACGGCCCCATCACCTATGACGTGGTGTCGTTGTTCCGCGACGCTTTCATCTCCTGGGATGAAGAACAAGAAATCGACTGGGTGGTGCGTTATTGGGAAAAAGCCCGCGCCGCGGGGCTACCCGTACATGCCGATTTCGGCGAGTTCTGGCAAGCCTACGAGTGGATGGGGCTACAGCGCCATCTCAAAGTGCTGGGCATTTTCTGCCGCCTCAAGTACCGCGACGGCAAGGCGGCCTACATCGCCGACCTGCCGCGCTTTCTCGGCTACGTCCGCAAGGTGGCGGGGCGCTACAGTGCCTTCAAGCCGCTCCTCGTCTTGTTGGATGCGCTCGAAGACAAGCCCTTGGCCACCGGACTGACGTTCTGAGGCCATGCGTGCCATGCTCCTGGCGGCGGGCCGCGGCGAACGGATGCGCCCGCTCACCGACCACACGCCCAAGCCGCTCCTGCCGGTAGCCGGCAAGCCGCTGATCGTCTGGCACCTAGAACGCCTGGCCGCAGCCGGCTTTCGCCACGTGGTGATCAACCACGCTCACTTGGGCGAGCAGATCCCGGCCGCGCTCGGCGATGGCGCGGCCTGGGGCATGCACCTCCACTACTCACCCGAACCGCCGGGCGCGCTCGAAACCGCCGGCGGCATCGCCCGGGCCTTGCCGCTCCTGGGGCCGGAGCCATTTCTGGTAATCAATGGCGACATTTTTTGCGACTGGGAC
Source organism: Azovibrio sp. (assembly GCA_026414665.1). Lineage (GTDB taxonomy): Bacteria > Pseudomonadota > Gammaproteobacteria > Burkholderiales > Rhodocyclaceae > Azovibrio. The sequence goes on from JAOAIO010000036.1 coordinate 8,816, forward strand.
CCTGCCACGGCACGCGCCTTACGCCTACAAGACCGGCTCGCCCACCTCGTGCTGGTGGATAATCCGGCGCACCATCCAGACGGCGATTTCACCCTGACGGCAGGGCGAGTCGGCAACGCGGCAGCCGGTCGTCTCACCTTCGCCGGTATCGGCATCTATGCGCCGGCGCTCTTTGCCGGTCTTAACCCCAATCAGCCCGCCAAGCTCGCGCCAATCTTACGCGCCGCCGCCGCCGCGGGCCGGGTGAGCGGCGAGCGGCACGCGGGCCGCTGGGTGGATGTCGGCACCCCAGCGCGTCTTAGCCAACTCGACCGCGACCTCCGTCTAGCCATGGGAGCAGCGACATGAATACCGATCAACACCGGGCCATCGCCCAGCGCCGCGCCCGGCTCTTGGCGCACGTGGGCGATGGCATCGCCATCATTCCCACCGCGCCCGAGCGCGTGCGCAACCGAGATACGCACCACCCGTACCGCTTCGACTCCTACTTCTGGTATTTGACCGGATTTCCCGAGCCCGAAGCGGTGCTGGTGCTCGCCGGCGGCAAGTCCATCCTGTTTTGCCGCGAGCAAGACGCGGAGCGGGAAATTTGGGATGGTTTTCGCTACGGCCCAGAAGCGGCGCGCCAGGCCTTCGGCTTCGACGAAGCCTGGCCCATCGCTTGCCTGGACGAAAAACTGCCGGAATTGCTCGCCGACCGCCCCTGCCTGTGGCACGCCCTGGGCCACGACCCGGATTGGGACGCCCGCATTGCCAAGGCCTTGAACGCGGTGCGCGCCCAGGCCCGCAGCGGCAAGCGCGCCCCCGCCACGCTCCACGATCTGCGCCAGGTGCTCGACGCCATGCGGCGCGTGAAGGACGCGGCCGAGCTCGAACTCATGCAGCGCGCCGCCGACATCGCCAGCACCGGGCATGTGCGCGCCATGGCCGCCTGCCGGCCTGGCATGGCCGAATATGAGCTAGAAGCGGAGCTGACCTATGAATTCCGCCGCCGCGGCGCCACGGCGCACGCTTACCCGCCCATCGTCGCCGGCGGCGCCAACGCCTGCATCCTGCACTACATCGACAACGACAAGTTGCTGGGCGCCGGCAGCCTGGTGCTGATCGACGCCGGCTGTGAGGTGGCAGGCTACGCCGCCGACATCACCCGCACCTTTCCGGTCGATGGCCGCTTCAGCGCCATCCAGAAGGACTGCTACGAGCTCGTCCTGGCGGCCCAAGCCGCCGCCATCGCCGCCATTCGCCCCGGCGCCGACTTCATGGCGCCGCACACCGCGGCCGTCCGGGTGCTAACGCAGGGCATGGTGGATCTTGGGCTCCTGCACGGCGAGGTAGACGGCCTCATCGAATCCGGCGCCTACCAGCGCTTTTACATGCACCGCACCGGCCATTGGCTGGGACTCGACGTGCATGACGCCGGCGAATATAAGTGCGGCGCGGACTGGGTCGACCTCGCCCCGGGCATGGTGCTGACCGTGGAGCCCGGACTGTATATCCGTCCCGCCGCGGATGTGCCACCCCACCTGCACGGCCTAGGCATCCGCATCGAAGACGATGTAGTCGTCACCGCCGACGGCTGCCGGGTCTATACGCATGCCCCGAAAACGGTGGCCGAGATCGAGGAAGTCATGCGCCATGGCTGACCGCGAACACACCGACATCCTCATCATCGGCGCCGGCCCCGTGGGCGCCACCCTGGCGCTAGCGCTCAAGGACGGCCCTTGGCGCGTCACCCTGATCGACCAACGCCCGCTCGCGGCGCAAGCCGCCGATCCGCGCGCGCTCGCCCTAGCGCACGGCACGCGGCAGCTGCTTACCGGCTTGAACGCCTGGCCGAGCCAGGCCGCGACGCCGATCGAGCGCATCCACGTCTCGCAGCAAGGCGGCTTTGGCCGCACCCTCATGGAGTGCGGCGAATACGGCCTACCGGCGCTCGGCTACGTGGTGCGCTACAAAGACCTGGCGGCGTGCCTGCACACCGCGGTAGCCGCTCTACCCGGCTGCGATTGCCGCGATGCGACGACGCTCGTCCACCTCGAAGCCGGCCCCGACGTCAGCCTCGCCCAGCTCGAACGGCATGGCGAGCGCTGCTACCTATCGGCCCGGCTCGTGGTCTATGCGCAAGGCACGCCCGCCGCGACACCCGAGGTCGAGGTCGTCGATTACGGCCAGGACGCCATCATCTGCGATGCCATGCCAGACCGGCCACACCAGCACTGCGCCTGGGAGCGCTTCACGCCCGACGGCCCCTTGGCGCTCTTACCGCTCGAGCAGGGCTTCTCGGTGGTATTCACCGTGCCCCGCGCCAAGGCAGATGCCTTGATGGCCTTGGACGACGAAGCCTTCCGCCAAGCCCTGGCACGCCAATTCGGCAGCCGCTTCGGCTTCACCGCCGTGGGCCGGCGCGACCGCTTTCCTCTGGCGCTGCGCCGCCGGCGCGAGCTCGTGCAAGGCCGCGCCGTCTGGATCGGCAACTGCGCCCAGACGCTACACCCGGTTTCGGGGCAGGGGTTCAACCTCGGCCTACGCGATGCCTGGCAGCTCGCCGAATGCCTATGCGCCACGAGCGACGACCCCGGCGCCGCGCCGACGCTCGCCGCCTACGCGGCCAGCCGCCGGCTCGACCAGCGTGGCGGCATCTGGTTCACCGATCGGGTGGTGCGCTTGTTTTCCAACGATCTGGCGCCGCTGCGCTGGGCCCGCGGGCTCGGATTGATGGCCCTCGACCTATTCCCGCCGGCGCGCGATTTCGTCGTGCGCCGCATGATTTGGGGCGCCCGCGCCTGGTAGGCCGCGCCGCCTGCCAGCGTGACTATTTTTTAGGCAGCGCTTGGGGTAGAATGCGCCCCCTCCCCTCGTCCTTTCGTCGAATCCCGCCATGCAGTTTTGCGGCTTCACCCTGCGCAACAATCTCTTCGTCGCCCCCATGGCGGGCGTCACGGATCGGCCATTCCGCCAGCTCTGCAAAGCCTTGGGCGCGGGGCTCGCGGTCTCGGAGATGGTGACGTCGAACTCGCTCCTCTATGGCAGCGCCAAGACCTTGCGACGCGCCAACCACGATGGCGAGGTCGAGCCGATCTCGGTACAGATCGCTGGCGCCGATCCGCGCATGATGGCCGAAGCGGCGCGCCACAACGTCGATAACGGCGCCCAGATCATCGACATCAACATGGGCTGCCCGGCCAAGAAGGTGTGCAACGTCATGGCTGGCTCGGCGCTCATGCAGAACGAAAAGCTCGTCGCCGAGATTCTCGAGGCCGTAGTCGGCGCCGTGCCGAACACACCGGTGACGTTGAAGTTTCGCACCGGCTGGAATCAAGCCAACAAAAACGCGCCCACGATCGCCCGCATCGCCGAAGCCGCTGGCGTGCGCGCCGTCGCCATCCATGGCCGCACGCGCTGCCAGCAATACACCGGCGAGGCCGAGTACGACACCATCGCCTATGTGAAAACCCTGGTGCGGATCCCCGTGATTGCCAACGGCGACATCACGAGCCCTGAGAAAGCCAAATTCGTGCTCGACTACACCCAGGCCGATGGCGTGATGATTGGCCGCGCCGCCCAGGGCCGGCCCTGGCTGTTCCGCGAAATCGAACACTATCTACGCACCGGCAACAAGCTCCCGCCGCCCCGCGTCGAGGAGATCCACGGCATCCTCGTCGGCCACTTGGCGGCGCTCTATGAGTTTTACGGCGAGGACACCGGGGTGAAGGTGGCCAGAAAACACATCTCCTGGTACACCCGCGGTCTGGTCGGCTCGGCCGCATTCCGCAAGCGGATGAACACGCTGCCCGACGTGCGGCAACAGCGCCAGGCGGTGGACGACTTCTTCGGGCATCTGGCAGAACGCTCGGAGCATCTCGAATACGAACAAGAGGAGGAATTGGCGGCATGAGTCAGCAACAAGACATCGCAGCCTGCGTGCTCGGCGCCCTGGAAAAGTATTTCCGCGACCTGGACGGGGAAAAGCCCACGGCCATCTACGACATGGTGATCAAGAGCGTCGAGCGTCCGATGCTCGAAATGGTGTTGCGCCAGGCCGGCGGCAATCAGACCCAGGCCGCCGAGATGCTCGGCATCAACCGCAACACGCTGCGCAAGAAGCTCACCGAATTCCAACTGCTTTGAGCGCCGACCGGCGCCTTCGGGCAGCGACCGAATCACAACGACCCACTCGCACGCACATGACCATCAAGCAAGCGCTGATTTCCGTCTCGGATAAGACGGGTGTTCTCGAATTCGCCCAGGGCCTCGCCGCACTGGGCGTGCAATTGCTCTCGACCGGCGGCACCGCCAAGCTACTCAAGGAAGCCGGCCTCGCCGTGACCGAAATCGGCGACTACACGGGCTTTCCAGAAATGCTCGACGGGCGCGTCAAGACCTTGCACCCGAAGGTGCACGGCGGCATCCTCGCGCGCCGTGACCTCACCGAGCACATGGCCACCCTCTCGCAGCACGGCATCCCAACGATCGATTTGGTCTGCGTAAACCTCTACCCGTTCGCCGCCACCATCGCCAAGCCGGGCGTCACCCTGGAAGAGGCCATCGAGAACATCGACATCGGCGGCCCGGCCATGGTGCGCTCCGCCGCCAAGAACTATGCCGGCGTCGCCATCGTCACCGACCCGGCCGACTATCAGCCGCTACTCGCCGAAATGCGGGCCCATGCAGGCGCGCTCCCGCTCGCCACCCGCTTCAACCTGGCGAAAAAAGCATTTACGCACACTGCTCGCTACGACAGCATGATCGCCAACTGGCTGACCGGTCTGGACGAAGGCGCTGAAGCCAAGCCGGCCGCAGCCGCCCCGAGCCCGGCCACCTTCCCGCAGAAGCTGCAACTGGCGTTTGACCGCGTCGAAACCCTGCGCTACGGCGAGAACGCGCACCAGCAAGCCGCTTTCTACCGCGACCCCACGCCGCTACCGGGCAGCATCGCCACCTACACCCAGCTACAGGGCAAGGAACTCTCTTACAACAACATCGCCGATTCGGATGCCGCCTGGGAATGCGTCAAGGCCTTCGATGCTCCGGCTTGCGTCATTATCAAGCACGCCAATCCATGCGGTGTCGCGATTGCCGACCATTTGCTTGCCGCCTACGAAAAGGCCTTCCAGACCGACCCGACCTCCGCCTTTGGCGGCATCATCGCCTTCAACGGCGAAGTCGGCCTCGATGTGGTCGAGGCCATGAACGCGAGAAAGCACTTCGTCGAGGTGCTCATCGCCCCATCCTTCACCCCCGAAGCCAAAGCGGCGCTCGCCACGAAGACCAATCTGCGGGTGCTCGTCGTGCCGCTGGGCGCGAATGCGGGCCGCAATCTCAACAAGCTGGAATTCAAACGCGTCGGCGGCGGCCTCTTGGTGCAGACGGCCGACGACTTCACGGCGCAAGCCAGTGGCCTCAAGGTTGTCACCAAGGTGCAGCCGACACCGCAGCAGGTCGAGGACCTACTCTTCGCCGAACGCGTCGCCAAGTTCGTCAAGTCGAACGCCATCGTCTTCTGCGGCGGCGGCATGACCCTGGGCATCGGCGCCGGCCAGATGAGCCGCGTCGACTCCACCAAGATCGCCAGCATCAAGGCGCAGAATGCCGGCCTCGAACTCAAGGGATCGGTCGTGGCGTCCGATGCGTTCTTCCCGTTCCGCGATGGACTCGACGTGCTCGCCGCCGCGGGCGCGGTCGCGGTCATCCAGCCGGGCGGCTCGGTACGCGATGAGGAGGTCATCGCGGCCGCCGACGAGCACGGCATCGCCATGGTCTTTACTGGCACGCGGCATTTCCGGCACTAACAAGGAAGCAGCATGAAACTACTCGTCATCGGTTCCGGCGGCCGCGAGCACGCCCTGGCCTGGAAATTGGCGCAGTCACCGGGTCTACAGAAGGTTTATGTGGCGCCCGGCAATGCCGGCACGGCGCGCGAGCACGAACTGGAAAACCTCCCCCTCACGGACCCGGAGGCCCTGGCCGACTTCGCCGCGCAAAACGGCATTCACTTGACCGTGGTCGGCCCCGAAGCGCCACTCGCCGCCGGCGTGGTGAACGTTTTTCGCGCCCGCGGTCTCAAGATCTTCGGCCCGACCAAGGAAGCCGCCCAGCTCGAATCTTCCAAGGATTTCGCCAAGCGCTTCATGGCCCGCCACAAGATTCCCACCGCCGCCTTCGAGACCTTCGCGGATGCCGCCGCCGCGCATGCCTATGTCGATGCCAAGGGCGCGCCCATCGTCATCAAAGCCGATGGGCTCGCCGCCGGTAAGGGCGTGGTGGTAGCCATGAGCCTGACCGAAGCCCATGCCGCCATCGATGACATGCTCTCCGGCAACAAGCTGGGCGATGCCGGCGCCCGCGTCGTGATCGAGGAGTTCCTCGAGGGCGAGGAGGCCAGTTTCATCGTCATGGTCGATGGCAAGCACGTGTTGCCACTAGCCTCCAGCCAGGACCACAAGCGCATCTTCGACGGTGACCAAGGCCCCGATACCGGCGGCATAGGCGCCTATTCGCCGGCGCCTTTCGTCACCCCGGAAATCCACGCCAAAACCATGCGCGAGATCATCCTGCCCACCGTCAAGGGCATGGCCGCCGATGGCATCCCCTACACCGGCTTTCTCTACGCCGGACTGATGATCGGCAAAGACGGCTCGGTGAAGACGCTCGAATTCAATTGCCGCATGGGCGACCCGGAAACCCAGCCGATTTTGATGCGGCTCAAGTCCGACTTCGTCAAGCTCTTGGAACACGGCATCCAGGGCACGCTCGACCAGGTCGAGGCCGAATGGGACCGGCGCGTCGCGCTCGGTGTCGTGCTCGCCGCGGCGCATTATCCGGACACGCCGAGAAAGGGCGATGTGATCGAAGGACTGCCAGCCGGCAACAGCTTCGGCGAGGATGTGCATGTCTTTCATGCCGGCACCGCCGAACAGGATGGCCAGATCGTCACGGCCGGAGGCCGCGTGCTGTGCGTCACCGCGCTCGGGGAGAACGTCAAGCTGGCGCAAAAGCGCGCCTACGAGGCCCTTGCCGGCATCCGCTGGGAAGGCATGCAGTACCGCAAGGATATCGGCCATCGGGCCATCACCCGCTGATCCCCGCACACCCTACAAAGCGGGCGGCTTGGCCGCCCGTTTTTCATTAAAGCCAGAAAAACCGGATCGACATCATGGATATTGCCGCCCTCAAGGATTACTTCACCGGCCTCCAGGCCCGCATCGTCAGTGAACTGGAGTCTCTCGACGGCCAGCCCTTCCGCCGCGATGCCTGGGAACGCCCCGAAGGCGGGGGAGGAATTTCGCGTCTGATCGAAGATGGCCAGCTGTTCGAGCGCGGCGGCGTCAATTTCTCGCACGTCACCGGGTCATCCCTGCCCGCCTCGGCCACCGCCGCACGCCCACAACTCGCCGGCCGCGCCTGGGAGGCGATGGGCGTGTCGCTGGTGCTGCATCCGCGCAATCCCTATTGCCCGACAGCGCACATGAACGTGCGCTGCTTCATCGCCACCCAAAGCGGCGAGGCGCCGGTGTGGTGGTTTGGCGGCGGCATGGACATGACCCCCTACTACGGCCAGCGCGAAGATGTGCAACATTTCCACCGCACCTGCCGCGATGCGCTCGCCCCTTTCGGCGCCGATGTCTATCCCCGCTACAAGGCGTGGTGCGATGCTTACTTTTTCCTCAAGCACCGCAATGAGCCACGCGGTGTCGGCGGCGTCTTTTTCGATGATCTCAACGAAGGCGGCTTCGAGCGCTGCTTCGCGCTCACGCGCGCCGTCGGAGATGCCTTCACGCAAGCCTACCTACCGATTTTGGCAAAGCGCCGGCACACGCCCTACGGCGAGCGCGAGCGGGATTTCCAGCTCTACCGCCGCGGCCGTTACGTGGAATTCAACCTGGTCTTCGACCGGGGCACCTTATTCGGCTTGCAATCAGGCGGGCGCACCGAATCCATCCTCATGTCCATGCCGCCCCTGGCGCGTTGGCGCTACGATTGGCAGCCGGAACCCGGCAGCCCGGAGGCCGAGCTGTACGAGGTCTTCCTGCACCCGCAAGATTGGGTTTGAGGCACTTTAGCGCCGCAACCCGGCGCAAGGCGCGCAACGAAAAACCGGGCACTCGGCCCGGTTTTTTTCTAGTACGCTCAAGCAAGCGATCAAGCTTCGCTTTTCTCCTCGACTGCCTCCACGGCCTCGGTCGGTTCAGGACGATCGACCAACTCGACGAAAGCCATGGGCGCGTTGTCGCCGACGCGGAAGCCGCACTTCAGGATGCGCAGGTAGCCACCCGGCCGGTTGGCATAGCGGGGACCCAGCACATCGAAGATCTTGACCACGGCTTCGCGGTCGCGCAGGCGGTCGAAGGCCAGACGGCGGTTGGCCAGGCTCGGCTTCTTGCCCAGCGTGATGAGCGGTTCGACGACGCGGCGCAATTCCTTGGCCTTGGGCAGCGTGGTCTTGATCGCCTCGTGCTTGAGGAGCGAGACGGACATGTTGCGCAGCATCGCCAGGCGATGGCTGCTGGTGCGGTTCAATTTCCGCAAACCAAGACGGTGACGCATGGTTGATTCCTTTCCTTTTGTACAAGCGTCCCTTTAAGGGCGTGGGTCTTGCGCGCTCAGACGCGCTCCAGACCGGCAGGCGGCCAGTTTTCCAGCTTCATGCCGAGCGTCAGGCCACGCGAGGCCAGCACTTCCTTGATCTCGTTCAGGGACTTGCGGCCCAAGTTCGGAGTCTTCAGAAGTTCATTCTCGGTACGCTGGATCAGGTCGCCGATGTAGTAGATGTTTTCGGCCTTGAGACAGTTGGCCGAACGAACGGTCAGCTCCAGATCGTCCACCGGACGCAGCAGGATGGGATCCACCTGGGCCGGCTTGGCCGCCTCGACCGCCGGCGCCGTGCCTTCGAGCGCCGCGAAGACTTCGAGCTGGCTCATCAGGATGCGGGCTGCGGCGCGAATGGCCTCCTCGGGCTGGATGACGCCATTGGTCTCGATTTCGACGATCAGCTTGTCGAGGTCGGTGCGCTGCTCGACGCGCGCCGACTCGACCGAGTAAGCAACACGCCGAATCGGGCTGAAGGAAGCATCGAGGACGAGCTGACCAATGGTCTTGGCATCGCCCAGATTGCGCAGGTTGCCAGGAACGTAGCCACGCCCCTTTTCGACCTTGATCTCCATCGCCAGCTTACCGCCCGGCTGCAAATGGGCGATGACATGCTCGGGATTGATGATTTCCACATCGTGGGAAACCTCGATGTCACCGGCACGCACGACCCCAGGCCCCTCTTTCTTCAAGGTCACGACAGCCTCGCTGCGGTTGTGCAGCTTGAACACCACGCCTTTGAGGTTGAGGAGGATATCCACGACATCTTCCTCGACGCCGTCAATGGCGGAGTATTCGTGCAGCACCCCGTCGATCGAGACCTGGGTGGGGGCATAGCCATCCATGGAGGAAAGCAGGATACGGCGCAAGGCATTCCCGAGGGTATGCCCGAAGCCGCGCTCGAAGGGCTCCATCACGACCCGGGCTTCGACCGGAGAAACGCTCTGGACGTCGATGATGCGCGGTTTCAAGAGAGCATTACTTTGCATGGGCTGTCCTTTTTCTGTTCGCCGGGGACCGGGTTACTTGGAGTACAGTTCGATGACCAGACCTTCATTGAGGGTCGGAGAAAGCTCGGAGCGCATCGGCATGGCCTTGAAGACGCCCTTGCCTTCCTTGACATCGACGGAGATCCACTCCGGGAAACCGCGGGACTCGGCGGCAGCCAGCGCAGCCTTGGTGCGCAGCTGGGCCTTGGCCTTTTCGGTGAGCGCCACTTCGTCGCCGGGGCGAACGGTGTAGGAGGGAATGTTCACGCGCTTACCGTTTACCAGAACGCCATTGTGGCGCACGACTTGACGTGCTTCGCTGCGCGAAGCGCCAAAGCCCATGCGATAGGCCACGGAATCAAGCCGAGCTTCGAGCAGCTGCAGCAGGTTTTCGCCGGTCTGGCCTTTGCGCCGTTCGGCCTCGGCAAAGGTACGGCGGAACTGGCCTTCGAGCACGCCATAGATGCGGCGGATCTTCTGCTTGGCGCGCAGGTGCACGCCATAGTCGGACAGGCGGGCGCCAGACTTCTGGCCGTGCTGGCCCGGCGCGTATTCACGGCGCTCGATGGCGCATTTTTCGGTGTAGCACTTTTCGCCCTTGAGGAAGAGCTTTTCGCCTTCGCGGCGGCACTGACGGCACTTGGGATCGAGATTACGAGCCACGTTCTACTCCTTAGATACGGCGCTTCTTGGGCGGACGGCAGCCGTTGTGCGGCAGCGGCGTCACGTCGCTGATGGCGGTGATCTTCATGCCCAGCGCATTGAGGGCGCGGACCGACGATTCACGGCCAGGGCCGGGACCCTTGATGCGGACTTCCAGGTTCTTGACGCCGCATTCCTGGGCCGCCTTGCCCGCCGCTTCGGCCGCGACCTGGGCGGCGAAGGGGGTGGACTTGCGCGAGCCACGGAAGCCGGCACCACCGGCCGTCGCCCAGGACAAGGCATTGCCCTGACGGTCGGTGATGGTGATGATGGTGTTGTTGAAGGAAGCGTGGATATGGGCGATGCCCTCAGCCACGTTCTTCTTCACCTTCTTGCGAACTTTTTGAGTGGTCTTAGCCATGATCGATTCCTATCACTTCTTCTTGCCGGCGATGGCCTTGCGCGGCCCCTTGCGCGTCCGGGCATTGGTCCGGGTGCGCTGACCGCGGCAGGGCAAGCCCTTGCGATGGCGCAGGCCGCGATAGCAACCGAGATCCATCAAGCGCTTGATGCTCATGGTCACTTCGCGCCGCAGATCGCCTTCGACGGTGTACTTGGCCACTTCGTCGCGCAGCTTTTCCATGTCGGCGTCCGACAGGTCCTTGATCTTGGTGGTACGGATGACGCCAGCAGCATCGCAGATCTTCTGCGCGCGGGAACGACCAATGCCATAGATGGCGGTCAACGCGATTTCTGCGTGCTGGTGGTTCGGAATGTTTACCCCTGCAATACGGGCCATTGATTCACCCCAACGATGCCAAAATTAATAAAAAATCCGAGCAGGACTCAATCAGCCCTGCCGCTGCTTGTGGCGCGGATCCTTGCAGATAATGCGCACCACGCCCTTGCGGCGGATCACCTTGCAATTACGGCAAATGCGCTTCACCGAAGGCAACACTTTCATTTTACAACTCCTCAATTAGGCAATCCGGGAGCAGCCGTGATCCCATCCTGCCTTGGGTTACGCGTAGAGAATCCTTACTTGGTCCGGAACACGATGCGGGCCTTGGACAAGTCGTAGGGCGTGAGCTGCACCGTGACCTTGTCGCCCGGCAAAATGCGGATGTAGTGCATGCGCATCTTGCCGGAAATGAAGGCATGAACCATGTGGCCGTTTTCCAGCTTGACCTTGAACGTCGCATTCGGGAGGTTCTCCAGAACCTCGCCTTGCATTTCGATGAGATCTTCTTTCGCCATTTCCTGATTACTTGATCAAGGGAGCACCCTTGAAATTCGCCTTCTTCAGGAGACTTTCATACTGGTGCGACATCACGTATGCCTGGACCTGGGACATGAAATCCATCGTCACCACCACGATGATGAGGAGCGAAGTGCCACCGAAATAGAAGGGCACGTTCCACTTCAGGATCAGGAATTCGGGCAAGAGACAAACCAGGGTGATGTACAC
>JAOAIO010000037.1 GCA_026414665.1 Azovibrio sp.
ATACAGCGCTGGCACGACATGCGTCCCAGCACCGTTGCCCCCATCGTCGCCAAGCGGATAGACGCCGGCCAGCCGGCTGGTTCCTGTATTGCTAAAGCGCGTCGTGCGATCGAGCACCGTTGCCGCCACGCTGATGTTATGACCCAACGAGAGATAGGTCATGCCTGCGGGATTGTAATAGAGCGTACTCGCGTCTTCGGCCGCCGCGGCGGCGCCGGCATTGGCGATACCCACGCCGGAGGCGCTTTGCCCGGTCAACTGGAAAGCGGCTGCGTGGGCTCCGCCGGAAAAGGCGGCAGCAAGCAAAGCCGGAAGCAAGCGAAGTGTGATTTTTTTTTGCATCGATGTGTCTCCTCCATGGTTGGTTGTGGGGAAAGCCCCCGGGTACTACGTCGAGTCGTAAGACATAGTCATAAAATATTGGCAACAGTGTTTGTAGTGTTTGAATTGGAAATCGGGGTGAGCGATACGTACTAGCGCGATGCTTGGCGCCAATTCAGCGGCCCTCCCGTGAATGGGGCAAACCCGGTGCCGAAAATCACGCCGGCATCGGCGAGATCGGCATCAACGACGACGCCCTCGGCAACCAGACGCTCGGCACGGTCGATCAGGGGCGTGACCAGACGTTCGGCCAAGCCGGCCGGCACGCTGCCGGCGCTACCTTTTTGCGGCTTGCCGTCGGACCAGGCGTAGAAGCCTTGACCGCTCTTCTTGCCGAGCTGGTTTTTCTCCACGCGCTGCAGCAGGCATTTCGGTGCATCGGCTCCACCGGCCAGTTGTTTCCCGGCGGCCATGGCAATGTCGAGGCCTACCGTGTCGATCAGTTCGATCGGCCCCATCGGCATACCAAAAGCGAGCATGGCCTCGTCGACCGTTTCCGGTGAGATACCCTCGTCCACCGCCCGCATGGCGGCCAGCATGTAAGGGGCCAGGACGGCGTTGACCAGGAAGCCCGGCGCACTCCTGACCGGCAGCGGCAGCTTGTCGATCTGCCGGACGAAGGCGCAAGCAGCGCGCACGACGGCCGGATCGGCGCCTTCGGCCTCGACCACTTCGACCAGCGGCATCATCGACACCGGGTTGAAGAAGTGGATGCCAACGAGGCGCTCCGGTCGTTGCAGTACGGTACGCAGATCTTCGAGCCTGAGACTGGACGTGTTGGTGGCGAGCAGCGCCCCGGGCTTCATGCGCGGTTCCACGGCACGGAACAGGGCATGCTTGGCCTCGACATGCTCGAAGATGGCTTCGATGATCACGTCGGCATGCGGTACACCGTCACCTTGCGGATCGGGGATCAGGCGATCAAAGGCGGCACGGGCCAGGAGCGGGTCGCGCAGCTTCTTGCTGAACAACGTATTCGCCCGCTGGATGGCCGGCGCTATCCTTTCCAGCGTTTGATCCTGCAAGGTCACGGTCATGCCGCGCAGCGCGCACCAGGCCGCGATGTCGCCGCCCATCACGCCGGCACCGATGACATGCACGCGCCGGGCCTTGAATTCCGAGTCCTTGCCGAAAGCCTTGAGGCGTTCTTGCAGATGGAAGACGCGCAGCAGGTTGCGGGCGGTCGGCGAGGCAATGATGCGATCCACGACCTCGGGCGCGGCCAGCGCGTTGCCGTCGTGCTTTTGCCACAGGTCGATGATGGCGTACGGGGCCGGATAGTGCTGCGGCCGCACCTTCTTCACCACCTGCTTGCGGGCGCCGTTGGCAACGACGCGCTTTAGCGGACCGTTCATCAGCTTCTGCATGAAGGGCAGCGGGCGGCGCGGCTGGCCGGAAACAACGAGCTGGCGAGCGGCCATTTCCATGACGCGAGGCGGCACGCAATCGTCGGCCAGGCCCATTTTCTTTGCCCGTCTGGCATCGATCGTCTTGCCGGTCAGCATCATGTCCAGCGCGGCGGCCGGGCCGACCCGTTGCGGCAGGCGAAGCATGCCGCCCCAGCCAGGGAAGATGCCGAGCATGACTTCCGGCAGGCCCAGCTTGGTAGCCGGCTGATCGACCGTGAGCAGGTAGCGGCAAGCCAGCGCCAGTTCGAGCCCCCCACCCAGGCAGTGGCCACGGACCAGCGCCAGGGTCGGGTACTTGACGGCCGCCAGGCGATTGAACAGCGTCCAGCCACGCTCGACGAGCGCCCGGCCCTGCTCGGCGGTATCGAGCCGGGCAAATTCCGAGATGTCAGCCCCGGCGATGAAGCCGGCTACCTTGCCGGAGCGGATGATCAGGCCCTTGGGGGGGGAGACATCCAATTGGTCGAGCAGCGAAGAAAACTCGCGCAGCACTTCGGCCGACAGCGAATTGGCGGACTCTCCCGCCTTGTCCAGGGTGGCGGTGGCGATGCCTTGCGCATCGACCTCCAGGCGCCAGTGTTGCAGATTCACATTCATGGCATCGTCCTTAAGTGCGGCAAGTGCGCGCGTGCGGCAAAGGCCAGCGACAGGGCGCCCGGCCCGACATTGACGGCCGCCGTCTTGCTCATCGGCGACACGTGGATTTCGACCCCGTTGTCCTCGGCGGTCTTGGCGAAACGCTGATAGCCCGGCATACGCCTGACCAAGGCGGGCTCGCCACCGTAACTTAGGCAAACACACGGCGCGTCCAAGCCCGCGCCAATGCGCTCAACCGCCATCGTGAATAACTGCTCGACCCCCGCCGCGAAGCCTCGCACCTTGCCGACCGTCGTCGTCACATCGCGGTGACAGTGCAGGATGGGCTTGACATCCAGCCAAGTCCCCAACGTGTAGGAGCTCCAGCCCAGACTGGTATCGCCCTTCTTCGATGCCCGCTTGTAGATGTGAAAAAGATCAGCCGGCACCAGATAGGTATGCGTTTCATCGATGATGTGCTGCAAATGCGCGCCGATCTCGCTCGGCAGCCGCCCCAAACGGATTAGACGCACCGCCTCGGCAACCGGCACGGCCTGGCCGGTGAACAGGTTGCGCGTGGAAAACACGGCCAGCCCGAAACGCTCCTCCATGCCCGCCTCGCGGCGGATGGCCTTGTATTTGCTGAGGATCGTCCGCGAGGCCTGCATGGCATGCTCGTAGATCGGGCTACGCGTGCGGGTGATGGTCAGGCAGAACACATAGTCGTAATCGAGCACCAGACGCTCCAGAAACAGGCGCTCGATCTGGGCGACTGAATAGGGAATCGATTCGGCAAAATCTTCGCGCTTGCGGTCGAGATGGCGGGCGTAGAAAGCTTGGGTGTCGTCAGGGTCTCGACGGTCCTCGATCAACGCATCGCCGATGCGCAGGGTGATCGGCATGATCAGCACGCCGTGCCGGTCGAGAAAATCACGCGGCAGATCGCAGGCGGAATCGACAACGATACCGATCCGCATGTCAGTCCACCGTCTCCAGCAACATCGCGCCGCCCAGACCGCCGCCAATGCAGATGGTCGCAATGCCGCGGCGGGCCCGGTTACGGCGCAGCACATGCAGCAGATGCAGCACGATGCGCGCCCCCGACGCGCCGACCGGGTGGCCGATGGAAACCGCGCCGCCATCGACATTCAGGCGATCTTCCGGGATTTCGCCCAGCGCCCCCGGCAAGCCAAGCTGTTCGCGGCAGTAGGCATCATCCTTCCAGGCCGCCAGGCAGGCCAGAACCTGTGCCGCGAAGGCCTCGTTGAGTTCCCAGTAATCGATGTCGGAAAGCTGAAGGCCATGACGCTTTAGGATCGGGGTCGAGGCATGGACCGGACCCAGCCCCATTTGCTCCGGCTCTAGGCCGGCCCATTCGCTGTCGACGATCTTGCCGATCGGTTTCAGCCCCCATTTCTGCACGGCCGCCTCCGAAGCAAGCAGCACCCAGGCGGCGCCGTCGGTAATCTGCGAGCTGTTGGCGGCGGTGATGTTGCCGTACTTCTTGTCGAAAAAGGGCTTCGGCTTGGCCATACCGGCCAGCGTCGCATCGGCCCGCACACCATCGTCTTCGGTGTAAACCCTGCCCTGCCCATCCACGACCGGCACGATCTCGGCCAGATGCCCGGCCTGCCGCGCGGCAATACTGCGCTGGTGGCTCTGCACCGCAAATTCGTCCATCTGCTGCCGGCTGATGCCGAACTTCCACGCCAGGTTCTCGGCCGTCTGCCCCATCAGCAACCCGACCATGGGATCGGTCAGGCCCTTCATCAGGCCAACCACCGGCGTCAACAGCATGGCCGGGCGCAGCTTGAGGAAATGCCGCAGTTTCTGGCCCGGCGAACGCAAGGCCATCATGCCGGCGAACCAGCGCACCATCGCATCCGAATACAACAACGGTGCCCGCGACAGGGCATCGACACCACCAGCGAGCACCAGTTCGGAACGCCCGCACTGGATGTTGGCGATGGCCGAGTCGATGGCCTGCATGCCGGAGGCGCAATTGCGCATCACCGTCCAGCCCGGCACCTTCTTGCCGCAACCGAGACGCAGCGCGACCATGCGGCCGATGTTGGTTTCATCCGGCGACGGCGCAGCGCAACCGAGGATCACTTCGTCCAGATCGAACGGCTCGAATGGCTGGCGCAACAGCAGTGCGCGGCCGGCCTGGGTGGCAAGGTCGGAAGCTGCGAACGGCCCCGGCCCTTTCTGAGCTTTCAGAAACGGAGTCCGGGCACCGTCGACCACATAAATAGGTTTCATGACACGTTTCTCCAGCCGTACTGCCGCCATGGCGATATTGCAAAGCAAGCGCGGCTCGTAATTCCCAGGGAAGCTGCCAAGGTGCCTAGCACCTTGGCATCAAGGCTAGACATCAAGCTGCCATGCGGCACTCGAGCGGTTTATTGGCGGTAGCCACGTTGAAATCGAAGGGGAAGTCGTCGACGCGGACGACGATGTCGCGCAGGTGATTGCGCCGTTTCATCACGTCGTACTCGGCAGCGCTGATGACGCCGGCCTCGAAGGCGACCACGGCAATGTCGCGCACATTGGCCCGCGGATTGCCCTCGAAACGCCCCTCCTTCTCGGCAGCGCGGATCTTGGCTTCGATCGGCTCGGCCTCCAGCGTCGCCTTGAGCGCCAGTTCGATGGCGCCGACCGGTTCGTTCTCGACCAGCGGCAGGAAGCACTCGGCGGTCAGGCGGTCGCGGCTGGCAGACGGCGTGAGCAAGAGCTTGGCGACTTGGCGCCCCATCGCATCGGATGGCACGACATGCGGATAACCCCACGGGAAAATGATGCGCTTGACCGCAGCGGCAATGACGCGCACCGGGAAATTGGCAATCACGCCATCGAAGGCTTGTTGCGCCTTGTAAAGCGCATCCTGGATTGCCCAGTGAGCGAGCGCTGCGTCTTCCTTCTTGCGCCCTTCGGCTTCATAGCGCTTCAGCGTGCAGGAAATCAGGTACATCTGCGCCAGGATGTCGCCCAGACGGGCCGACAGCTTTTCGCGGCGCTTGACGCTGCCGCCCAGCACCAGCAACGAGACATCGGACAGGAAGGCGAAAGCAGCCGAGAAACGAGCGAGCTGCCGGTAATAACGGCTCATCTCGGGCGCCACGTCGGCATTCACGCCCACGAAGCGCGCGCCGGTAAAGCCTAGCCACAGCGTGCGCAGGCAGTTCCTGACCGTGAAACCAATATGGCCAAACAATGCCTTGTCGAAATCGATCAAGCCTTGCCGAGTGTCGGGGTTCTGCGCCGCCTGCATTTCCGGCAGCAGATAGGGATGGCAGCGGATGGCGCCCTGGCCGAAGATGATCAGCGAACGGGTCAGGATGTTGGCACCCTCGACGGTAATGCCAATCGGCACCTGTTGGTAAGCACGGCCGAGAAAGTTGCTGGGCCCAAGACAGATACCCTTGCCGCCAATGACATCCATGCCGTCATTGACCACCTGGCGGGCACGCTCGGTGACGTGATACTTGGCGATAGCCGAGACCACGGACGGCTTTTCGCCAAGATCCACCGCGCCAGCCGTCATCTTACGCACGGCGTCCATCATGTAGGTGTAGGCGCCGATGCGGGTCAGCGCTTCCTCGACGCCCTCGAACTTGCCGACGGCCATCTTGAATTGCGAACGGACGCGGGCGTAACCGCCAACGGCGCGCGCCGTCATCTGCGCCATGCCGGTGTTCGAGGACGGCAGCGAAATGGAGCGGCCAGCAGCCAAGCACTCCATCAGCATGCGCCAGCCCTGGCCAGCCATCTTCGGGCCGCCAATGATGAAATCTAGCGGCATGAAGACATCCTTGCCGCGCGTCGGACCGTTCATGAACACGGCATTCAGAGGGAAATGCCGACGACCGGTATCGACGCCCGGATGGTCGTACGGCACCAGCGCGCAGGTAATACCCAGGTCTTTCTTGCTTCCCAGCAAGCCATCCGGGTCATACAGCCGGAAAGCCAGGCCGAGCAAGGTGCAAACCGGCGCGAGCGTGATATAGCGCTTATCCCAGGTGACACGCATACCCAGGACTTCCCTACCCTGGTAGATACCTTTACAGACCACGCCGAAATCAGGAATTGACGCCGCATCCGAACCCGCCCAGGGGCTCGTGAGCGCAAACGCCGGCACTTCAATGCCCTTGGCCAAGCGCGGCAGATAATAGTTTTTCTGCTCTTCCGTACCGTAATGCAGCAACAGCTCGGCCGGCCCTAATGAATTGGGCACCATGACCGATACGGAGAGCGCCGAAGACCGCGTAGACAACTTGGTCACCACTTGCGAGTGGGCATACGCGGAAAAACCCAGGCCGCCATACGCTTTCGGAATGATCATGCCGAGGAAGCCTTTTTCCTTGATGTAGCGCCAAGCCTCGTGCGGCAGGTCGTACAGTTCGTGCGTCACCTTCCAATCATCGACCAGACGACAGGCTTGCTCGCACTCATTGTCGAGAAAAGCCTGCTCCTCAGCCGTGAGCTTGGGCACCGGATAAGCGAGCAATTTCTGCCAATCCGGCTTACCCCGGAAGAGCTCCCCCTCCCACCAAACGCTTCCGGCCTCGAGCGCATCGCGCTCCGTGTCAGACATCCGCGGCAACACCTTGCGATAGGTGAAAAAAAGCGGCCGGGTGATCAGCGCTCGCCGCACAGGACGAACGAAGAACAACCCGGCCAACAACACCAGGACGATGAAGCCCAGCAGAGGAAAGCTACTATTAAACATACGGCCAACTCCTTTTTGGCAGATACCTTGTCAATCAACGGCCGTCGCCAGCGGCATCACGAAACTGAGGCAACGGAGCTCGCAAGCCACCCAAGAGAAAGGACATCAAGCGCGGCAAGAGGCGATCGAGGCGATCCGTCGCATCGTCGGCTTCGATCTGCCAATCCGTCACCAAACGCAATTCATCGGTGCCCGCAATGGCAAACGCCGTGGCGCCCAACATGAAATGAAAGCGCCAGACGATTTCGGCCTTGGGCACATCCGGCAGCGCACGAAACAGCTCTTCCTTGTAGCAATCCGTGACCTCTTGGTATTCGTGCGCCAAAAAAGCGCGGATGAATTCCGAAGGCTCGGTAAGCGTCCGTCCGAGTAAGCGCAAAAAAGTCATCCCACCGCGCCGCTCGTCACTTCCCATGCGCAGCAAAGTGCCAAAAAAACCATCGACGATCTGCGAGGGCTTGAGCGGCCTTCCTTCCGCTTCCGCCTTCAAGGCGCGCAGCACGCGCAGCCGCTCTTCGTTCAACCAATCGAGGCGACGACGAAAGACTTCTTGCATCAGGGATTCTTTGGAACCGAAGTGGTAATTGACTGCCGCCAGATTGACCTGAGCCTCACTCGTGATCTGACGCATCGAAGTCCCTTCGTAGCCATGCGCCATGAACAAGCGCTCTGCCGCATCGAGAATGCGTTCCCGCGTATCGCCAGGACGGGTTTCAGCCATCTTCAGCTCCGTTAGTTCATACGTTCGTTTGAATCATAGGAAAAACACCAAATCGTTGCAAGCGTTTTTCAGCATCATGATCGGTCTGCACGCCCTGAGCATGAACGCAGCGCCCCTCGCCCCACGATTGCAGCGGTCGACGACGATGTCATGCGCGCGCTTACCCTCAACCAGTTGCCCGCCCTGCTTGCGCCGCTTACCATTGCTGCCTTTGCCATCGGGGTTCTGCCCCTGCCGGTCGATGCCCACCCAAGCACGCTTTAGCGCCCCTACGCTCCCGCCGCCTTTGCCAGGCATCGCCTGGATCGGCATGTTCCTCGTCGCTGCGCTCTTGCTTTGCCTCGGCACCTGGGAGGCTACGGCGCTCACCGGTAAGGACGAGTATTTCCTGGGCTTACGCACGCCGATGGAAATGATGCTGCGCGATGAGTGGCTGGTGCCTTTCCTCGATGATGCGCCACGCATTCGCAAGCCACCGCTGCTTTATTGGCTGGCCCGCCTTAGCTATGAAACCTTCGGCATCTCGCTCTTGAGCGCCCGGCTGGTCACGGTGCTCTTCGCCGCCTTGCTGGTCGTGGCCTGCGTCGGCATTGGCCGCCGCCTACTGCAAGACAACGGCTTGGCGGTGTTCGCTGGCGCCATCTTGCTCACTTTCCTGGGGATGCACAGCGAAGCCCGCCGACTGATGCTCGACATCCCAGTCGCCGCGTGCTCTGCGCTGGCCTTCTGGGCTTTTCTTCGCTGGCAGGAGGCATTCTGCTGGCGCTGGCTGGGCCTTGCCGCCCTCCTCGCTGGCGCCGGCTTCCTCATCAAAGGCCCGATCGTGGCGCTCGTCTTTGGCGGCGGCGTGATCGGGCTCATGGCGGCGCAGCGCTTCCCCTGGCAAGCCGTGCGGCAGCGCTGGGCTGCCGTGCTATCCAGCCTCTTGCTGTTGCTAGCGGTGGCCCTGCCCTGGTTCATTCTGGTACGCCATCTCTACCCTGACACTGCCGCCGCGGTCTATGCCGATGAAATGGAAGCGCGCCAGCTCGCCCAATTCTCGCTCGATATGCTGCCCGGCCTCTTGCAAATCGCGCTGCCCTGGTCCTTCGTCGCGCTAGCGCTGATCTGGCGCCAGCGCGCCGCGCTCGCCGCCCGCGACAGCCTGGACCGCCTCCTCTTGGTCTGGCTGCTTGCCACTTGCCTACCTTTCCTTTGGGTGCGCAGCTTTGATCGTTATCTGGTCGGCTCCCTGCTGCCGCTTGCGTTGTTGCTCGCCTGGCAGCTACGCCAGGCGGACACCCTACCGCGCTGGCCAGCCCGCCTTGGCATGGGCGTGGCGCTACTGTTCGGAGGCCTGCTCGCCGCCTTCACCTGGCGCTTTCAGCTTGGCGGCTGGTATTTTTGGCTACCCGCTGCCGCCTATCTGGCCTGGGCCTGGGGCGCCCCGCGGCGGGCCCGCGGACATTGGATCGCCGCGCCAGTAGTGTACTGGATCACCCTACTCTGGGGCGTATTTCCGGCCATCGGTGTCAATGCCGTGCCCGCAGAGGTAGTAGCGCTCGGCAAGCAGCGCGCCATCGCCATGTACGACGGTCCGCAACCGGCGCTCTTGCCCATCCTGAGCAGCCGGCCGCTACGGCACTGGCCCCGAGTCGAGGCCAATGCCGCGCACGCCTTGATGGCCGCCGATGGACTGGTGTTCGTTGAACATGAGGATTTGCCTCGACTCGAACGCCAGCTCGCCGAGGTCGGTCTCGCCGCCCGGATCGAGGGTGAATACCGCGTGCTCGCCAGCTCCGGCTCGGGCCTACGTTTCGCCCGCAAGGGCGCCGGCTTGGCCGATTGGCAGGCCGCCTGGCGGCAGCGCGACCTTACCCCCTTGATGACGCGTATCGTGTGGCTAAGTCTCACCCCGGCATCCGCTGCCGCCCTGGCACCATGACACGAAGCCCCCGTCTGGCTTTCGGGCTCGCCCTGCTCGCCCTGGCCTGGACGGCCTGGCGCACGCCCCAAGCGCCGGCCCCGGCATTCGCACCGCCGCCCGTCGGCGCGCCTAGCGCAGTCGGCGCGTCCCCCCCCCGTTTCAGCGCGCAACTCTTGCCCAGCGCCGCTGCCTCGGCCCATGCCGCGAGCCTGGCCGAATTGGCCGACGGCCGCTTGGTCGCGGCCTGGTTCGCAGGTAGCCGCGAAGGCGCCGAGGATGTGGCGATTTATTTGAGTCGCCTGGAAACCTCGGGTTGGAGCCGCCCCGAAGCCATCGCCACACGCCCACAAACGGCGCGGGAATTGCGGCGCCACCTGCGTAAGCTAGGCAACCCGGTGCTGCATGTAGACCCGGCAGGCCGGCTGCACCTTTTCTTTGTCAGCGTCTCGCTTGGCGGCTGGGCGGGTGCATCGATCAATCACAAGTTTTCCGACGACGGCGGCCGTCACTGGAGTCCGGCCAGAAAGCTTGGCACCTCGCCTTTCTTCAACATCAGCACCTTGGTGCGCAATCCGCCCATACGGCTTGAAGACGGCGGTCTTGGCCTGCCCATCTACCATGAATTCATCGCCAAGCACGGCGAATGGCTGCGTCTCGATGCCCAGGGCCGCATCATCGACAAGGTGCGTATGCCGCACGCGCGGGCCACCCTGCAGCCAGCCGTGGCCGCGCTCGACGCGCGGCGGGCTGTCGCCCTACTGCGCGATGCAGGCCCCAGCCCCGGGTCGGTACAGCGGGCCGATAGCCAGGACGCGGGCCAGCACTGGGAAATGCGGCCGGCCCTGCCGATTGCCCATGCGAATGCCTCGATGGCGCTCTTACGACTTGACGATGGAAGCTTGCTCATGGCCGGCAACCCAGGAAGCGGCCGCGCCAGCCTGTTGCTCTATCGCTCTACGGATGAAGGTCGCACCTGGCAATCCTTGGGCCCCGTGGAAAGCGGCGCGGCCACGGCCGCGGGCCAGGCGCCGGAATTCTCCTATCCTGCCTTGCTCCAGGACCGTAACGGCGACATCCACCTCGCTTACACCTGGCTCCGCCAGGGCATTCGGCATGTAGTCTTCAATGCCGCCTGGCTCGCGGCACGAGCCCAGGGCGAGGTCAGCATACCCGCCATCCCGACACAGGGGCCGCGCTCATGATGTATGCCGCGCTCTATGGCTGGCTCGTCCAGGGACCACTCGTAGCCGCATGCGCGGCGCTGCTCGCCAGGCCCTGGGCGCCGCGTCTAACAGGCCGACTGGCCCTGTCTGCCGGCGCGTTGACCTACGTTCCGCTGCCGGAAATCGGGAGCCTCGCGGCCTGGCTGCATGGCGTGCTCGGCGTGCCGTCCATGACCTTGCTGCAATTCGCCCTGCTCGTCTGCTTGCGCCGCCCGCTGCCACCGTCTCCCGGCCCCCGGACCGGCTGTGTCTTGCTCGCCCTCGCCTTGACCGTGCTCGCCGCCGCGCTTGGCCTCGGCCCCATCGATCCCTATGGCTGGGGCTTTCAAGCCCGCTATCTGCTCTTAGCCCTGCTGCCGGTGCTCTTCCTCCTTTACCGACACGGCCAAGGCGGCTGGCTGATGCTGCTCGCCGTAGACCTCCTGGCTTACACGAGCGGCCTCTACGCCAATCTCTGGGACGCCCTGTATGATCCCATCCTTGTCTTCATCCTCGCCCTGCACCTGGTCCGAAGGAAGCCATCCGCATGACCCACGCCGCACCCGCCATTTCCGTCGTCATCCCCATCTACAACGAAGCCGAGAATCTGCCCGACCTGGTGACGCGGGTCGGCGATGCGCTTGCCCGCACCGGCAAGCCCTTCGAGCTGATCTGCGTCGATGACGGCTCGCGCGATGCCTCAGCGCACATCCTCGCCGATCTCGCCGCGCACACACCCTGGCTGAAACCGCGTTTCCTGATTCGCAACTATGGCCAGACCGCAGCGCTCCAGGCAGGCTTCGACGTGGCGCAGGGCGAGTACATCGTGACCCTGGATGGCGACTTGCAGAACGATCCGGACGACATCCCCGCCTTGATCGAAACAATGGACAACAGCCCCGAGATCGACATGATCTCGGGCTGGCGCAAGGCCCGCCAGGATGCGGCGCTGTCGCGCAAGCTGCCCTCGATGATTGCCAATCGCTTGATTTCCAAAGTCACTGGCGTGCGCCTGCATGACTACGGCTGCGCGCTCAAGGTATACCGCCGCGAGATCATCGAGCGCATCCAACTCTATGGCGAGCTGCACCGCTTCATTCCCACGCTCGCGGCCGAGGCCGGGGCGCGCATCCTCGAAGTGCCGGTGCGCCACCATCCCCGCACGCGCGGAACGTCGAAATACGGCATCGACCGCACTTTCCGGGTAGCGCTCGATCTCCTCTTGATCAAGTTTCTCATGCGCTACCTGCACCGGCCGCTGCACGCCTTTGGCGGCATTGGCCTGTGGCTGCTCACCCCGGGCGTCCTCTCGCTTGCCTGGCTGGGCGCCTTGAAGCTGATGGGTGAGTCGATCGGAGGCCGGCCGCTGCTCTTAGTTGCCGTCATGCTCTGCTTGATGGGCGTACAGCTCATCGCCATCGGCGTGCTCGGCGAAGTCTTGATCCGGGTTTATCACGAACCGAAGGGGCGCCAGCTCTACCGCGTCCGCGCCACACCGCGCCCGCATACGCCCGAAGCGCCAACCGGCGCCGCACGCCACACCGGACCCGCACATGGATAGCCTCTCTTTGCTGGGCTTATTCGCCCTCGTCGTCGCCCTTGGGATCCTGGCCTGGCAGCGCTTCTCGCCGGCCCAGCCGGACCCGGATACGCTAGGCTCGCGCGCCAGCCCCCGCTCGCGTCGGCCAGACGCCTCGCTAGACGCGCCGACGCGCTTCCTCGAAACCCCAAGGCGCTCGCCTTTCCAGCTGCTGAACAGCGCCGAGCAGGTGCTCTACCACCGCCTGCGCGAGGCCATGCCGAACATGATCGTCTTCGCCCAGGTGGGCCTGGCGCAGCTCGCGCAGCTGCGCGGCCGCAAGGCCATCGATGAGCTGCGCGGGATGCTCGGCCGGGGTGTCGATTTCATCATTTGCCGCGACGATTTCGCCATCCTCGCCGCCATCGAGCTAACCTGGCCAGCGCCGGAAGGTTACGATCGGCCTGACCCCGAAAGCGCCAAGCGCGCCGCCCTCGAAAAACTCGGCATCCCGCTCATCGTGTTCCGCCCGAATCAACTGCCCGACCCGGAAACCATCAGCCGCGAGGTCGCCGAGGCCATCGTGCGCCGCAACGCGCTCGAAAGCGAACGCTTGCGCCGTCAGGGCGGGCCGTTGTCGCAGAGCTCGCGCTTCTGAAAGCGCCCCGCCCGATTCAGGCGAAAAGCGCCTGGGCGATGATCTGGCGGATGCTCCTCGCCTCGAACGGCTTGTCGCAAATCGCCGAAACCCCGGCCTTTTCCACAGCGGCGAGCCGCTCTTCATCGTGCTCGCTGGTCAGCATGAGGATGGGCACGGAGGCCTGCCAGCTTTGCGTGCGGATATATTCGACCAGAGCACGGCCATCCATTTCCGGCATGTTGTAGTCGGTGAGCACCAGATCGACCATGGTATCGGCGAGCCGCTGCACCGCCGCGCGGCCATGCTCCGCCTCGATGATATGACGCACCCCCATGTCTTCGAGCAGCCGCCGGATATGCCGGCGAGAGGCAAGGCTATCTTCGACCACCAAGACACGCAAATGCTCGACTTCTTCCACAGCGAAGACGGCCTCGGGATTGAGGAGCTCGAGCGTGTTCTGCAAGGCAAGCGCCAACTGGGACGCGCTAAAAGGCTTGGGCAGAATGGAGCAGGCGCCGGACTGGCGCACAGGCTCGAGCATCTGCGGTCGCGTCTCACTCGAAATGAGCACGAAGGGCAGACTTTCGAGCTCGGCGTCGGCACGCATCTGCTGTACCAGTTCGGTGCCCGGCAGGTCGGGCAGGTAAAGACTGCTGATCACCACGCTCGGTCGGACCTCGCGCATGTAGGCGAGCGCCGCGCCGCCGGTGTCGCGCCGCGCCACCCGCGTCACGCCAAGCTGCGCCAACATGCGCTCGATGAGTTGCGCCTGCATGTGGGAAGGCTCGACCAATAAGACATGCAAGTCATGCAGCGACAAATTCACGCGCCTCTCCTCGTCTCGATGCCCGCCGCGCCATCAAGGACGCAGCCGCAGCAGCTGCTCGGCCACGCGCTCGCCTAGACGCGCCGCGGTCTTGAGGTCGGAGGCGAGCATGGCATCGGCGCCCTGATCGGCGTTGGCCTGCGCCATAGCGCCGGCACTGGAGCCCAGCCGATTGAGATCGTCGACGGAGCCCTGGCTGGAATTGTTACCGGGCAACAGGTCGAGCCCAACCCAAATCATGCCGTGCTGGCAAGCCAAGATCATGAGCTGCATGAGGGTATTGAGCTTGTCGCCCGATTGGGAAGCGGACGTGGTAAAGCCGGCCGCGAGCTTATCCTGCCAGGTTCGGGCAAACCAGCGCTTGCTGGACGCGTCCATGAATTCCTTAAAGCGCGCCGAAGCGCTGCCCATGTAGGTTGGCGCGCCGAAGATAATGGCATCGGCGGCATCGAGCTCGGCCCAGGCGGCATCATTTAACTGGGTTACATCGTAGAGCCGGGCTTCCACCCCGGCGACGGCCGCAGCGCCTTGCTGCACGGCCTCGGCCTGACGCGCGGTGTGGCCGTAGCCACTGTGATAGGCAATGGCGATTTTCTTCATGGCAAGTCTCCTTTAGATCGGCCGCCGCCGGAAATGGCGCGGCAGCGGTCAGCCCCGACAGGATACGCGAAGCCGCGGCATTTGGGGGCTCTGCACGGCGCTCAAGCCAAGCTTTGGCGCAGCCCGCGAGGCTGACCCGCCGGCTACGTCCCGGCCCTATAATGGACCGCACCCTTTTTATGCGGAGCCGGACTTGGACGCGCTGTTGCTCTTGGCCATCATCACCGTGCTCATCGTGCTGCTGTTCGATTACACCAACGGCTTTCACGATGCGGCCAACATCGTCGCCACGGTCATCGCCTCACGCGCCATGACCCCGGCCCAGGCCGTGCTTTTGGTCGGCATCTTCGAGTTTCTCGGACCGCTGCTGGGCGGCACAGCGGTGGCCAATACCATCGGCTCCTTCGTACAATTAAGCGGGGTGCCGCCACTGCTTTCGCTCGCGGTCATCCTGTGCGGCCTTGTGGGCGCGATTCTCTGGAACTTCATCACCTGGTGGAAGGGCCTGCCCTCCTCCTCCTCGCACGCCCTGGTCGGCGGCCTCGCCGGCGCGGTGCTGGTCTCGGTCGGCAGCGAGCACGTGCGCTGGGGTTTTGCCGAATTACTCGAAGGGCGCATCACCGGCATCTTCAAGGTCATCGCCGCCCTCATCCTCTCGCCGCTCGCGGGCTTCTGGGCCGGCTACCTGATCCACCGCCTGATGCACGCCTTGCTGCGCGCCGCCCGCCCGGCGGCCAACTCCGGCCTGAAACTGGCGCAGTACGTCACCGCCGCCGGCCTCGCCTTCTCGCACGGCGCCAACGATGCCCAGAAAAGCATGGGCATTCTCACCTTGGTGCTGCTGCTCGGCGGCTTCATCCCGGAATTCAAAGTGCCATTCTGGGTCATGCTGGCCTGTGCGCTGGCCATCACCCTCGGCATCCTCTCGGGCGGCTGGCGCATCGTGCGGACCCTGGGCTTTGCCATTTACCGCGTGCGCCCGATCCACGCCCTCGACTCACAGCTCACCTCGGGCGCAGTCATCTTCGCCGCCTCGCTCGCGGGCGCGCCGGTCTCCACCACGCATGTCGTGGCCACCTCGATCATGGGCATCGGCGCCTCGGAACGGCCGCGCGCGGTACGCTGGTCCAAGGCCGGTGATATCGTCATGACTTGGATCATCACCCTCCCGGGCGCCGCCGCCATCGCCATCATGGCCTATGCCCTGGTCAATCTCTTCCTCAACCCCGTGACCTAGCCGGGAATGTTTTCATGGACGCCGATCAACCCTCGATCTTCCGCCGCCTCTTCGAACGCGTCTTTCCCAAGATGCCGGATTTCTTCACCTTGCTCTCGGAACAGTGCATTCAAGTCGCGCACACCGCCGGGCTGCTCGTCGAGTTCATGGAAACCGCCTCTCCCAGCATCGGTCAGCAGATCCGCCAGGATGAGCACGAGGCGGACCGGATCAAGGTGCGCAATCTGCATACCCTGAACGAAGCGTTCTCGACGCCGATCGATCGAGAAGACATCTATCGGGTGATCGTCGATCTGGACGAAGTGGTGAACTACTGCAAGACCACGGTGAGTGAAATGGACGTGCTCGGGGTCAGCCCCGACAAGCACACCCTGGAAATGGCCATGCACCTCAAGATGGGCATGGACGCGCTCGTGATCGGCTACAGCAAGCTGGGCAAGCAACCCCATTCCGCCGCCGAAGACGCGGACACGGCAAGAAAGGCCGAGCGCAAGGTGGAAAAAGCTTACCGCCGCGCCCTTGCCGATCTATTCCAGGGCGATGATTACATCAATATGTTCAAGCGACGGGAGATCTACCGCCACCTCTCGAACGCTGCCGACCGCATGGCAAACTGCGCCAACACCTTGCACGACATCGTCGTGAAGATTTGCTAGCGCTCACGGCCCCCAGGGAGACCGTCGCGAGCGGCCGGAGCGCAGGATGCGAGGCCTATCCAGTCAATAGGCGAGCATCCGAGCACCGCATAACGCAGCCATCCGGCCGCGCGGCAGGTTTCTCAGCTACCCTCATGGATACTCGCCCCCCAAAGCATGTAAGCGGCGTGGCGCCCGTCCCACCCAAGCCGCGCGAGGGGGAGGCGGCGCTACGCGGCTTGCACGCCAACGGCTGGCTTTGACCGGCCGCGCGCCCGGCGCTGGCCGGACTCACGCCAGCGCGGCGAAGGGCTTGCCGCTATGTGCCGCCATGGCCGCCACCTGCGCCGCCAGCTCGGCGCGGCCGGAAAACGCCACCCGGTCGATGCCAGGCTCCGCGCATAGCGCCTCGAGCGCCGCCGTATCGCCTTGCACCAGATTCACCACGCCAGCTGGCAGGCCGACCCGACCCGACAGCTCGACAAGCGCATACGCCACGCCAGGCGTCCTGGGGCTGGGCTTCAGAACCGCGCAGCCGCCCGCACGCAGGACCGGCGCCAGCAAAGCCGCGGCGGTGGCCAAAGGCGCCCTATCGTCCCAAGCGAGGCCAAGCACCCGCCCGGCATCCTCGCACGAGCAGGCCAAGCTCGCCAATGCTGCCTGGGCCGCCTCCACTTCGGCGCTGGCCTCGGCCTCGGCCTTGCCGGTCTCTTCGCGCACCAATTGGGCAAAATGCGCGGCGTAACGCGCAAGCCCAGCCGCCCAGGCCTCGAGCAAGGCCGCACGCTGCTCGGCGGCAAGCCCCTGCCATGCGGGCAGCGCCGCCCGGGCAGCTCGGGCGGCTTCTGCCACTTCCGTCGCGCCGCACAAGGGGGTGCGCCGCAAAGGCGCGCCCGTCACGGCATGACGCACTTCATAAAAGGCAGGCGCCATGGTCAGGAATGCCCGGCCATGGATCCAAAGCGGCAGGGCCGGCGGCCCATCGGGACTCAACATCATCTGCAAAGCGCTCCAATGCTAGAATAGTGCGGTGCACAACCGGGCCCGCGGGCCCGCATCCACCGGCAAAGGCCGCATGTTAGCCCCAAGCTGGATTGAACGGAAGCCAAGCAGCGTGTCCCAACCCCCCAAAAATTCCATTCAGGTCATCGAGCGCATGATGGCGCTGCTCGATGTCCTCGCCGAGTCGCCCGACCCCGTCAGCCTCAAGACGCTGGCCCAGCGCACCGGGCTGCATCCGTCCACGGCGCACCGCATCCTCGCCTCGCTCACCGGCAAGCACTTCGTGCAACGCCCGGATGCAGGCAGCTACCAACTCGGCATTCGTCTGCTCGAACTGGGCAATCTCGTCAAAAACCGCATCAATCTGCGCCAAATCGCCCTGCCCTTCATGCAGCAATTGCACGAACAAATCGGCGAGAGCGTGAATCTGGGCATCCGTCACGGCGATGAAATCATCTACATCGAACGCACCTCGGCCGGCCGCTCGCTGGTGCGGGTGGTGTATCTGGTCGGCGGCCGCGCCCCATTGCATCTGACGTCGGTGGGCAAGCTGTTCCTGGCCGAGGACCCCCCCGAAGCAGTGCGCGACTACGCCCGCCGCACGGGCCTGCCCGGCAAGACCGCGCACTCCCTGGTGACGCTCGCCGCGCTCGAAAAGGATCTGGAACGCATCCGCCGCCATCAGGTCGGCTTCGACGACGAAGAAGCAGAAGTCGGCTTGAAATGCGTCGCCGCGCCGATCCGTGACGATGAAGGCAAGCTGGTGGCGGGGCTATCCGTGTCGGCGCCCACCGAAAGACACCAAGAAGACTGGCCAGCGCGGGTGCGGCAGACCGCCGCCGCGATTTCAGAGGCGCTCGGCTACCGCCCGAGTCAGCGTTAAGCCGGCGCCGCATGGCGGCCGACACACGGAAAAAGCGGCCCGAAAGCCGCTTCTTCTCCCATCCATACGCTTTGCCGGCCTGATCCGGCCGGCAACAATCAGGCGCCGGTGTTCTTGAACCCGACGCCAGCGCTCTCCATCCAGCGCTTGATGCGGTTTGCGTCGCCCACCCGGGTCATCTTGCCGTTCGAATCGAGCAACACCATGACCACCGGCTTGTCCGCCACCCAAGTCTGCATCACCAGGCAGCGCCCGGCTTCGGAAATATAGCCGGTCTTGGATAAGCCAATCTGCCATTCAGGATTCTTCACCAAGGCATTGGTGTTGGTGAAATCCAAGACGCGATGGCCAAGATCAACCCGCGCTTCGGCCATGGTCGAATACTCACGAATCTTGGGATACTGATGCGCGGCCGCAACCATGCGGGCCAGATCGCGGGCGGTAGACACATTGTTGGCAGAAAGGCCCGTCGGTTCCTCGAAGTGGGTATGCGTCATGCCCAAGGACCAAGCTTTCCGGTTCATGGCGGCAACGAAGGCGCGCAAGCCACCCGGGTAATGCCGGCCCAGCGCGTTCGCCGCGCGGTTCTCGGAAGACATGAGGGCCAGCAGCAAGGCGGTGTCGCGGGTCATGGCGGAGCCGACCTGAAGCCGTGAGCGCGTGCCCTTGAGGTAATCGACATCCTCGTCGGTGATGGTGATGACCTCGTTGAGATCGAGCCCGGCATCGAGCACTACCATCGCAGTCATGAGCTTGGAGATCGAGGCGATGGGGACCACGACATTGGCGTTCTTTTCCAACAGCGGCGCGCCGCTGTGCTGATCGACGACGAGCACCGAGGCGGAGCCGAGCGCCGGATTGCCGCTCGTCCAATCTTCCGCTGCGGCACCCACCTTGCGGGCCTGCGCCTGGCCCGGATTGGCCGCGACGAGGCGTTGCGAGCGCGGTGCCTGCCGAGCGCTCTGGGCGGCGGGCCGACTGGCGCGCGCCGCCGATTTCGCTGCCGGCTTACCGGTCTTGTTGGCCTGCGCCGCCGTCTGCTTGCGCTGGGTTTGCTTGGCCTGCGTCTGCGCTGCCGCGCGCTTGACCGCAGGCTGCTTTTCGGCCGCAAGGACGCTGGCGCCGCCGCCCAAGGTCGCCAGCGCGCAGATCAACAGTGTCGTGGTGATGTTTTTCATGAGCCTCCCTCTGGATTGGCGGGCCATTCTAGCCGAGTTTATCAAGAGAGCGTCAAAAATCAATGAAAATAACAAGATAGACGCACAAGCTAGCGTCGATTCTAGATGATTCGCCGGACGAGGAGGCGCAAGGCGGCCGCAGCGTGCCGCGCATCGCCCTTAGCCTGCCTTAGCGCACAAGCCGCGCAAGCGAATCACGGCGATCCCTCCGCGCGGGACGCCACGCCGATTTCCTGCTGCGGCAGGGCTGCCCCCCATGCGCTATTCGCTACGAGCCGCGTCCACCACGGTCAATGCCGTCATGTTCACGATGCGGCGCACCGTGGCGGTAGGCGTCAAAATATGCACCGGCTTGGCCGCCCCGAGCAAGATCGGTCCGACGGTGAGATTGTCACCGGCCGCCGTCTTGAGCAGATTGAACGAGATGTTGGCGGCATCGAGGGTAGGCATCACCAACAGATTGGCGGCGCCCTTCAAGCGGGAATTGGGAAAGACCGACAAGCGGATCTGCTCATCGAGCGCGGCATCGCCGTGCATTTCCCCCTCGACTTCGAGTTCCGGCGCCCGCGCATTGAGGAGCGCAAGCACCTGGCGCATTTTGACGGATGTCGGCGTATCGGCGCTGCCGAAGGTGGAGTGCGACAAGAGCGCCACCTTAGGCTGGATGCCGAACTTGCGAATCTCCTCACAGGCCAAGAGAGTCATCTCAGCTAGCTGCTCGGCGCTGGGGTCGTAATTCACGTAAGTATCCGCGATGAACACCGTGCGGCCGGGCAGCATGAGCATGTTCATGGTGGCGTAGTTCCCCACACCCGGCGCGGTACCGATGATGTGCTGCACATAGCCGCGGTGCAGATCATGACGCCCGAAGGTGCCGCAGATCAGGCCGTCGGCATGGCCGAGATGCACCATCAGCGCGCCATACAGGGT
>JAOAIO010000038.1:0-20080 GCA_026414665.1 Azovibrio sp.
CAATGTGTCCTTGAAGACTTCCCAATCGAGTTTGAGCGGATCGCCGCCCACTTTCTCGAGCGCCTGATAGATCGGCACCGTGCCGATCGGCACCGGGCTGTTGCGGATGATCCACTCGCGCGTCTCGTGGATGTTCTTGCCGGTGGACAGATCCATCACCGTGTCGCCGCCCCAGCGGATGGCCCAGGTCATCTTGTCGACTTCTTCGGCAATGGACGAGCCGAGCGCCGAATTGCCGATATTGGCGTTGATCTTCACCAAAAAATTGCGGCCGATGATCATCGGCTCCGATTCCGGGTGGTTGATGTTGGCCGGGATGATGGCGCGGCCGCGGGCGACTTCGCGGCGCACGAATTCGGGCGTGATCTCTTCCGGGATGGCGGCGCCAAAGCGTTGGCCCGGGTGCTGGCGCGTGAGCAGCTTGGCCATTTTTTCGCCCTGGGGACCGGCGTTCTTCAGATTTTCGAGGTACTGACGCCGGTTCATGTTCTCGCGGATAGCGACGAACTCCATTTCCGGGGTGATGATGCCTTGGCGGGCATAGTGCATCTGAGTGACGTTGGCCCCGGCCTTGGCGCGCCTGGGTTTTCTGTGTAGGCCGGGAAAGCGCAGCGCATCGAGCGCCGGGTCGGCAGCGCGGCGTTGCCCGTATTCGCTGGAGAGGCCGGGCAACACTTCGGTGTCGCCGCGCTCCTCGATCCAGGTCTGGCGTAGCGCCGGCAGGCCGCTGCGGATGTCGATCCGCGCGGCGGGGTCGGTATAGGGGCCGGAGCAGTCATAGACGTAGATCGGCGGGGTCTTTTCGCCGCCGAATCCGGTCGGGGTGTCGGCCTGGCGGATCTCGCGCATCGGCACGCGGATGTCAGGCCGCGAACCTTCGACGTAAATCTTGCGCGAATTGGGCAGCGGGGCGATGGCGGCGCGGTCGACCTGGGCGGCGGCCGCGATGAATGGGGCGTTGGCGTTCATGATGCTCCTTGCGGGTAAGGGAAAGGCCGAATGCATCGGCAGCCAGGGCGCATGGCCACGGCGCGCGGCAGCGCATCCATCGGCATGTTGCGTCGCGCATCTTGCGCGTCGAGCACCTTGCCGGCTACCTGCGCGTGACGATGTTTCGGCATTTCACGGACGACTCATGGTGGCGAGCTCGTTGAGACGGGCAAGGCGGACAGAAGTTCGGCAAGGCCACTTCCTTCCCTACGCCGGCATGATCCGTACAGGTTCACAGGAGGCGCTGCGCCCCGCCGCCGCGTGGCGCGCCTTTGGCACCCCCAACGAAGGCGCTGAAATTACTGGAAAGCGCTCCGGCTGGCAATCGATGTTTATCGGGATCAAGTATTTCCGGGATGTGCCGAAAAAAACTCCTCGTCCCTCGATTCAGGTGTCCGATGTCCTTACGTCTTTGTCGTCTCGCCTGTCTTTCCTTTTGCTGCCTGGCGGCGCCAGCCGCGCTAGCGGCCCAGCCGGGCGGCGCCTGGCGCATGGTCGCAAGCGACAAGGGGCGCAGCATCGAGGTCGATACGGCAAGCATCCAGCGCGAAGCCGATGGCAAGGTGGTGGCCACCACCCGGCTGGTGGTGGACAAGGAAATCGTCGATCCGCGTAGCGGCGCGCCGTATAAGGCCATCCAGACGAGTAGCCGCTACGACTGCGGTCAGCGCACGGCACAAACCCTGAAGCGCAGCCTGATCCGCGCCAACGATGAAGCCTTGCGCGCGGAGGAGATCCGCACGCCGGTGGCCATGCCGGTGCGCAGCGGCACGCTCGAGGATCGGGTGCTGCGCGAGTTGTGCCGGCCTCCGGGGCCGCGCGGCGAGGCCATGCGGGTTGCGGATCGAGCCAGCGCGGCAGCCGCGGCCTTGCGTGCGGCGAACGAGGATATGTTGCGCCGGCAGGTGGCCGCGGCCGAACGCAGTCGCGCCGATCGTGCGCCAAGCCCCAGGGTGGCGGGCGCGGTGCGTCATCCCGGCAAGGCCGCCGCGGCGCGCAATGTGGCGCCAGCGCCAGCAGCGCAAGCGCCCGCCCAGACGCTGCCGTGGGCCTATGCGGGGCCGGGGGGTCCCGAGCATTGGGCCGACCTCGATCCCGAATACGCGCTTTGCCGGCACGGGCGGCGTCAGTCGCCAATCAATATCGAGGACGGCGTCGTGCTCGATTTGGAGCCGATTGAGTTTGACTATCAGGCTTCGCTCTTTAGCATCGAAGATACGCCCTACGGCCTCGAAGTGCGGGTGAGCGGCAATCGCCTCGTGCTCATGGGGAAATCTTACGAGCTCGAAACCGTGCGCTTTCATCGCCCGGCCGAGGAAAGCATCGCCGGGCGCCGCTTCGACATGGGCGTGCATCTCGAACACCGGGCTTACGATGGGGAGCGTTTGATCGTCGCCATTCTCTTCGAAGCGGGCGAGGCGCATCCCCTCATCCAGACGCTGTGGAACTATTTGCCCTTGGAACAGGGGATGCGCGTATCACCACCGACCGTGTCCATCGACCTGAATCGCCTCTTGCCAGTCGAGCGCGGCTATCACATCTACATGGGGTCTCTGACCCGGCCGCCTTGCAGCGAGGGCGTGCTGTGGGTCGTGTTGCAGCAGCCCGTGCAGGTGGCGGCCGAGCAAATCGCCATCTTGGCGCGGCTGCACCCCGACAATGCCCGGCCCGTGCAGCCGACGCATGGGCGCTTGATCAAGTCCTCCCGGCCGCGCCCGTGAGGCCGGTGCGCCTGCGCTATAATCGCCGTTCTGCTAAACATCAATATCAGATTGTGCTAATGTAGCCGCTGTGGAGATCGCTATGAACATCGAGCAAGCCCGCTTCAACATGGTCGAGCAGCAGATCCGTCCCTGGGAGGTGTTGGATCAGTCGGTGCTGGACCTGTTGTTTACCGTCAAGCGGGAAGAATTCGTGCCAGCCCCGTATCGGGCCATGGCCTTTGCCGATCTGGAGCTGCCCTTGGGGCAGGGGCAGGTCATGTTGGCGCCGCGCATCGAGGCGCGTCTGCTGCAAGAGCTGGGCGTCAAGCCGACCGACAAGGTGCTCGAGATTGGCACCGGCAGCGGCTACATGGCAGCGCTGCTGGCTGCGCGTGCTGAGCATGTGGTGAGCCTCGAGATTCGGCCCGAGCTCGCCGACATGGCGCGCGCGAATCTGGCGCGCGCCGGCATCACCAACGTCAGCGTCGAGACGGCGGATGGCGCCGCCGGTTTTGCGGCGCGCGGGCCTTACGATGTCATCATGATCTCCGGCGGCATTCCGGCCGTGCCCGAGGCCATCCTGAAACAATTGCGTCCGGGCGGGCGGCTCGCTGCCATCGTCGGTCAGCCGCCGGTGATGCGCGCGCAACGCATCACCTGTACCGGCGAAGGCGTGTTCAGCACCGTGAATCTGTTTGAAACCGTGGCCCCGGCGCTCGACCATTTCGCCGCGCCGGCCGCGTTTCGCTTCTGATGCGGCAGATCGCGGCGCCGGAGCTTGCGGCCTGGCTGGCCGAGACCGACCGGCCGCGGCCGTTCCTGCTCGACGTGCGCGAGCCCTGGGAGTTCGAGTATTGTCACATCGCCGGTAGCACGCTGATGCCCATGGCGAGTGTGCCGCTGCGGCTAGACGAGGTGCCGCACGGCGTGCCCGTGGTCTGCATTTGCCACCACGGCGGGCGGAGTATGCAGGTTGCCCTGTTCCTAGAGGCGCGGGGGCGGGATGCGGTGTTCAACCTGCAAGGCGGGGTGGAGGCTTGGGCGCGTCTGGTCGACACTGGGATGAAACGTTACTGACGAGGCCATCATGAGACGCTTTGCCTGGCTTTTGCCCTTGTTCGCGCTGGCATCCCCGGTGCCGGCGGTGGACTTGATCGAGGTCTATCGCCAGGCGCAGGCATATGATGCGGCCTTTGCCACGGCGCGGGCCAATCTCGATGCCGGTCGGGAACGTGGCCCGCAAGGGCGGGCCGGCCTCTTGCCCAGCTTGAGTCTGGCTGGCAATACCGTGTGGAACGACCAGCGCATCGAAAGCGGCGGCGTGCGTACCGATCGGCGCTACAACAGCCATGGGTATGCCCTGACTTTGACCCAGCCGGTGTTCCGTTGGCAGAACTGGGTGGCGCATGAACAAGGCCAGCTCGCCGTGGCGTTGGCCGAGGCGCAGTTCGTGCAGGCCCGCCAGGACTTGATCCTGCGCGTTGCGCAGGCCTACTTCGATGTGCTCAATGCCGAGGTCAATCTGCAAGCGGCCCGCGCCCAGAAGACCGCCATTGCCCAGCAGCTCGAACAGGCGAAGAAAAATTTCGAGGTGGGTACGGCGACCATCGTCGATACCTACGAGGCCCAGTCCCGCTACGATCTGGCGGCGGCGCAGGAAATCGCCAGCGAGAACGAGCTCGAAGTGCGGCGTGAGGCGCTGCGCGCGATCATCGGCGAGGTGCCGGCGCGCCTTGCCAAGCTCGATGTGAAAAAGCCCATACTGCCGCCGCAGCCGGCGCAGATGGAGGCTTGGGTCGAGGCGGCGCAGCGCGACAATACCACGGTGCAGATCCAGGCCAAGCAGGTCGAAATCGCCGCGCGCGAGGTGGCGCGGCTGCGCGCTGGACATTACCCGACCTTGGATGTGGTGGCGAATTACGGCCGCAACAGCAATGTGCAAGGCGGTGCCGGCATGGTTGATAGCGACAACCGCAACATCGGCTTGCAATTGACCGTGCCGCTTTACCAGGGCGGCACCGTTTCCTCGCGGGTGCGCGAGGCCGCGGCCCTGCACGTCGCGGCGCAATCCAGCCTCGAAGGCAGCCGCCGGCAGGCCGCCCTGAATGCCCGCCAGAGCTATCTCGGCGTGGTCAATGGCTTGGCGCAGATCAAGGCGCTCGAAGCGGCGTTGGCGTCTTCGGTGGCGTCGCTCGAATCGAATAAGCTCGGTTACGAGGTCGGCGTGCGCATCAACATCGATGTGCTCAATGCCGAGCAGCAATTGTTTCAGACCCGGCGTGACTTGGCTCGCGCCTACCACGATACCTTGCTTGCCCGGCTGCGTCTGAAGGCTGCCGTGGGCAGCTTGGACGAGGCCGATCTGCAGGAAATCAACGCGCTGCTCAAGGAAGGTGATGTTTGATCAGCTCGAGGCTGCGCTGCGTCGCGCCCTGATGCCGGGCGCAAAAGGCGAGCCCGGCCTCTCGCATGGCCTGGCAGCGCTTGGGGTCTTGCAAGAGTTCGGCCACGACCTGCCCGAGTTCCTCCGCATCCCGCACGCGTAGGGCGGCCCCGGCGGCAATCGCGTCGGCGCTGGCTTGACGGAAGTTGAAAGTGTGCGGTCCGACTAGTGCCGGGCAGCCGCAGGCTGCCGCCTCAATCAGATTTTGTCCGCCCAGGGGCGCGAGGCTGCCGCCGATGAAGGCGATTTGCGCGAGTCGGTAATAAGCCGGCATCTCGCCCATGCTGTCGCCTAGCCAGACTTGCTCTCCCGCTTGCGGCAGGCCCTGGCTGCGCCGGCGAAAGGGGATGCCGGCCGTTTCGAGTAGCCGCGCCACGCAATCGAAGCGCTGCGGATGGCGCGGCACCAAGACGAGTAGCTGCTCCGGGGTTGCGAGGCGCTGCCAGACGCGCAGTAGCGCGGCTTCCTCGCCTTCGCGGGTGCTGGCCGCCAGCCAAATCCGACGGCCGGCGAGCTGGTGGCGCCAGGCGTCCCCTTGGGCGAGCAGGGCCGGGTCGGGACTGACATCGAATTTGAGGTTGCCGCAAACGCGGACGGTGCGCGCCCCGAGTCGCGCCAGCCGCCGGGCATCGGCAGGGCTCTGCGCGCCGACTGCGGCGAGGCGGGCGAAGGCCGGGCCGAGCAGCGCCGCCAAGCGCGCATAGCCGCGCGCCGAGCGGCGCGACAGGCGGGCATTGATGAGCACGACGGGCACCTGCCGGCGCGCGCAGGCGGCGAGTAGATTGGGCCAGATCTCGGTTTCCATGAGCACGCCCAAGCGTGGCTTGAAATGCGTAAGAAAGCGCCGTGCCGCGCCGGGATAGTCGTAGGGTAGGTAGGCGAGCTCGACGCGCGCCTCGCCGCCAAACAGCGCGGCGGCGGTGGCGCGGCCGGTCGGCGTCATGCAGGTGAGCAGCAAGCGGTGTTCCGGATAGGCATCTAGCAGACCGCGCACCAGGGGCTGGGCGGCGCGGGTCTCGCCGACCGAGACGGCGTGTATCCAAATCCGCGGCGCTTGCTGCGAGTGCTGGGGATAAAAACCCCAGCGCTCGCCGACATGGCGAAGGTAATCCGGCTGGCGGCGGCTGCGCCAGATCAGGCGTAGCCATACCAGGGGGCTGGCGAGATAGAGCAGCAGGCAGTAGAGGGCGCGGGCCATGCTCAGCGTTGCCCCGGCCGCGGCGGCAAGAAAGGCACCAGTTCGGTGAGCACCGCCTGCACCGAAGGCGGTTCGGCGCGTCCGCCCAGGTTGCGGAACCAGCCCTGGCCGAGTACGCCGGTGAGACCCGGATCGGTGGCGGTGTAGAGCGCGACGATGGGCGTGCCCAGCGCTGCCGCTAGGTGCGATAGGCCAGTGTCCACCCCGACGGCGAAGCGGGCGTGGGCAAGGAGTTCGGCAAGCCCGGTGAGGGACATGGGCGGGATGGCCTGGGCGCCAGGAATCTGACGGGCTAGGCGCTCGGCGCGCTGCCGTTCGGCGAGGCTGCCGCCGGGTAGAAGCACGCTCAAGCCGCGGCTCGCCAGGGCGCGGCCGAGGCTCACCCAGTGGCCTTCCGGCCAGAGCTTGTCGGCGCGGCTCGTGGCCGTGAGCAGCACCGCGGATAGGCGGTTCGGGCCGGCGCTAGATCGGGGCAAGCCGTAATCGAGTTGCGGCGCGACCGTGTAGCCGAGCGCGGCGGCGGCCAGGCGCCGGTTGCGCTCTACCGCGTGCAGGGTTTTCGGCACGAAGAAGCCCGCGTCGTAGCAGCGCGCGGCCAGGGCTTCCCGCGCGGCGGCGGCGTCATAGCCGAGGCGGGGACCGCGTGCTTGACGCGCGATGAGGGCGCTCTTGAGGAGGCCTTGGGTGTCGAGGATGGCGTCGTAAGTTTGGGCCGCGAGTTGGCGCCGGGCCGCGCCGATCTCGCGCCAGGTGGCCGGCGACCAGAGCCGCTTTTTCCAGCGCCGCAGCGCTACCGGAATGACTTCACGCACGCCCGGGTGGAGCCGGGGAATCTCGGCGAAGCTTTCTTCGACCACCCAATCGATTTCGACGGCGGGAAAATGGGCGAGCAGGTCGGTGACGACCGGCAAGTTGTGGATCACGTCCCCGAGCGAGGATGTCTTGACGAGCAGCAAGGAGCGAGGCGGGCGGCCAGAGCCTGGCATGGGGGTAGAATGGCGGCGATAAAGGCCAGCATTATAGCGATCAGGAACCGTGTCCGAAGCCAGCGCCGTCTCCCTTTCCCTTGCCTCCCCGGAAGGCACCATGCCGGTGGGGGCGGCTATGCCGCCCCTGTCTTTGGTCATCATCACTTGCAACGCCGCGAGCCAGCTCGCGGCTTGTATCGCCAGCGTGCCCTTCGCCGCCGAAGTGCTGGTGGTGGATTCGGGCAGCAGCGACAACACCGTCGCGCTTGCCCGGGAGCTGGGGGCCCGGGTGATCTTTCAGGAATGGCTAGGCTATGGCCGCCAGAAGCAGTATGCGGTGGAGCAAGCTCGCCACGATTGGGTGCTCTGCCTCGATGCCGATGAGCGGCTTAGTCCCGATCTGGCCGACGCCATCCGCGCCTGTCTCGCGCAGCCGGCGTATTCGGCCTACCGCTTTCGCCGCTGCAATCGCTTCATGGGTCGCTATTTGCGCCATGGCGAGGGTTATCCCGATTGGAGCCTACGTCTGTTTGATCGGCGCCAGGCGCGCTGGTCCTTCGACCCGGTGCACGAGCAGGTGGTGCTACAGCCGGGCGCCCGCTGCGGCCGTCTCGCGGGTGACTTGCTGCACGACTCGGCCGAAAGCCTCGAGGCGTATTTGGCCAAGCAGAATCGCTATACCAGTCTTGCGGCCGAACGCGCCTTCGCCCGTGGCAAGCGCGCCGCTTGGCCGCATCTGCTCGTGAGCCCCTTGTTCCGCTTTTTCCGCTTCTACGTCTGGCGCCAGGGCTTCCGCGACGGGCTGCCCGGCTTCGTGCATATCGCCATCGGCTGTTTCAATAGCTTTTGCAAATACGCCAAGCTGCGCGAGCTGGAGCGCGCCGCTATGGCACGCCGGGATTGATCCTGCGCTCCGTGCGCCTTGCCCTTCGCCCGCTTGCGACGGTTTTTCGAGGTGGCCTTAGGGCATTTCGGGCGGTTCTGGGGTGCGGCTCGGGCGCTGCGCTAGGTCGCCATAGACGTTCCAGGCGCTTTCTGCGCGGGGCGGGTTGGGGGGTGGCTTGCGCAATTCCCGATGCACGGCGGCGCGCATGATGAGCATGGATACCATCGGCGCGGTCATGAGCACGAACAGGGTGATCAGTAGTTCGTGCACCACCGGGCGAGTTGCCTGGGCCGAGAACAGCAGCATCGAGGCGATCAAGATGCAGCTGGTGCCTAGGGTGATGGTGATGGCTGGGCCATGGATGCGCTGGTAGAAGTGGGGCAGACGCATCAGGCCGAGACAGCCGATCAAGGCGATGCCGCCACCTAGGATGAGTAGCAAGGCGGCGGGTAGGCCAGCCCAAAGCGGTAGGTTTTCCCAGTGGTTCATGCCGCTCATTCGATGATCTCGCCGCGCATCAGGAATTTAGCCAAGGCGATGGTCGAGACGAAGCCGAGCAGGGCGATTAGCAGCGCCGCCTCGAAATAGACCATGCTGCCGTAGCGGATGCCCAGCAAGAGACAAAGCAGCATGGCGCACATCCACAGGGTGTCGAGGGCCAGCACGCGATCCTGGGCCGAGGGGCCGAGCAGGAGGCGCACGCAGCAGAACAAGAGACCGAGGCTGACCGAGATCAAGGCGCCATGCAGCGCCAGCGTGAGTAGCGAAATCATGCGGTTTGTCCCTCGAAGATTGCCATCAATGGGCGTTCGTAGTGGGTTTTGATGGTGTCGATCCACCAGCCGGCGTCGTGCAGATCGAAGACATGCAGCACCAGTTCGTGGGGGTCGGGCAGCACTTCGACCCAGACTGTGCCTGGGGTCATGTTGATGATGCCGCACAGCAGCGCCAGGCCGTGCGGGCTGCGCATGTCCAGAGGGATGCGGATGAACTGCGAATTGAGCCCTTCGGGCCGCGCGAACAGGATGATGCGGCTGACGTTAAAGCAAGAGCGCAAGG
This sequence comes from Azovibrio sp., assembly GCA_026414665.1. GTDB lineage: Bacteria > Pseudomonadota > Gammaproteobacteria > Burkholderiales > Rhodocyclaceae > Azovibrio. Next base: position 9,248 of record JAOAIO010000038.1, read on the forward strand.
CTTCGATGCTGGCGCGGCCAAGCAAGCGCAACAGGGCCAGCGGCCGGTGGATGCGGGCATAGCCGTGCGGCTGCAGCGGCCGCGCCAAGAGTGGCGCGACGATGGCGAGCATGCCGCCGAATAAGAGATGCGCGGCTTCCAGGCTCTGGTTGAGCAGTAGCCAGGTGAGGTAGAGCGCCAAGGAAAGCCAAGGCGAGGGAAGGATGCGCTTCATTGGGGGCCTCCTGCCGGACTCGGCAGCGCCGGGCGAGCGAGCACGCGGTCAACATAGGTGTTGGGCTGCGTCAGATCGTGGCTAGCGCGCTCGAGGAAAGCGAACAGCGGGCTGGCCAGGATGGTCATGGTGACACACAGGCCAAGCAAGAAAGCGATCGGCAAGGCTTCGCTGGCTTGCAGCTTGGGGGGCTGTAGATGACCCGAGGTCCAGAAGGTACGCACCCCGAAGCGCATCAAGGCGATGCTGCCGGCGAGTCCGGAGATGAGGATCAGGCTCATGAAGAGCCAAGTCGGCCAAGGCACGCCGGCGCTTTCTTGCAGCAAGGTGTGCAAGATGCCGAACTTGGCGATGAAGCCGGCGAGGGGCGGCAGGCCGGTAATGACCAAGGCGCAGCCGGCAAAGGCGAGGCCGAGGAAGGCGAGCGCGGCGGGAATGCCGACGCCCACCGGCTCTTCCGGCTTTTCCTCGATGGCGAAAGCTTCCATGGTGAGCGCGATGAGGGCGGCGCCCGGGGTGCGGATGCGTTCGATCAGGCCCGCCAGGAGCAAGAAAGCGGCGCAGGCCAGGGTCGAGCCGATCAGGTAATACAGGCCGATGCCGATGAGGGCGGTCTGGCTCGCGCCGATGCTGGCGAGCAGCATGCCGGACGAGATGATGGCGCCGTAGCCTGCCATGCGTCCGGCTTCTTGGCTGGCCAACATGCCGATGCTACCGAACAAAAGCGTGGCGAGGCCGCCCCAGAACAAAGCGTCGAGGGCGAAACCGGCAAGCGGACCGGCGCCGAAAGCGAGCGGCCAGACGCGGATGATGGCGTAGATGCCGACCTTGGTCATCAGCACCAGCATCGCCGCCACCGGGGGCGAGGCGGCCGCGTAGGTGCTAGGCAGCCAGAAGCCCAGCGGCCACATGGCGGCTTTGGTCAGGAAGGCGAGCGCTAGGATCAGCGCGCCCGTTTGCAGGAGGGGATGATCGGCCGGGTCGAGGGCCGCCACCCGCGGCGCCAGGTCGGCCATGTTGAGCGTGCCGGTGCTGGCATAGATCAGGGCGATGCCGATCAGGAAGAGCAGCGAGGCCACCAGATTGATGGCGATGTACTGAAGGCTGGCGCGCATGCGGGTGACGTTGTAGCCGTGCAGCACCAGGCCGTAGGAGGCGGCCAGCATGACCTCTAAGAAGACGAACAGGTTGAATAGATCATGCGGGAGGAATGCGCCATTGATCCCCATTTGTAGGAATAGGAACAGTGAGTGGAAGTGCACGCCGATACGGCTCCAACCCTGCCAGGCAAAGATCAGGGCGGCGAGCGCGAGCACGGCGCTAAGTACCAGCATCAGCGCGGCGAGCCGGTCCGCGACTAAGGCGATGCCGAACGGCGCCATCCAGTTGGCGGCGAGATACACGCCCATGGGGCCGGGCCAGAGTTCCTGGTCGGCGCGCCAGAACAGGGTGAGTGCCGTGGCCAAGAGGAGCAGGGTGGCGCCGAGATCAATGCCGAACTTGAGACCGTGCCGGGTTTCGTTGACGAGGATCAGCGCGGCCCCGGTAAGCAGCGGCAAGAGGACGGGGACGAGGATCAGGTGTTGCGTCCAGGGCGTGCCGCTCATGCCTTGGGCTCCTTGCCATCCACGTGGTCGGTGCCGGTCAGGCCGCGGGCGCCGATCATGATGACCAGATACAAGGCCGTGGTGGCGAAGCCGATGACGATGGCGGTCAGCACCAGGGCCTGGGAGAGCGGGTCGGCATAGTCGCCGATGGCGGGGATGCCGGGCTTGAGCGTCAGTGGCGCCTTGTCGATCCAGACCCGGCCCATCACGAAGATGAAGAGGTTGACGGCGTAAGACATGAGCATTAAGCCGATGGTGATCTGGAAGGTGCGCGGGCGCAGAATGAGCCAGACGCCCGAGCCGAACAGCACGCCGATGGCGATGGCGACGACCGCTTCCATCAGCTGCGCTCCTGGCGGGCATCCGGCCGCTCCGGCATGCGGTGGCTACGGATCGACTGGTGTCCCAGGGCCACCAGGATGAGCATGGTCGAGCCCACCACCGTGCAGAACACCCCGAGATCGAAGAAGAAGGCGCTGGGCAGATGCAGCTCGCCCAGCACGGGCAGGTCGAGGTGGGCCGTGTGACTGGTGAGGAAAGGATAGCCGAAGGCCCAGGCGCCCAGACCCGTGGCGCATGCCAGCATGAGACCGTAGCCCAGCCAGCGATGCGGGCGCAAATGCATGCGGGCCTCGACCCAGTGCGTGCCGGCCAGCATGTATTGGACGATGAGGGCGACTGCGAAGATCAGCCCGGCGACGAAGCCGCCGCCAGGCAGGTTGTGACCGCGCAAGAAGAAATACACGGCGGTGATGCCCATGAACGGCAGCAGCAGGCGCATGTAGATGCCGGCCACCAACAGGTAGCCGCTGTTGGCTTGCTCGGCGGGAGTTTGGCGGGTAGCGGCATCTAGCGGACTGGTCTGCTGGGCGGGAATGGCGATGCTCTCCGGCGCCGGACGGAAGCGGCGCAGCAGGGCATAGACCGTGAGCGCGACGATGCACAGCACGGTGATCTCGCCTAGGGTATCGAAGCCGCGGAAATCGACGAGCAACACATTTACCGCATTCGTGCCGCCTCCTTCCGGCGCCGCCTTTTCCAAGAAGAAGGCGGCGATGCCTTCGGGCAGCGGCCGCAAGAGCACTGCATAGCACAGGAGCGCCATGCCCAGACCGCTGCCGATGGCGATCAGCAGGTCGCGGCTGCGGCGCAGCCAGACATGCCAGGGTGGGGTGAGTTGCAGTTCCTTCGGTGTCAGGCGCGGCGGCAACCAGCGCAGGCCGAGCAAGATGAGAATGGTCGTGACCGTTTCCACCATCAGCTGGGTTAGCGCCAGGTCGGGGGCCGACAGCCAGAGGAAGGTGATGGCCGTGACGATGCCGGTGCCGCCGGCGAGCGCCAGCGCCGCGAGCCGGTGGTACTTGGCCTGCCAGGCGGCAGCCACGGCGCAGCCGCCGCCAGCCAGCCAGAGCATGACGAAATAGGGGTCGGCGGCCTGGGGTGGTGGCGCGCGCCAGCCTTCGGGCAGGCCAACGAGCCAGAGCGGCGTGCCGACGAGGATGAGCAGCATCGCCAGAATCTGCGCTTGCAGCCGCTCGCTGCCCAAGCGGTGTAGCCAGAAGGCGGCGGCGCGGCTAAGCGCGAGCATGGCGTTTTCGTAGGCCTGGGCGCCGCTTAGGCGGTAAAGGATGGGCGTGCGCTCGCGGCGGTCGAGTTGAAAGCGGCGCAGTAGCACCTGGTAGAGCCAGGCGCCGAGGATGAGCGCCAGGACGCTCATGAGCAACGGTAGGTTAAAGCCGTGCCAGACCGCGAGCTTGTAGTGTGGAGTATCCGGGCCCAGCACCGCGAGCACGCCTTGGTGCAGCACGGGGCCGATGCTGATGCCGGGGGCGATGCCCACGACCAGGCAGATGAGCACCAACAGCTCCACCGGAAAACGCATCCAGCGCGGCGGCTCGTGCGGCTTGCGGGGAAACGGCGCGGCGGCTTGGCCAAAGAACACGGTGATGAAACGCAGCGAATAGACGACGCCAAACACCCCGACGGCCATGGCCGCATAGGACATCCACCAGTTGCTGTCGCCGCCCACGAGCAGCGTCTCGGCAAAGAACATTTCCTTGGAAAGAAAACCGTTCAGGAGCGGCACGCCTGCCATGGCGCTGCTGGCGACGATGGCCAAGGTGGCAGTGTAGGGCATCTGTCGGTAGAGCCCGCGCAGCACGCCCATGTCGCGCGTGCCGGTTTCGTGGTCGATGATGCCCACGGCCATGAACAAGGAGGCCTTGAAGGTGGCATGGTTGAGCGTGTGGAAGAGGGCGCCCACCATGGCGAGCGGCGTGCCGATGCCAAGTAAGGTCGTGATCAGCCCCAGGTGGCTGATGGTGGAATAAGCGAGCAGCCCCTTCATGTCGCGCTGGAAGATGGCGGCGAAGGCGCCCAGCAGCAGGGTGACGGTGCCCGCGCCAGCGATGCTCCAGGTCCATGCCTCGCTGCCGGATAGCGCCGGCCACAGGCGCATGAGCAGGAACACCCCGGCCTTCACCATGGTGGCCGAGTGCAGATAGGCGGACACCGGCGTAGGCGCCGCCATGGCGTGCGGCAGCCAGAAATGGAAGGGAAATTGCGCGCTTTTGCTCAGGCAGCCGATGGCAATCAGAATCAGGGCGGGCAGATAGAGGGCGTGCGACTGGATCCGCTCGCGTGCCGCGAGCACCGCGTCAAGGTCGTAGCTGCCGACGATATGGCCGAGCATCAGCACCCCGGCGAGCAGGCAAAGACCGCCGCTGGCCGTGACCGTAAACGCCATGCGCGCGCCGCGGCGGGCGTCGGCGCGGTGGTGCCAGTAAGCGATGAGCAAGAAGGAGGTGATGCTGGTGAGCTCCCAGAACACCACCATTTGGATCAGGTTGCCGGATAGCACCACGCCCAGCATGGCGCCCATGAAGGCGAGCAAAAAGGCGAAGAAGCGCGGCACCGGGTCCGCGGGCGACATGTAGTAGCGGGCATAGAGCACCACGAGGACGCCGATGCCTTGCACGAGCAAGGCGAAGATCCAAGCCAGGCCATCCAGACGCAAGGTGAATTCCAAGCCTAGCGCCGGAATCCAGGCGATGCGCTCATACACCGTTTGGCCCGGAACGTAGAGTCGCAGTGTCGTTGCCAGGCCGAACAGCGCGATGGCGCCAGCCAGCCACGCCTCGCGGTTACGGGCGTTGGTGGGCAGGCTGGCGGCCACCAGGCTGCCGATGAAGGGAGCGAGAACCAGGGCGCTGAGGGTCATGGGATCGGGGGTGGCGGCCCGGCGAGCTTGTGACGAGGCCGGGACGCGCCAAGCATAGCATGTGCATTTGTTGCCATTGAAACCAACTGTGACAGGCGCGTTTGGCCTGTGGTTTCAGTAGCGTGCCAGGCGTGCGAGTGCGGCGTCGAGTTCGGCGCTGGCGGCATCGCGGCCTTTGCTATCGGCGTGCCTGAGCCAGTCGGCGAGATGGGCGAGGCAGGCTTCGAGCGCCTGCCGGGCGGGGCCGTGGTCGAGCTCGGCCGGCCCCAGGCGGGAAAGCGCCGTCCCGAGTGCCGCCGCCCAGCGCTGGCAGTCCGAGCGGTCGGCGTGTTCGGCCAGCTCTTCGAGCTGGCGCGCGCTGGCGATGAGCGCGGCGTCATCCGGCGGCACCGCCTCCAGGGCGAGGTGCAGGTGTTCCAGGATTTCCTCCGCCTCTTGCCGGAACAGCGCTTCTAGCGCCGGAGAACCTTCCCGGTCGCCGGCTTCGAGGCGGGGCACGAGTTGCGCGACCCGCGCTTCTAAAGCGTCGTGTTCGAGAAAATCGGGGCTTTGCAAAAGCTCTAGCGTAGCGTGCAAGGCGGCTAGCAGACGGGGGCCGGGCGGCACGGCTTCGAGAGCGTCGGTGGCCGAGGCCAGGGCTTCGGCCAAGCGCAAGGGGGCCGGATGCGCGAGGGCGAGGCTGCCTTCGAGCAGGCGAAACACGGCTTGGCGCAAGGGCTGCCAACCGGCGGCGCGGGCCTCCCAGGCGGCGCCCAGGTCGGCGACCGCCGCATCCCAGGCGCGGCGCTGCTCGGCCTGAAAGCGCGGCGCGCGCGCTTGCGCCAGGAGCGGCAGCACGGCGGCGGTGGCGGCCAGGGTGCTGGCTAAGGGCGGACGCGGCACCAGGGGCCGCAAGGGAGCTGGCGCTGGCGGGTCGAGCTGGGCGAGCGCGGTTGCGAGCGCGTCGAGTAGATCGGGGTCGTCGCCTTGTTCTTGGCGTGCGGCGCGGCGCAGGGCCTGGTCCACCCGGCCGGCCAGGCGTCGGTATTCGAGCCGAGGCGGCAGGGCGCCGCGTTCGAGGGCGGCCAGCAGCGCCTCGGCCGTCGTCCAGCAGGGCTGGGGCGCGATGCGGGCCGCGTCTTGCAGCGCCGCGCGCATGGCGGTGAGGCCAGCGCCGCGCTCGGGGTGCTGCAGCCAGGCCAAGAGGCCCTTTTGGTAGTGGGCGCGCAGCCTGGCAAGCGCGGTCTGGGGCTCAGCCGGCGAGCTTGGCAAAGGCATCCACCACTTCCTTGGGCGCCTGCACCAGCTCGATCAGCACGCCTTCGCCGCCGATCGGGAATTCCTCGTTGCCCTTTGGGTGCAAGAAGCAGATGTCGAAGCCGGCGGCGCCCTTGCGAATGCCGCCCGGGGCGAAGCGCACGCCGTTGGCGGAGAGCCATTCCACGGCCTTGGGCAGGTCGTCGACCCAGAGGCCGACGTGGTTGAGTGGCGTGGTGTGTACCGCCGGCTTCTTGTCCGGGTCGATGGGCTGCATCAAGTCGACTTCGACCTTGAAGGGACCGCTGCCCATGGCGCAGATGTCCTCATCGACGTTTTCCCGCTCGCTCTGGAACGTGCCGGTGACTTCCAGGCCCAGCTTATCCACCCACAGGGTCTTGAGCTTTTCCTTGGAGGGGCCGCCGATGGCGATTTGCTGGATGCCGAGTACCTTGAACGGGCGTGCGCTGTGCATGGCTATGTCCTCTTAATTCATAATTACGGGAGGGGCATTTTACTGGCTTTTGGCGCCGGCTCAGTGGCTGCCGGCGCGGGCGGCATGGCGCACGCTGCTACTGGCGGTGATCCGGCCTTCGCGCAGCAGTCCTTCGACGTTCTCCTCGATGGCATCGGGGTCGTATAGGTAATTGACCATCATGCCGTAGGATTGCGCCAACCCCTTGTCGGAATTGTCGGCCAGGAAGTTGAGGCGTTCGATGCGCGCGCCGTTGCCGAGATGGAAGCGGGCTACCGGGTCGTAGAGACGGTCGCGGGCGCGCGCCGTGAGCAGGTAGCGCGCTGCCAGGCGGGTCATGGGCGCTTGCAGGGCGCGGACCAGACGCGGCTGTTCCGTCCAGTCGTGCTGGGCGAGCAGGGCTTGCGCGGCAGCGGGCGTCGGAGCGCAGCCGGTAAGACGTGCCAGCCGCTCCAGGTCGCCGGGCAGGAAGGACTCCTGCCAGGCCGTTGGGGTCTGTTCGGCCCAGCGGCGAAACTGCGGCAGCGGCGACAGGGTGGCGAACTGCTTGAGCTGTGGCAGGTCCTTCTTCAGATCGTCGATTACCCGCTTTAACAGGAAATTACCGAACGAGACGCCGCGCAGGCCCTCCTGGGTATTCGAGATCGAATAGAAAATCGCGGTATCGGCGGCGCGGGTGTCGAATACGGGGGCGTCGATGTCGAGCAGTTCCTGGACATTGCCGGCGAGATGGTCGGTGAGCGCCACTTCGACGAAGATCAGCGGCTCTTCCGGCATACGCGGGTGAAAGAAGCCATAGCAGCGCCGGTCTGAATCGAGGCGGTTCTTGAGATCGGTCCACGAGCGGATGGTGTGCACCGCTTCGTACTGGATCAGCTTTTCCAGCAGGGCGGCGGGCGAGTTCCAGGTGATGCGTTCTAATTCGAGAAAGCCTACGTCGAACCAGGAGGACAGCGCGAATTCGAGCTCGCGGTCGAGCGAGGCGAGCTCCGGATCGTCTTGCAACAGGCGCAGCAGATCGACACGCAGATCCACGAGGAAGCGCACGCCCTGGGGCAAGGCGTTGAACTGCGTGAGGATGCGCGTGCGCGGCGAGCGCAGAGCGCTCCACAGACGCGCTTCGGCCTCCCACTGCGCCGGGGTGCCGATGGCGGCTTGATATTGCGCATGTGCTTTCGCCACCTTCGCCGGGTCGGGGCCGAAGCCGGTGGCGATCAGGCGCAAGAATGCGTGCCGGCCTTCGCCATCGAGACGCTGATAGGTCTCGCCGAGGCGCTGCGCCCGCTGCCGTGCCGAGACTTCGCCGCCCAGGCCGTCGGCGCATTCTTGCAATTGCGCCCGGATTTTCTCCAGGGTGCGGGCATCGAGCGGGCGAGGCTGGCGGGTCTTGCCCAACATGTCTTGCACTTTTTGCAAGCCGCGGCTCACGAGGCTGTGGCTCATGCTTTCTCCTTCGAGGTTGGGCCGGCGCGCCAGAGCAGGTAGAGGCCGACGGCGATCATGGGCAGCGACAGCCACTGCCCCATGCTGATGACGTAGGACTGGCCGAAGATGCCTCGGTCTGGCTCGCGGAAGTATTCGACCAGCGAGCGGAACACCCCGTAGCCGACCAAAAAGGCGCCGGATACCGCTCCGACAGGCCGTTCCCGGCGGGAATAAAACCACAGGATGAAGAACAGGGCCAGCCCTTCGAGCCCGGCATGGTAGAGCTGCGAGGGATGGCGCGGTAGGCCATCGCCGGCTTGGGGAAAGACCATGGCCCAGGGCAGGGTGGGGCTTGTTACCCGCCCCCAGAGCTCGCCATTGATGAAATTGCCGATACGGCCAGCCATGAGCCCCAGCGGCACGAGGGGGGCGATGAAGTCGGTCGTGGCGAGCCAAGATTTGCCATGCTTTTTCGCCCATAAGGCCATGGCCACGAGCACGCCTAAAAAGCCGCCATGGAAACTCATGCCGCCTTTCCAGACCGCAACGATCTCGAACGGATGCGCGAGGTAGTAGCCGGGCTCGTAGAACAGCACTTGGCCCAGGCGGCCGCCGATCACTACACCGAGCACGCCGTAAAAGAGCAGGTCGTCGAGCTGTTCGATGCTCCAACCCGCGTTCGGGCGAGCCAGGATGCGGTGCCGGCCAAGCCACCAAAATTGCAAGAAAGCGAGCAGATACATGAGGCCATACCAGTGGATGGCGAGCGGGCCGAGGGCGAGAGCGACAGGGTCGAACTGGGGATGAATCAGCATGGGCAGGGCGAATCGGCTAGAATTTGGCGATTATAGGTCGAGTATCGCGCATCCCAGCGCTAGCCCACGGAGAGATACCATGCCCCAGTACCGTTCCCGCACTTCCACCCATGGCCGCAACATGGCCGGCGCCCGCGCCCTGTGGCGCGCCACCGGCATGAAGGATGGCGATTTCGGCAAGCCCATCATCGCCGTGGTCAACTCCTTCACGCAATTCGTGCCTGGGCATGTGCACCTCAAGGACCTGGGCCAGCTGGTGGCGCGTGAGATCGAGGCCGCGGGCGGCGTCGCCAAGGAATTCAATACCATCGCCATCGACGACGGCATCGCCATGGGCCATGGTGGGATGCTTTATTCGCTGCCTTCCCGCGACCTGATCGCCGATTCGGTCGAATACATGGTCAATGCCCACTGCGCTGACGCCATGGTGTGCATTTCCAACTGCGACAAGATCACGCCGGGGATGCTCATGGCCGCCATGCGGCTCAACATTCCCGCCGTTTTCGTCTCCGGCGGGCCGATGGAAGCCGGCAAGGTCACGCTGCATCGAGCCGGCGGCGAGCAAGTGCTCAAGCTCGATCTGGTCGATGCCATGGTCAAGGCTGCCGACAGCCAGGTCTCCGATGCCGAGGTCGAGGCCGTCGAGCGCTCCGCCTGTCCGACTTGCGGTTCGTGTTCCGGCATGTTCACCGCCAACTCGATGAACTGTCTGACCGAGGCCTTGGGCTTGTCGCTACCGGGCAACGGCACCCTCGTCGCCACCCATGCGGACCGCAAGGAGCTGTTTTTGCGTGCCGGCCGTCTGATCGTAGATCTCTGCAAGCGCTACTACGAGCAGGACGATGCCGCGGTGCTGCCGCGCGCGATTGCCACTAAGGCTGCCTTCGAGAACGCCATGAGCCTGGATGTGGCCATGGGCGGTTCTACCAACACCGTGCTGCACCTGCTGGCCGCGGCGCACGAAGCGGGCGTCGATTTCAGCATGGCCGACATCGACCGCATTTCCCGCAAGGTGCCTTGCCTTTGCAAAGTGGCGCCGGCCACCGACAAGTATCACATCGAGGACGTGCATCGCGCTGGCGGCATCATGGCCATCCTGGCCGAGCTATCCCGCGCCGGGCTGATCGACCGCAGTGTGCATACCGTGCATATGAAGACCTTGGGCGAGGCCATCGATACCTACGACGTGACCGTGAGCGCCAATCCCGCCGTGCTCGAGTTCTACAAAGCCGCTCCCGGCGGCGTGCCGACCCAGGTGGCTTTCTCGCAGAACCGGCGCTGGCCCGAACTGGACCTGGACCGCACCCACGGCTGCATCCGCAACAAGGCCAACGCCTACTCCCAGGACGGCGGCCTGGCCGTGCTGTACGGCAACATCGCCGAAAAGGGCTGCATCGTGAAGACCGCCGGGGTGGATGAGTCCATCCTCAAATTCACCGGCCGCGCCCGCGTGTTCGAGAGCCAGGAGGCGGCGGTCGCTGGCATTTTGGGCGATCAGATCGTCGCGGGCGATGTGGTGGTGATTCGCTACGAAGGCCCCCAAGGCGGTCCGGGGATGCAGGAAATGCTCTATCCGACGAGCTATCTCAAGTCGAAGGGGCTGGGCAAGGTCTGCGCGCTGCTCACCGATGGGCGCTTCTCCGGCGGCACCTCCGGCCTCTCGATCGGGCATGTCTCGCCCGAGGCGGCCAATGGCGGCGCCATCGGCCTGATCGAAGACGGCGATACGATCGAGATCGATATTCCTAAGCGTAGCATCCGTCTGGCCATTTCCGATGCCGAGCTCGCCGCCCGTCGGGCTGCCATGGAAGCCCGAGGCGAAGCGGCATGGAAGCCGGTCG
>JAOAIO010000038.1:20089-20349 GCA_026414665.1 Azovibrio sp.
CACTAGTTCGCTCGTCGGCAGCGTCAGATGTGTATAAGAGACAGCCTACGCCCTGTTCGCCACTTCGGCCGATCGCGGCGCGGTGCGCGACCTGTCCCAGGCGCGCCGCGCCTGATCCCGGCTGCGGCGCGGGCGTCTGCCCAGCCACGGCGGGCGTGACGATGCCAACGCAAGTCTGGGCGACCTTTTTCGCCGTCAATTTGATGGCTTCGCTGGCCCCGGGCCCGGGGGCCATTGCGGCCATGCATACGGGCCTCGTG
>JAOAIO010000039.1 GCA_026414665.1 Azovibrio sp.
GCCCGAGCCCGTCTGGAGCGGCTTTGAGATGCGCGGGTAGGTTGACCGAGCCGAGATTGCAGACCGCGGTTTCGCTCGCGGAGGTGTTCAGCGTGATCTCGGTGCACAGGTTCGAGCTATGCACGACGCCAACGTGTTGTTGCGGCGAGCGCAGATTGCAGGGGTCTTTGAAGGTGATCCAGGGATGCCCGGTCTCGAAGAGCAGGGTGAGCATCTTGCGCCAGAGTTGCACGGCGGAAACTTTTTTGAAGAGCCGCATCTCGCCGCGCGCGGCCTTGGCTTCGTAGGCGGTGTAGGCGGCGACGAAGGCCTGGCCGAACTTGTCGTGCAGATCCGGGACTTCGTCAGGCGAGAACAGCGTCCATTCGCCGTTTTCCATGACCCGCTGCATGAAGAGATCGGGAATCCAGTGCGCGGTGTTCATGTCATGGCAGCGGCGCCGCTCGTCACCGGTGTTTTTCCTCAGTTCGAGGAATTCTTCGATGTCTAAGTGCCAGGTTTCTAAGTAGGCGCACACGGCGCCCTTGCGCTTGCCGCCTTGGTTGACCGCCACAGCCGTGTCGTTGACGACCTTGAGGAAGGGGATCACGCCTTGGCTTTTGCCATTCGTGCCCTTGATGCGGCTGCCGAGCGCCCGCACCGGGGTCCAGTCGTTGCCGAGGCCGCCGGCGTATTTTTGCAGCAGGGCGTTTTCCTTGATGCCTTGAAAAATGCTGTCCAGATCGTCTTGCACCGTGGTCAGGTAGCAGGAGGAGAGCTGCGCATGACGGGTGCCGGCATTGAACAGGGTCGGCGTCGAGCACATGAAATCGAAGCTGGAAATGAGGCGGTAGAACTCGATGGCGCGCGCCTCGCGGTCGATTTCGTTGAGGGCCAGCCCCATGGCGATGCGCATGAAGAAGATCTGCGGCAGCTCGATGCGGCGCTCGTCGATGTGCAGGAAATAGCGGTCGTAGAGGGTTTGCAGGCCGAGATAGCCAAATTGCAAGTCGCGTTCGGGCGCCAGGGCCGCCGCCAGGCGCGGCAGATCGAATTCGAGCAGGCGCGGGTCGAGCAGCTCCGCGTCCACGCCGCGCCGCACGAACTCGGGGAAGTAGGCGCGGGTTGCGGCATCGACTTCTTCCGGGGCGATTTCCGCGCCCAGCACCTCACGGCGCAGCGCCATGAGTTGCAGCCGCGCCGTGACTTTGTCGTAGGCCGGGTCTTGCTCGATGAGCGTGCGCGCCGCCAGCACCAGGGCTTGGTATACGTCCTCGAGCGGCACGCCATCGTAAAGATTGGGCATGGCGTGCTCGACGATCTGCGCCGCCGAGACTTCCGCTTCCAGACCGGCGCAGGCGGCTTCGACGCGGGCCAGCAGGGCGTGCGCTTCGAGCGGTCGGCGCTGGCCGCGGTCTAGCACGTGCAGCCCGGTCGCGCCGTGCTGCGCCTGTTGCTCGGCGGCGCGCTTTTCTGCCTGGCGCTCGCGGTAGAGCACGTAGGCGCGCGCCACGTCGTGCTCGCCGGCGCGCATCAGCGCGATTTCGACTTGGTCTTGAATGGTCTCGATGTGCACGGTGCCACCTGCCGGGCGGCGGCGTAGCAGCGCTTCGACCACGCTTTGAGTCAGGCGCTGCACCACTTCCCGGGTGCTGCTCGACGTGGCGCTCTGGCTGCCTTTGACCGCGGCGAACGCCTTGGCCAAGGCCACGGCGATTTTCTCCGGCTGGAAAGGAACGAGGGCGCCGTTGCGGCGAATGACTTCGAGGCTGGCCGCGGCTGCCGGCGCGAAGCCGCCAGCGCCCGAGGCTTGCTCGTGGTAGGAATAGGCGGCCTCCAGCACGGGCTGGCTGCCGACGACGGTATGCGGACTCTGCATTTCCAACGCTCCCCGGTGGGTGGCGCGGGGGGCTGGCGGGAGGAGGACAAGGGCGCGACAGGAACGCGCGGGGAATAGCCCGGTTCATGCCAATGCCATCGCCGTTCCCGGAGGCACCCCGCTCCGTTCGACAAAGTGGTGTGGAGGCACAGGTATCCTGGCTTTCGGGTCATCGCGGCACGCCGGCCTTCCCGGACGAATCCAGTGGCGCGGATGGCGTGCAGCTCGCCGACTACAGTTGCGGGGGCAGCTCCGGCATGGGGCGCAGGCCGAGAGACCAACGCGCCCGGGACCGGATTCCCTGTCGCTTCCGGGGCGGCAGTCTAGGCGGCGGGGAGAGGGCTGTCAAGGGTGCTCATACTACATTTAGTGCTGCGCTATTTATTTTTCCCTAAATATAGTGTTTTGAGTTTGCGCTCGATGTCTTGCGGCCGGGCGCCAGCCCCTTGATCTGCGCACCCAGCGCCTTACCCTTCGCCGGATGGTTTTCGACGTGTCCCTGCCCTATTGCGCGGCATCTTGAGTCTTGAAATAGCTCTGCTGCATAATCAGTCACGGCTATTCGATATGTTTTGCGAGTAGAGATAAAGATAAATGTTGTTATTTGCGCTCATTCATGTGGGTGCCGCTGTCTTGGATGGCGCTGCTGTCGTTTGGGGAGGAGGATAAAATGATTCATGGTGCGGCGTGATGGTTTTGTGTATGATTAAATTCTAATTTTTAAGAGAATGGAAAATGGTTAGAAAATTTTTAGCTCTGTTTGCTGTGGTTTTCTTGATTCTCAGCGCTATGGTCGTGTTTTTGACAAGTGAGTTGTCTGGCATTAAAAACACGACGTCTTTTATCCGGGATGTGAGAATTGAGCAGTTGAGTAGAATTTCTTTAATCGAGCTCAATGTGGTGAGGATTTCCCTGTCTTTGCGCCATGCGATTTTGTCAAGGACGCGCGACGAGCTTGATCAAACTTTGGCGGATATCAATAAATATCTGGAGAGTATTGATGTTGAGTTGAAGGAGTATAAAAAGAATATTACGACACAGCGCGGCAATGATCTTGTTAAAGGTATCGAAGATACAATAGCGAAGTTCAAAGAAATTGGGGGTGAAAATATTGAGCTCATCCTTGCGGGTAAAAAGGATGAGGCTTTTGATCATCTCGTGCGGCTCGCTATTCCAGCGCGCAACGAGGTTTTGAGTTTTGCTAACGATGCAAAGCTTTATCAAAAGGATTTGTTGATTAAAAGTGTCGATGATGTCAATCGCTCTGCTTCCTCTATCATTTTTGTGACTGTGTTGGTGATGCTAGGGGTTTTTGCCGTTCTTGGGTTTTCAGCGCTTTATCTTACGCGGACACTCAAGAAACGCACGTCGATCGTCATCGATTTTGCGAAACGAATTCGTGATGGCGATCTGCGGCAGCCGGTACGTGACACTGTAGTGGACGAGTTTTCGCCGATGTTGGTCGCGCTCAATGATATGTTGAACTGGTTGCGTGATTTGACGATGTCGTTGAGCAAGACATCAGAGCATCTTGCGTCTGTTTCAAGCTCGATTAGCTTGGCTTCGTCAAGCTCGACGGAGGCTGCGCAGCAACAGAATTCGTCGGCGCAACAGGTTAGCGAGTGGGTAAGTGATTTGGCTAGCGCGATTATCAAGCTAGCTGGTGAGGCGAATAATGCCAGTGAAAAAATGTTGCATCTCAGTGATATAGCGCAAAATGGGAACGTCAAGGTGCGTAATGTCGCTGATGAAATCCGGGCAATAAATTCTGATATCGTCGATGCGACAACGGTTATTAATGAGCTAGGGGAGCAGTCGGTCAATATTTCTAGGATTGTGACAACGATCAAAGATATTGCCGATCAAACGAATCTTTTGGCGCTCAACGCAGCGATTGAAGCAGCTCGTGCCGGCGAGCAGGGGCGGGGCTTTGCTGTGGTGGCCGATGAGGTCCGTAAGCTTGCTGAACGGACATCTGCGGCAACACAGGAAATTGGCGCTATCATTGAAACGATCAAATCGCAATCCTTGCGCTCAGTGGAAATGATGCAAAGTTGTCAAAATAGAATGACAGCAGGTGTGAAAAGTACTGATGAGGTCATCAGCACGATTGAGCAAATCGAGAAAAACTCGATCGGTGCCTCCGAAGAGGTTCAGCATATCGACACTTCTTTGCAAAATATCAGCAAAGAGGGCGATAACACATCGCGTGAAGTGGCTTCCATCGCGCAGCTTTCAGAGTCTGTCATGGCCACCCTAAAAAGTGTGGCGCAGCAGGTTCATGATCTCGAAGAAACGAGCAGAAAACTCGAGGGCATTATTAGTAGAATGCAGATTTGATGGCTTCCCCGTCGTTATGAAATCTGCTGCATGGCTTTGATGTTTTTGCTATGAGTGAAAAAGCGCGCGCTCGCTGAATGCGAGCCGCGCTGTGCGGGAATTTCTGAATTCCCGTGCATCAGGTGTGGATAAAGTGCCCGGGAGTCAGTGAATAGGCCGTTGAGCGACCGGCACATCGCAAGGGCACCTCGAAAAACCTGCTGCGCGGCCGGATGGCTGCGTTGCGCGGTGCTGGGATGTTTGCCAATCGGCTCGATGTGTCTTGCATCTTGTTCATCAAACGCCTTGCCTTGCGCGCCCGCCCGCGACGGTTTGCCAATGCGCCGTAAAGGGAGATGGTCTGTTGGGCGAGCGCCGGAAGCGGTTCTTGCGCGTCGTCTCGCAAGGAGAAGGCGCTGCCGCAGCACGTGGTTCACCTTTTCGCTGTGCTGCGCCGTAGAATCGAAGGCCTGTTCCCGGGGGTTGTCATGGCTCTCCCTTTTCGCGCCTCTGCGGCCACGCTGCGCCTCATGTTGCGCTTGGCGTTGGCCTATGCCGGTACAGGGCTCCTGTTCCTTGGCCTGACGCTGCCTCCGGGCTATGCCATTCCCATTTTTCTGCCGGCGGGCATTGCCCTGGCGGCGCTCTTGATCTACGGCGTGCAGCTTTGGCCCGGGGTGCTGCTCGGGGCGATGCTCATGCATCTCGCCGCGAGCCAGTACGTCGGGGTGCAGGGGGTTGGCATCGGGGCGCACTTGGTTGCGCCCTTGGGCGCCGTGTTGCAGGCGCTGGCCGGGTATTGGCTGGCGCAGCGTCTGGTGGGCTTTCCCAATCCGCTCGATCAGACACGCCCGATTTTGCGCTTCATCGTCATCGTGGCGCCGCTTAGTTCGCTCGTCAGCGTCTCGGTGGCCATTCCCGCGCAGCTCGCCAGCGGTATCATCCAGCCCGCCGATGCGGCTTTCGCGGCCTGGAATTGGTGGGCCGGCGATACGCTCGGGGTGTTGCTCATGACCCCGTTGATGTTCGTCTTCTTTGGCCAGCCGCGCGCCGATTGGGCGCCGCGCCGGCTGGGGGTGGCGCTGCCTTTGGCGGTGGCGACGTTGCTCATGGTGGCCTTGTTCATCCAGGTGCGGCATTGGGAGCACGCCCGCATCGAGGCGCAGTTCCAGCGCGATGGCGGGCATGTGGCGAATTTGATCGGCAAGCGCTTCGCGGTGCAAGAAGACATGCTGATGGCGCTCGATCGGCTCATGGTGGTGTCGCCGCATCTCGATGCGCAGGGCTGGCGCGATATCGTCACGCCGTGGCTGGAGCGCTATCCGGGGGCGCAGAACTTCGCGTGGGCGCCGTGGGTGCGGGCGAGCGAGCGACAGGCGTTCGAGGCGCGTATGCGGGCTGCCGGGCACGCCGACTTCGTCATCCGCGACCGGGACGATGCGGGCGCGACCTTCCCGGCGCCCGCCGCCGAAGCTTATACCCCGTATCTGTTCATCGAGCCTTGGCAGGGCAACCAAGCCATTTTGGGCTTGAGCGTCTATGGCTGGCCCCAGGCGCGGCAGCGCTTGAATGCTTCGCTAGCGAGCGGGCGGCCGCGCGCTACCGAGGCGGTGCGCCTGATTCAGGAGCAAGCCGGCCAGCGCGGCGTGGTGCTCTACCAAATGGTGCAGGATGTGCGGAGCGGCCGGGTGTTGGGGCTCGTAGCCGGGGCTTTTCGCATGGATGATGCGATTCGCGCGACCGTTGGGGCGGAGACCTTGCGCCTCATCGACATCTGCCTCGTAGACCGCGATGCCCAGGCCGGTAACGCGCGGCTTTCCGGGCCGCTGGACTGCGCCGCGCCGAATTGGCTAAGCGGGGCTTATGGCGGCGCCTATCCGCTCGCGTTCGCCGGCCGGAACTGGGAGATTCGGCTGCGCGCCACGCCGCGTTATCAACGTAGCCAGCGCGGCTGGGCGGCTTGGGCGACGCTGGCGGTCGGCTTGTGCACGGTGGCGGTGCTGGGCGCCTTTTTGCTGGTGAGCACTGGCCGGGCGCGACGCATCAGCGAACTGGTGGCTGAGCGCACGGCGCAATTGAGCGAGGTCGGCGAGCGCTTACGCCAAGAAAGCGAGCGGCTGGCGCGGGCCCAACGCATCGCCTTCTTGGGGAGCTGGGAAATGGAGGCCGATGGCCTCATCCGGGGTTCCGCGGAGTTTTACCGCCTCCTCGGCCTGGCGCCGGAGGCGCGCCTTGGCTTGGCGGATCTGCTTGCTTGCCTGGCGCCCGACGATCGGGAGGCGTTCTTGGCCGCGCTGGATGCGGTGCGGCACAACGTGGCGTGCGCCGCGCTCGATTGCCATCTGCTGCCAGCGGCCGGGGCGGCCGGCGAGCGGGTGGGGCGCTTTTTGATCGAG
This sequence comes from Azovibrio sp., assembly GCA_026414665.1. Classification (GTDB taxonomy): domain Bacteria; phylum Pseudomonadota; class Gammaproteobacteria; order Burkholderiales; family Rhodocyclaceae; genus Azovibrio. The sequence goes on from JAOAIO010000039.1 coordinate 6,574, forward strand.
AGCGAAGTCTTCGCCGATGGTAGCTTGCGGCTGCGCGGCACGGTGCAGGATGTGACGGCGGCCCGCCAGAGCGAGGCGCATATCCAATATCTCGCTCATTACGACACCCTCACGCGCTTGCCGAATCGCGCCTTGTGGATGGAGCGGGCCGGCGCCGCCTTGGCTGCGGCCCGGCGCCATGCCGAGGATGTGCTGGCGGTGTTGTTCCTCGACATCGATCAATTCAAGACTGTGAACGATTCGCTCGGGCATGGCGTGGGCGACCAGCTCTTGGCCGAAGTGGCGCGGCGCTTGCAGAGCTGCCTGCGCGCCGACGATCTGCTCGCTCGTCTGGGGGGCGACGAGTTCGTGCTGCTCTTGCCCCGCCTGGAACGCGCCGAGGCCGCCGCCGATGTGGCGACCAAGCTGCTCGCGGCGCTCGCCGAGCCGCTGCGCCTGGGCGAGCACGAGCTAAGCGTCTCGGCGAGCATCGGCATCGCGCTCTATCCGGCGGACGGGCAAGATGTCGATACCCTGCTCAAGCACGCCGATACCGCCATGTATGGCGCCAAGGCCGCCGGGCGCGCGCATTTCCAGTTCTTCGTGCCGGAGATGAACGCGCGCGCCTGCGAGCGCATGTTGCTCGAAAACGCGCTGCGGCGCGCGCTTGCGCGGCAGGAGCTGGTGCTCTACTACCAAGGCCAAGTGCGCGGCGATGGCCGCTTGGTCGGCTGCGAAGCCTTGCTGCGCTGGCAGCATCCCGAAATGGGACTGGTGCCGCCGAGCCATTTCATCCCGGTAGCCGAGGATTCGGGGCTCATCGTGCCCATTGGCGAGTGGGTGTTGGCCGAAGCCTGCCGCCAGCAGGTGCGCTGGGCCGCGCATGGCTTGAGTATGGCGGTCAACATCTCGGCGTTGCAGTTTCGCAAGGCCGGCTTCGTCGAAACGGTCGAGCGCATTCTCGCCGAGACGGGGGCCGACCCCGCCTACCTGGAATTGGAAATCACCGAGAGCGCGCTCATGCAGCCTAGCGACGAGCTCTTCGAGCGCCTGCACCGGCTGCGTGCCTTGGGAATCACCTTGGCGCTCGACGATTTCGGCACTGGTTATTCCAGCCTCGCCTATTTGAAACGCTTGCCCATTAGCCGCTTGAAGCTCGACCGTTCTTTCGTCATGGACATTCCGCGCGACCCCGAAGATGTGGCGATTGCTACCGCCACCTTGTCCATGGCCGCCGATCTGGGGCTGGAAGTGGTGGCCGAAGGGGTGGAAACGCCGGAGCAGGCCGAATTCCTGGTCGGGCGCGGCTGCCGGCTGCTACAGGGCTTTCTGTTCAGCCGGCCTTTGCCGGCTGCCGAGTTTGTCGCCGGACTCGATCTCGGCCTGAATGGGGAGGGGAAAGCTTAGTTGCCTGCCTGGGGCGCGGCGAGCCTTGTTTTTTGCGTGTGTGGCGCGTTAGAATCGACGCCCTCTTCAACTGCGGAGTTCCCACGTGGACACTTGTTCGAGCGACAGTAGTAGCCCGGTGCATGTGACCGGCATCGCCTCGGCAAGATAACGCGCAGGTCTTTCCTGCCGTTGTCGCGCTGAGCGCGAGAGACGGCAGGCGTGTCGCAGCCATCGCTGCGCCCCTCCCCATACCTCCTCGATGACATCTGTTCGGATCGCCCTTTGGGCGATTCGCCACGTACTGCGTGCATGGCGTGCGTTTTGGCGTGCCGGCACGGCGGTGGACTGCGCAGTCGCCCGGCGGGCGCGGCTATGACTTGCACGCGCCGGCGGGCGAGCGCGGCGGTCCTGCCATGCCGGCCGGCTGCCGCATGTCGGAACCGAGCGGATCTGCCGACGGGCCACCGGGCGGTTTCTTGTATTGCAACATGCGCGCGCACGGCCATGCGCCGTGATTGCGCCGATATGCGAAGAAAGGAGGCGAGCATGGATCCAGACCCTAGTCGATCTTGCGGACAAGTCCATTTAAATCGTTTGTCATTATTGCCGGCCTGGCATGGCCGTGGGGTGATCTGGGTCTGAATGGCCTGACATGCCCTCGGCCTGCGCGGCCATGAGGAGCATGTCATGCTGCACTTTGCTCGCTTTAGTTATTGCGATACGTCGCGCCCACGGGCGTGGCGGCTGTTGGGGGTCGGCGCGCTTGCGTCGGCCGTTCTTCCGGTCCAGGCCGGCCGTCCTTTGGCGACTGACGATGCCGCCATCGTCACGGCCGGCGCCTGCCAGATCGAGGCTTGGCACGAGCAGACACGTGCTGCGCATGGGGTTTGGCTGAATTCCGGGTGTACGCCCGCGTCTCGCACTGAATTTGCGGTCGGAGCCGGCCAGCTGTATGCGCGTGGCACGGCTGCCGTCGCGGCGCGCCAATGGCAAGTCAAGCACCTGCTCAGCGCGGAGGAGGGCGAATGGCCCAGCTTGGCGATTGCCCTCGGAGGCGTGCGGATCCGCGATACCCCCGAACGTCAGCGCTTCATCAAAGCCATTGCCAGCCTGCCGCTCGCCGGTGAGGCGCATCTCGTGCACGTGAATCTCGGCGCGTTGCGTGCTGCCGATGCCGCTGGACGGCGTTGGCACGCTACTTGGAGCGCGGCCTGGGACGCGGCGTTTAGGCCGCTGACGCGGGCGTCGTTCGAGTCTTTTGGCAGCTCGGGCGAGCGGCCGCACTGGCAGGTCGGGGTGCGCCATGCGTGGGCGCCGGGGCGGATCCAGATCGATGCCAGTGTCGGCAGTCCTTATGGGCGTTGGCATGCGGAGCGCATGGCGACGTTCGGTTTGGTGTTCGTCGGCCCGGTGCTCGGGCATTGAAGATTCGAGCCAATCAGGAGGATAGATCATGAATCGTGAGGAATTGCTGTTTGCCGTCCGGACCTTGGCGCACTCCTTGGATGCCGTGGCGTTTGCCCAAATTTTGCGCCATACCCACCCGTCTGATTTGGTCGAGGCGCTTGCCGTGCTCGAACCTGGGCAGGTGTTGGCGTTGCTGATGACGCTTGCGCCGCAGGAGCGGGCGAGCTTGTTTGCGTATTTTTCCGAGCCGCAGCAGGACATGCTGTTACGCGCCATGCCGCGCGCGGCCGTGGTGGCCTTGTTCGAGCATCTGCCATCCGATGACCGAGCCGATTTGTTCAACCGTTTGAGTGATGCGGCGCAGCAAAAGCTCCTGCCTGCCTTGGCAAAGGTCGAGCGCGACGACATTCTGCGGCTTGCGGCGTATCCCGAAGGTACGGTGGGTTCGGTCACGACATCGGATTACGTCTATGTGTTGCCGCAGATGCGCGTGGCCGATGCGCTTGCTCATGTGCGGGCGACGGCGCCGGACAAAGAGACGATCTATGTGATTTATGTTCTCGATGCCGCGCAAAAATTGCGCGGCACGGTGTCCTTGCGTGAATTGGTGCTCGCGGATGCCAAAGCGGTCATTGCCGACATCATGCGCCCTGACCCGGTGTTTGCCCGGGCGAGCTGGCCGCGGGAACAGGCAGCTGAGCTCATTCGCCGTTATGGCTTGCTGGCCTTGCCTGTTCTGGATGCTGAGGCGCGCATGATCGGGATCGTTACCGTAGATGACGCGATGCGCATCGAAAAAGAGCTCGATGCCAACCAGCTTGCTCGCTTCGGCGGCACGGCCGTGGTGGGCGGCAGTGATCTCGATGTCATGCGCTCGTCGTTGCGGCAGATGTTCAAGGTGCGGGTGTTTTGGCTGATTGTGCTGACCTTCTTCGGCATCTTGACCAGCTCTTTCGTGGCGGCGCAAGAGGCGATCTTGTCCCAGGTGATCGTGCTGGCGGCGTTCATCGCGCCCCTCGTCTATATGGGCGGCAATACCGGCAGCCAGTCGGCGACCCTGGTGATTCGCGCCATGGCTTTAGGGGAGCTCCGGTTGCGCTGGCGCGATGTCGGCTTTGTCATCCGGCGCGAATTGCCCGTGGCGGCCGCCTTGGGCGTCACCATTGCCGCGTTGGAGGCGGTCCTTGCCTATTTCTCCAAAGGGGTGGGCATGGATGTGCTCTGGGTCGTGGGATTGTCGATGCTGGCGTGCACCGCGCTTGGCGGTATCATCGGCGCGCTGCTGCCGTTTTTGGCTCGGCGTATCGGTACCGATCCGGCGACTTTGTCCTCGCCCTTGATTACATCGGTGATGGATTTGATCGGGGTGTTCGTCTATTTTGGCTTTGCCTACGCCTTTTTAGGCGATTTGCTAAAGCCGGCTGTCGGTTGACGCTTCGGCGCGCGGCGCCGAGTATGTCACTCTGATGTCACGGGGTCCGGCTATGCTGGGCCCCTTTCTCTGGGAGCGCACGCATGTACATGGCGCAACATTTCGATAGCGCGGCTTCGCTTGATACCCTGGCCAGTTTGTCGCTGGCGTTCGTCCTGGGCGCGCTGATTGGCTTCGAGCGCCAGTATCGCCAGCGCACGGCAGGATTGCGCACGAATGTCCTGGTTGCCGTCGGCGCGGCATTGTTCGTCGATATTGCCATGCGCTTTCATGCGATTCATGGCGGCTCTCCGAGTCCCTTGCATGTCGTCGCGTATGTGGTTTCGGGCGTCGGCTTTCTCGGAGCGGGGGTGATCATGCGCGAAGAAGGCAATGTACGGGGCATCAACACGGCGGCAACACTATGGGGATCTGCCGCCGTTGGGGTGGCGGCGGGAACGGGCATGTTGATCGAGGCCGTGTTGGGGACCTTGTTCGTGTTGGCCGCGAATACCTTGCTGCGTCCGGTCGTCAATGCCATCAACCGTCAGCCGATGGATGTCGAATCCGTCGAAGTCACCAATACCGTCTATGTGATTGCCAGCCGCGAGCGGCAAAAGGAAGTGCTGGCAGCCACTGCCGCGGAGCTGGAGCGGCATCGCTATCCTGTCCAAGATTTGGAGGTGCATGCGTTTGGCGATGAGGATGTGGAGATCGAAGCTACGCTCACCGTGACCTCGGTCGATGGCGATGAGTTGGATGCGCTGGTAGCGCGTATCGCCAAGCAGCCTGGAGTGCGCCAGGCGTTCTGGAGTCCGAGTACCACGGAATGAGAGACGCAGCCTCAGGCACGCGCGCCCCAAAGGCGGTGGCACCTGCATCGCTGGGTGGCCGGGTGGAGTGGCGCGCTGCTGGGTCTGTTGATTGGGCAGGTGCGGCGGCTTTGGGCATGGCCTGCTCAAATGGGAAGGGCGGCTAGGTGGGGTAGCGGCGCATGACGCGTGAGCAGCTCGAACGTCGGCAGGTCTGGCTGTATCTTGCGGCCATCGCCATTGGGCTTGGGGTCGGTGCGCTGGCGCCCGGGTTGGCGCCGGGGTTCGAGGCGGCGCTTTGGCCGGCGCTGATGTGCTTGCTCTATGCCACCTTCGTTCAGGTGCCGCTCTGGCATTTACGCGCTGCCTTCGCCGATCGTCGTTTCGTGGCGGCGGTGCTGCTGGGCAATTTCCTGGTGCTGCCGCTTGCAGTCTGGGCGTTGTTGGGCGTTCTGCCGGAGAATCCGGCGGTTCGGCTCGGGGTGCTGCTGGTGTTGCTCGTGCCGTGCACCGATTGGTTCATCACTTTTAGTCAGTTGGGGGGCGGCGACGTGCCGCGGGCGCTGGCGGTGACGCCGGCGAATTTACTCTTGCAGTTGCTGCTGTTGCCGTTTTATTTGTGGCTGATGCTCGATGGCGCTCCGGCTGTCGTGCTGACGCCGGCCGAGGCGTGGCCGGCCTTGCTGGTGGTGCTCTTGCCGTTGTTGTGCGCCGCGCTTTCGGAGCGCTGGATCGAGGCCCGGCGCGAACGCGCCGTGCTGCGCGCGCGCTTGGCCGGGTGGCCGGTGCCGCTTTTGGCTTGGGTGGTGTTCCTGATCGCGGCCGCCCAAGCGCGGCAGGCGCGCGAGGCGCTCGCGCTCTTGCCTGTGCTCGTGCCGGTGTTTGTCGCTTTCTTGTTGCTCGCGGCGCTGCTTGCCAAGGTTTTGGCGCGCGGCTTCGGCTTGCCGGTGGCGCAGGGGCGCACCCTGGCGTTTTCGTTCGGCACGCGCAATTCCTTCGTCGTGCTCCCGTTTGCGCTCGGCCTGCCGGCCGGCTGGGAGATGGCGGCGCTGGTCGTTGTCGTGCAATCCCTGGTAGAACTGCTGGGCATGATGGCCTACTTGTGGTGGCTGCCGCGCTGGCGTTTTGCCGATCCTTGTGAAGGAGATGCGTCATGAAGGATACCGCGCCACCCCCCGCGCCGGCCGAGGCGGGCTGGTTCAATCGCACGGTCGCAGGTGCCGGCCTTACCAGCGCGTTGGGCGATTTTTGTTATGAAACCACGACCGTGATGTTGCCTGGCTTGCTCGCCGTGCTCGGCATTCCGGCGGCGGCGCTGGGCTTGATCGAGGGCATTGCCGATGCCGTGGCGGCCTTCACCAAAATGGTGTCGGGCTACATTGCCGATAAGCTCGGCCACCGTAAGCTGCTGGTGTTGCTTGGCTACGCCCTGACGCCTGTGGGGCAGGCTTGCTTGGCGCTGGCCACGGGGTGGCCGTTGATTCTCTTGGGGCGTGTGGTGTCGTGGTTTGGCAAGGGGCTGCGCGGCCCGCTGCGCGATGCCATCGTGATCCAAGCCGTGTGTGCCGCGACGCGTGGCCGGGCGTTTGGCTTTCACCGGGCAGCGGATACCGTCGGCGCGGTGGCGGGGCCGCTCATCGGCGTGGCCTTGCTGGGCTGGGCAGAATCCTTAGGCTGGGAGGATGCCGCCGCGCCGTTTCGCTTCGTGCTTTGGTTGTCCCTCATTCCTGGGGTGCTGGCGGTGCTCGCCTTCTTGACCCTGGTCGACGACCCGCAGCAATCACCCAATCCGGCGCTCAAGTTTTTTGCTTCGCTGCGCGGCTTGCCGCCGCAATTCAAGCGCTATCTCGGCGCGGTCGGTTTGTTCGGCATCGGCGATTTCTCGCATAGCCTGTTGATCCTCGCGGCCACGAGCCTGCTGACGCCGGCGCTTGGCGTCGTCCAGGCGGCGCAGGTGGCCGGGCTGCTGTATGTCGGCCGCAATCTGGTGCAGGTCGCCGTGTCTTATCCGGTCGGGGTGCTCGCTGACCGTCATGGCCACCGCGTCGTGCTGATCGGGGGCTATGCGCTCGGCGCCCTGACTGCGCTGCTGCTCATCCTGGCGTTTGCGCTGGCGCTCGATAGCGTGGCTTTCCTGGCGCTCATCTTCGGTGTTGCCGGGCTTTACGTCGCCGTGCAGGAAGCGCTCGAATCCACCGTCACCGCCGAGATGGTGCAGCCCGAGGCGCTGACGCTGAGCTATGGCGCGCTTGGCACGGTAAATGGCGTGGCCAAGTTCATCTCGAGCGCCAGCGTCGGCGTGCTGTGGACGGCGGTTTCGCCGCTGGCGGCCTTTGCTCTGGCCGCCTTGTGCATGGCGGCGGGGACGGCGTGGCTGATTCGGGATCAGGTCGGCACGCCGAGAATGACGTGACTGGCCTTAAATAGCACGGTGGCCGCGGCACCGGGCTTGAGGCCCAGCTCTAGCGCGGCTTCGTGGGTGATGACCGCGTGTATGCGGCTGCCGCCCGGTAGCTCGACCACGACGTCGGAATTGACGGCGCCTTTGTCGAGCTGCACGACCTGGCCCCGCAACTGGTTGCGGGCTGAGAAGCGCACCTCGTCCTGGCCGGCGAGCAGCATGACCCAGGATGCTTTGATGTAGGCGCTGGCCGGCGTACCGAGCGCCAGGCCTAGCGCGTCGGCGCTCTGGCTGGTGATGATGGCGACGAGTTTGTCGCCGCCGGGCAGCGTGAGCTCGACCTCGGTATTGATGGGGCCGCGGCCAAGCGCGGTGACGATGCCGTCGAAACGGTTGCGGGCGCTGATGGGCATGAGCTTCTCCTTGACGTTGCATGGCGGCCGGGCGTGGCCCTGGCCCGGTTTTCGCTATAGTGATGGGTGAATAACGCGTGTGCAGGCCACGTGTGCATCCTAGGTGCGGGGCATAGGTGGCCGCAACCATAGCGCTCCCTGTTTTTTATGGGGTTTCCCGTGGTTTTTCCGGGGCTGTGGCGGCAAGCGGGCTGCGTTATGGTCTTCGTTATATATCTGACAATATTGCGAGCAATGGAACAAAACCGACATCGTTTCAAGGGCCGGCTCGAAGTGGATACCGAGTTCGGCACCTTTTTGGGCGACACCCGCATCCGTCTTTTAGAGGCCATCGCCGCGCATGGCTCGATCTCCCAGGCGGCCAAGGCCGTGCCGTTGTCGTACAAGGCGGCGTGGGATGCGATCGATGCCATGAATAACCTTGCCGATGCGCCGCTGGTGATTCGCACGGCTGGCGGCAAGCAGGGCGGCGGCACTCGGCTCACCGAGTATGGCGAGCGCGTGGTGGCTTTGTACCGCGCCTTAGAAGCGGAGTACCAGGCGGCGCTGGAACGGCTCGCGGCGAGCATGAACGAGGGCGAGGCCAGCAGCTTCGCCCANTTCCGCGCGCTCTTGCAGCGTCTGTCGATGCAGACGAGCGCGCGCAACCAGTTCGCCGGCTGCATCGTTGGCCTGAAGGCGGCGGAGGTCGATTACGAGGTGCGTCTCAAGCTCGACGATGCCAACGAACTCGTGGCGGTGATCACGCGTGAGTCGGCCGAGCGCCTGGAGCTGGCCATGGGGATGCAAGTCCATGCGCTGGTCAAGTCGTCCTCGGTGCTCTTACTTACTGATCCCGAGCTGCGCACCACGGCGCGCAATCATTTGTGGGGCGAGGTGAGCCGCATCCACGCCGGTCCTGTCAATGCCGAGGTCGTCTTGGCCTTGCCGGGCGGCAAGAGTGTCTGCGCCGTGGTGACGCACGACAGCATCGCCCGCCTGGGCTTGGCCGAAGGCGAGCGGGCCTGCGCCGTATTCAAAGCCTCTGCCGTGATTCTTTGTAAAACCGCTGGAGCATTACCGTGAAAGCCGCGCCGCTTACATGCTTTGAGGTGGCGAACATTCATGAACGTTAGGAGAACTCCGATGCAAATGTCTGATTGGGATGCCGCGCAGATCCTGCCGCGCGGCGGGGTGGCGGCGTGGCGCAAGGCGCGCTGCCGTGCTCATCGATTCGCTGTGTCGCGCGCGCGTGCGGCCATGCGGCGTTTTCTAGAGCCGCTTCGGACGGTTTTTCGGAACATGCGTCTGTTGCTCGGCGCTGGTTTGATGCTGGCGCACCCGCTGGCGCTAGCGGAGGAAGCCACGCTCGCCGTCGCGGCCAATTTCACCGGCCCCATGGAAGTCATCAAGCCGGCCTTCGAGCAAGCTACCGGGCATCGTCTTAGCATCGCCTACGGCACGGTTGGCAAGTTCTATGCGCAGATCCGAAACGGCGCGCCTTTCGATGTGCTCGTTTCGTCCGACGAGGCGGTGCCGGCGCGTCTGGAAAAGGATGGGCTCGCCTTGCCGGAAACGCGTTACACCTACGCCATTGGCAAGCTCATGCTGTGGAGCGGCACGCCCGGGCTTGTCGATGACAAGGGCGAGGTCTTGCGGCGTGGCGAATTCCGCTACCTGGCCATCGCCAACCCGAAAACGGCCGTTTATGGCGCGGCCGCCGTCGAGGTGCTGGAAAAGCTGGGGCTGCGCGCCCAGCTCGAACCGAAATGGGTGCTTGGCGAAAACATCACGCAGACGCATCAGTTCATAGCGAGCGGCAGCGCTGATCTGGGCTTCGTTGCCTTGGCCCAGATTTACAAAGACGGCCAATATGCGCCGGGCTCCTACTGGGCCGTGCCGCAGGCGCTCTATCCGCTGCTGCGCCAAGACGTGGTGCTGCTTGCCCGCGGCAAGGACAACCGCGCCGCGCGCGCCTTTGTCGAGTATCTCAAGAGCGATTTCGCCAAGCGGGTCATTCGCGCTTACGGATATGAGCTTTGACTCGCCCTCGTTCAACTTCCATCGGAGGATGAATCCCATGCAACGCATCAAAGCGCTGTTCTTCGCCGCTTGCCTCGCAGTGGCCGGGGCTGCCCAGGCCGAGAAGGTCACGATCGCCGCGGCCGCCGACCTGAAATTCGCCATGGACGAGATCGTCGCCCATTTCAGAGCGGAAAACCCCAAGGATCAAGTCGAGGTGATCTACGGCTCGTCCGGCAAGTTTCACACCCAGGTGCAGCAAGGCGCGCCTTACGACCTGTTTTTTTCCGCTGACATCGGTTTTGCCGAGGAACTCGTCAAATCCGGCCATGCGGCCTCGAACGTGATGCCCTACGCGCTGGGGCGCATCGTGCTTTGGAGTCCCACGCTCGATGCGAGCCAAATGACGCTCGCGAGCCTCGCCGATGCCAAAATTAGCCGCATCGCCATCGCCAACCCCAAGCACGCGCCCTATGGCAAGCGCGCCGAGGAAGCCTTGCGCGCCATGCAGCTATGGGACAAGGTAGAGTCCAAGCTGGTCTATGGCGAAAACATCGCGCACACGGCGCAATTCGTGCAGACCGGCAATGCCCAGGTCGGCATTATCGCCCTGGCGCTGGCCTTGAACCCGGCGCTGGCCGAGAAGGGGCGCTTTTATCTCATTCCCGAGCATTTGCACGCGCCTTTGGAGCAAGGCTTCATCATCACCAAGCGGGCCGCCGGGAATGCCGCGGCGCGGCGCTTTGCCGACTACATGAACAGCAAGCCGGCGCGGGCGGTGATGACCAAGTATGGCTTTGTCTTGCCCGGCGAAACTCTGGGCCAGTAAACGGTGATGGCGATGCGGCCTGAACGACGCGCCTGGCTCGGTTTCGCCGGTGGCTTTGGCATCGGCGGCGTGGGCGGCATGATTGGCTTGGGTGGCGCCGAGTTCCGCCTGCCGCTTCTGGTCGGCGTGTTCAAGCTGCCGACCTTGGAAGCGCTGATCCTCAACAAGGCCGTTAGCCTCGCCGTGGTCGTCGCGGCGCTGCTGGCGCGCAGCTACGGCATCGCGTGGAGCGAACTGGCGAGCCGCTGGGACATCCTCGTCAATCTGCTTCCGGGCACCCTGACGGGGGCGTGGTGGGCTGCTGGCCATGCCATGACTTGGCCGCGACAAACGCTCGACCGGGTCGTGCTGGTCCTGCTCCTGGGGCTTGCGGCGCTGATCCTGGCCGAAGCTTTGACCGGTGCCGCGGCGCCCGCTGCCCTCCTGGCGCCGGGGCCGCTGCGCTGGATCGCCGGGCTCGCGGCCGGGGTGTTGATCGGCGCGGTGGCGGCTTTCTTGGGGGTGGCGGGCGGCGAGTTGCTGATTCCCACCCTGGTGCTGCTCTTTGGCCTGGATGTGAAGCTTGCCGGGAGTCTGTCCCTTCTCATCAGCTTGCCGACCATGCTCGCCGGCTTCATCCGCTACCGCGAGGCGCAGGCCTTCGCCGTGCTAAGGCACGAGCGCGCCCTGTTCTACAGCCTTGGCCTGGGCTCCGTGCTGGGCGCCGTGGCCGGCGGCCTATTCGTCGGTTGGCTAGCGGCAGAGACGCTGCTGCTCGCATTGGGGATTTTGCTGCTCGTTGCGGCCCTGAAAACCTTTCACTCGCCATCATGATGGGAGAACAACCATGTTGCTTACCGACGCCGATCTCGAGGCCATCTGGCTCACGGTGCGCCTGGCCGGCATCACCACCGCGATTCTGTTCGTCCTGGGCACCCCCGTGGCCTGGTGGCTGGCGCGCACCCGTTCGGTCTGGAAAGGTCCGATCGGGGCGGTGGTAGCCTTGCCTCTGGTGCTGCCGCCTTCCGTATTGGGCTTTTACCTGCTGCTCGCCATGGGGCCGAATGGCCCAGTTGGCCAGCTCACCCAGGCGCTTGGCCTGGGCACCTTGCCCTTTACCTTTTGGGGCTTGGTGGTGGCCTCCGTGTTCTACTCCTTCCCGTTCATGGTGCAGCCCTTGCAGAACGCGTTCGAGGCGATTGGCGAGCGCCCCTTGGAAGTCGCGGCGACACTGCGCGCCTCGCCGCTCGATACCTTTTTTTCCGTTGCCCTGCCGCTTGCCAAGCCCGGCTTCATCACGGCGGGCATCCTCACCTTCGCCCATACGGTGGGCGAGTTCGGCGTGGTGCTGATGATCGGCGGCAACATTCCCGGCGTTACCCGCGTGGCTTCGGTGCAGATTTACGACCATGTCGAAGCCCTCGAATACCTAGACGCGCATCGTCTGGCTGGGGTGATGTTGGTGTTTTCCTTCTTGGTGTTGCTGGCGCTGTATGCCTGGCGCCCGAACGCGCGTAAGTGAGGTGTGGCATGACATCGATCGAAGCAAGTTTCCAACTGGACTATCCGGGGTTTAGCCTGGATGTGGATGTGCAACTGCCGGGCAAGGGCGTCACCGCGTTATTCGGGCATTCCGGGTCGGGCAAGACTACGGTGCTGCGCTGTTTCGCTGGTCTCAACCGGGCACACCGGGGGCGCTTAGTGGTGGATGGCCAGGTCTGGCAGGACGAGGCGAAGGGTGTCTTCCTACCCACTCATCGACGGCCGCTCGGCTTGGTGTTTCAAGAAGCCAGCCTGTTTCCCCATCTATCCGTGCGGGAGAACCTCGAATACGGCATGAAGCGCGCCGGCAACAAGGAGGCGCAAGGTTTCGATGCGTGCATCGACCTGCTGGGCATCCGCGCCCTCTTGGAGCGGGCGCCCGAGCGCCTTTCCGGCGGCGAGCGGCAGCGAGTGGCGATTGCGCGGGCCTTGCTCACGCGGCCGCGTCTCTTGCTCATGGATGAGCCGCTCGCGGCGCTCGACTTAAAGCGTAAGCTGGAAATCCTGCCTTATCTGGAAAAGCTGCATGACGAGCTCGACATCCCTGTGCTCTATGTGAGTCACGCCCCGGATGAGGTGGCGCGGCTCGCCGATCATCTGGTGCTCATGGAGGGCGGCCGGGTCGTGGCGAGCGGCCCGCTCATGGAAACCCTGGCCCGGGCCGACCTGCCGCCGGCCTTTGCCGATGATGCCGGCGTGGTGCTCGAAGCCCGGCTCGAAGCGCACGAGGCCGACGGCCTGAGCCGCTTGAGCATTCCCGGCGGCGAATTGCTGGTGTCGCGGCTGGAGGCGCCGCCCGGCAAGCGCTTGCGCTGCCGCATCCACGCCCGGGACGTGAGCTTGGCGCTGACGCCGCCGGTGGGCAGCTCGATTCTCAACACGCTGCCGGCCCGGGTGGCGGCCGTGGTCGATACCGATACGCCCGGTCACGTGCTGGTGCAGCTCGAATTGGCCGCCGGAGCGCGGCTTTTAGCGCGCATCACCGAGCGTTCGCGCCAGGCGCTCGGCGTCCAGCCCGGCCAGGCGCTGGTGGCCCAGGTCAAGGCCGTGGCCTTGCTGGCGTGATCCGGCCGCGCCTGGCGGCAAGGTCGGGGGCGAGCGTAGGCAACGCGCGCTCGCTTTGACGTTTTGCGATGCGCTGCGCCGAGGCATGGGCGCAGCGCGTGAGAAGGAGGTGCCCATGTCGACGCTAAGCCTGCCGCAAGTCCTGCCACCTGCTGTGCCGCGCCGGCCAGCGCCGCGCTTGTGCGCTTGGCGAGCGCGCTTGCCCCCGGGGTGGCGTGCGCATGTCGTCCCGCCCAGGTCGTTTTGCCATTACCGTGAGCATGAAATGG
>JAOAIO010000003.1 GCA_026414665.1 Azovibrio sp.
GCATGGAACTCACCGCAGTGATCCGCGCTCTCGAAGCGCTGAAGCGCCCAGTCTCAGCCCGTATCCACACCGATTCCAAATACGTGCAGCAAGGCATCAGCACGTGGATTCACGCTTGGAAAAAAAATGGCTGGAAAACCGCGAGCAAGGCGCCGGTGAAAAATGCCGATCTGTGGCAACGGCTCGACAGCCTGGCACGCCAGCATGAGCTGCAGTGGATCTGGGTCAAGGGCCACGCCGGCCACCCCGACAATGAACGCGCTGACGCGCTCGCCAACCGCGGCATCGAGGAACTCCGACGATGAGACAAATCTTCCTGGACACTGAAACCACCGGCCTCGACCCCCGCCAGGGGCATCGCATCATCGAAGTCGCCTGCGTCGAGATGGAAAATCGCCGCCTCACGGGCCGGCATTTGCACCGCTACATCAATCCCGAGCGCGAGATCGACGCTGGCGCCTTGGCGGTACACGGCATCAGTAACGAATTTCTCGCCGACAAACCCAAGTTCGCCGACATCGCCCGCGAGCTACAGGCTTTCATCGCCGGCGCGGAACTGGTCATCCACAACGCCGCATTCGACATCGGCTTTCTCGATGCCGAGTTCGCCCGGCTCGATCTCCCCTTGACCCGCGAAATCTGCAGCAGCGTAGAAGATACCCTGCTCATGGCACGCGAGCTGCACCCCGGCAAGCGCAACAATCTCGATGCGCTATGCGAGCGCTATCAGATCGACAACGCACACCGCACCCTGCACGGCGCGCTACTCGACTCGGAACTCCTAGCTGAAGTCTACCTGGCCATGACCCGGGGCCAGGAAAGTCTCGGCATCGATCAGCCCGTCGCAAGTCCTGCCCCAACGCTGCTCGAACTAGACACCCAAAGCCGCCCTGCGCGTGGCCTTTTGCGCGTGCTCCGCGCCAGCGCCGACGAGCTGGAGGCGCACCAGCGCGTGCTCGAAAGCATCGACAAAGAAAGCAAGGGCGCCTGCCTCTGGCTCCGACACAAGGAAACCTCCGCGCATGAAGCCTAAGCTGCCGCGCTGGTGTGGCAACCCTTACCTGCTACTGAGCCTCACAGCCCTGTTCTGGTCTGGCAACATGGTGCTAGGGCGCGGCATCCGGGCCGATGTCCCGCCGCTCGCGTTGGCCTTTTGGCGTTGGCTGATCGCCTTCGCTCTGGTCTTGCCGCTCGCCCTGCCGCATTGGCGCACACAGGCGCCACGCCTGCGCCAGCATCTACCCGCCTTGCTGCTCCTCGGCGCGCTGGGCATCGCGGCTTACAATACCTTCGCCTATATCGCCCTGCAAACCACTACCGCCACCCATGCGGTGTTGCTCAACGCCTTCATCCCGATTGCCACCGTCACGCTGGCCTGGCTCTTTTTCAAGAAGCCGCTGCGCCTACGCGAAGGCATCGGTATTGCCATATCCTTGCTCGGCGCCCTCACCCTCATCGCCCGGGGCGACCCCAGCCTCCTCATGGCCCTGTCGCTCAACACAGGCGACCTGTGGATGCTCACCGCCGTGCTGGTCTGGGCCTGCTACACCCTGGGCCTGCAATTCCGCCCGCCCGACATGCCGCCCATGTTTTTGCTCGCCGTGCTGATTGCCATCGGCCTGTTGCTGCTAGCGCCTTTCTATCTCTGGGAAATCCTTGCCGGCCGGCACATCGCGCTCCATGCAGGGAGCTTGCTGGGCTTAGCCTACGTCGGCATTTTTCCGAGCTTCATCGGCTACATCTTCTATAACCGCGGCGTCGCCGAGGTCGGCGCCGGCCGGGCCAGTCAATTCATCCACCTGATGCCGGTGTTTGGCACCCTGCTCGCCGCGCTGTTCCTGGATGAACGCCCAAGCCTCTACCACCTGCTCGGGATTGGCCTGATCTTCGCCGGCATCGCCTTGACCACGCGCCAGCCCGCCCGGCCATGAAAGCTTTGTTGCGCAGCTGGTGGCAGGGACTACGCCGGCATCGACCAAGCATCCCCACCGATCTTTGGCAAGCGACCCTGGCCCGCTCGCCGGTCTTCCGGCATCTACATGCCGCGGATCGGGAGCGACTGCGGCAAATGAGCCAGCGCTTCTTACGCGAAAAGCAGTTCAGCGGCGCCGGCGGACTCGTGCTAGATGATGCCATGCTGGTGCATATCGCCGCGCAAGCCTGCCTGCCCATCCTCGAACTCGGTCTCTCTGCCTACCGCGATTGGGTCGGGGTGATCGTGTATCCAGCCGAGTTCGTCATTCCACGCCAGATCGTCGACGAAAACGGCATCGTGCACGAATACGACGACACGGTCTCGGGTGAAGCCTGGGAAGGGGGTCCGGTGCTCTTATCCTGGCAGGACAGCCAGATGGAGGATGAGCGCTACAACGTCATCATCCACGAGTTCGCGCACAAGCTCGACATGCTCAACGGGGAGGTCGATGGCATCCCCGCCCTGCACTCTGGGCTAAGGGAGACCGACTGGGAGGCGACGCTCATGGCCTGCTACGCAGATTGCTGCGCTCGCCTCGATCGCGGCGAGACGCTGCCCCTCGATCCCTACGCGGGCGAAGATCCGGGGGAATTCTTCGCGGTTTCGAGCGAAACTTTTTTTGCCGACTCGGCCAGCCTCGCAGCCCTCTACCCGGACTGGCACGCCCTGCTATGTCGCTACTACCGGCAAAACCCGGCGCGGTGGCTCACCCCAGCTTGAGCGGCTGCGGCGCGAGCAGGGCTTCCAAGAGGCCGGCTGCGGCATCCTCGACCATGTCGATAACCACATCGAAGCCATAGCCGAGGCCGTAGTAAGGATCAGGCACCTCATCATCCTCATAGTTGCGGGAGAATTCCATGAGCAGATGAATCTTGCCATGCCGCTCGGGGCTGCACATGCGGCGCAGGTTGTCGAGGTTGGTCTTGTCCATGGCCAAGACCAGATCGAAATAGTCGAGATCCTGCGGCGCCACCTTGCGCGCCCGCATTTGCGAAAGATCGTAGCCACGCGCCGCGGCGGCCCGCTGGGTGCGGGGGTCGGGCGGCTCGCCGACGTGATAGCCATGCGTGCCGGCGGAATCGACCTCGAAGCGATCTTCAAGGCGGCGCTCGCGTAGGAGCTTGCGGAACACGCCCTCGGCCGTCGGCGAGCGGCAGATGTTGCCCATGCAAACGAACAGCAACCGACTCACCGGCCCTTCCTCCCGCACCACGTTGGGAAACAGGTTCCTACGCGCCCACGCTGTATCCATGACGGCCTTCCTTTGCTGGGGGTTGAAGACTTTATGATCGTTATAGTTTCATTCTGCGCTTTCGTCAGCACGATGGCAATCGCCGAAGACAATGCAAACATCATAAATTTAGCGCTCCGCATCGTGCACTGCAACCCCGAAAGCGCGCTCCTTGAGGCGAAATAGCGCGTCCCGAGTGGCCGCAGCCTGCTCGAATTCGAGGTTTTTCGCATACTCGTTCATCAGCTTTTCCAAGCGCTTGATTTCCTTGGCCAGCGCCTTCTCGCTCATGACTTCGTAGCCGGCCTGCTGCTGGGCGGCCTTGCCTTCCTTGTGCGCCGCATCGGCATCGTAGATGCCATCGATGATGTCCTTGATGCGCTTGACGATGCCCCGGGGCTCGATGCCGTGCTCCTGGTTGAAGGCGATCTGCTTTTCCCGGCGGCGCTCGGTCTCGGCGATGGCGCGGCGCATCGAATCGGTGAGCTGGTCGGCATAGAGAATGGCCTTGCCGTTCAGGTTGCGCGCCGCTCGGCCGATGGTCTGGATCAGAGAGCGCTCTGAGCGCAAAAAGCCTTCCTTGTCGGCATCCAGGATGGCCACCAGGGATACCTCGGGAATGTCGAGACCCTCGCGCAGCAAGTTGATGCCCACCAGCACATCGAACTCACCCAGACGCAGGTCACGAATGATCTCGACACGCTCGACCGTATCGATGTCCGAGTGCAGATAACGCACTCTGATGCCGTTCTCGCCGAGAAATTCGGTCAAATCCTCAGCCATGCGCTTGGTCAGCGTCGTCACCAAGACCCGCTCATTGACAGCCACCCGCGTCTTGATCTCGGCGAGCAGGTCATCGACCTGCGTGCTCGCGGGACGCACTTCGATCTCCGGGTCCACCAGCCCCGTCGGACGCACCACCTGCTCTACCACCTGTCCGGCGTGCGCCGCTTCGTAATCCGACGGGGTAGCCGAGACGAAAATGGTCTGGCGCAGCATGGCCTCGAACTCCTCGAACTTCAAGGGGCGGTTGTCGAGCGCCGAAGGCAAGCGAAAGCCGTAATCGACGAGGTTTTCCTTGCGAGACCGGTCGCCCTTGAACATGCCAGCCACCTGACCGATGGTGACATGCGATTCATCGATGAAGAGGATGGCATTGCTCGGCAGATAATCGAGCAGGGTCGGCGGCGGCTCGCCCGGCCGGCGCCCGGACAAGTGCCGCGAGTAGTTCTCGATGCCCTTGCAAAAGCCAACCTCGATGAGCATCTCGATATCGAAGCGGGTGCGCTGCTCGATGCGCTGGGCTTCGACGAGCTTACCTTGGCGCTGGAAATATTCGACCCGCTGGCGCAGCTCTTCCTTGATCGCCTCCACCGCCCGCAACACCGTCTCCCGCGGCGTCACGTAATGCGAGGCCGGGAAAACCGTGAAGCGTAGCGCCTTGTGCAGCAACTCGCCGGTGAGCGGATCGAAAAAGCGTAAAGATTCGATTTCGTCGTCGAACAGCTCGACCCGCACCGCGTGTTCGGCGTGCTCCGCCGGAAAGATATCGATCACGTCGCCCCGTACCCGGAAGGTGCCGCGATGGAAATCCAGATCGTTGCGCTGGTACTGCATCTCGGTCAGGCGCTTGACGATGGCGCGCTGATCGAGCTTGTCGCCGACCCGCATGGTGAGGATCATGTCGTGGTAATCCTCTTTATCGCCAATGCCATAGATGCAGGAGACCGAAGCGACAATCACCACGTCATCGCGTTCGAGAATGCTTTTCGTGGCCGATAAGCGCATCTGTTCGATGTGCTCGTTGATGGCCGAATCCTTCTCGATGAACAGATCCCGAGCAGGCACATAAGCCTCGGGCTGATAGTAGTCGTAGTAAGAAACGAAATACTCGACCGCGTTTTCCGGGAAAAACTCCTTCATCTCGGCATAAAGCTGCGCCGCCAAAGTCTTGTTATGCGCCAAGATCAGCGCCGGCCGCCCGGTACGGGCGATGACGTTGGCCATGGTGAAGGTCTTGCCGGAGCCCGTCACCCCCAGCAAGGTCTGGAACGCGAGCCCGTCGGCGAGTCCTTCGACCAACTGCCGGATCGCCTCAGGCTGGTCGCCGGCAGGAGGAAAGGGCTGATGCAAGCGGAAAGGACTGCCCGGAAAGGTAATGACGCGGCTTTCCGGCGCATGTGAAGTGCTATCGGGATGATCGGCCATGATAAAATTTGCGGCTGTTTTCGTTTGCCCCGCTCGCGGGAACAAGCTGGGATTATTCCGCAATTCTCCCGACTCACCCAAACAAACCCACGTCCACCTGGAGAGACCATGACCGCTTCGCTTTTTGCCGCCGTTGAAATGGCGCCCCGTGACCCGATTCTCGGCCTGACCGAGGCCTTCAACGCCGATGCCCGCGCCACCAAGGTCAATCTGGGGGTCGGCGTCTATTACGACGACAACGGCAAACTGCCACTCCTGGCCGCCGTCAAGGCCGCCGAGGAGGCCCGCTTGAAGGCCCAGCCGCCGCGCGGCTACCAGCCCATCGAAGGCAACGCCGCCTACAACCAGGCCGTGCAGAACCTGCTCTTCGGCGCCGGCTCCGACCTGGCCACCAATGGTTCCGTGGTCACCGTCCAAGCCCTGGGCGGCACGGGCGCCTTGAAAGTCGGCGCCGACTACCTGAAGCGCCTGCTGCCCCAGGCCACCGTGTACATCAGCGACCCCTCCTGGGAAAACCACCGGGCCCTGTTCGAGGCCGCCGGCTTCCCCGTAGACACCTACCCCTACTACGACCCCGCCACCCGGGGCGTGAACTTCGACGGCATGAAGGCCAAGCTGGCCAGCCTGCCCGCCGGCTCCATCATCATCCTGCACGCCTGCTGCCATAACCCCACCGGCGCCGACCTCTCCGACGCCCAGTGGCAGGAAGTCGTCGCCGTGTGCAAGGAAAAGAGGCTGGTGCCCTTCCTCGACATGGCCTACCAGGGCTTCGCCGACGGCATCGACCCGGACGCCGTGGCCATCCGCGCCTTCACCGCCGCCGGCCTACAGTTCTTCGTTTCCAGCTCCTTCTCCAAGAGCTTCTCCCTCTATGGCGAGCGGGTGGGCGCCCTGTCCATCATCACCGCCAGCAAGGAAGAGGCCGCCCGAGTCCTGTCGCAAGTCAAGCGTGTCATCCGCACCAATTACTCCAACCCCCCAACTCACGGCGCCGCCATCGTCGCCGCCGTGCTCGGCAGCACCGAGCTGCGCCAAATGTGGGAAGACGAGCTCGCGGGCATGCGCGATCGCATCCGCGCCATGCGCACCGGCCTCGTAGACGCCCTTAAGGCCGAAGGCGTGAGCCAGGATTTCTCCTTCGTGGTGAAGCAGCGCGGCATGTTCTCCTACACCGGCCTTAGCGCCGCCCAGGTAGAACGCCTGAAGACCGAGTTCGGCATCTATGCCGTATCCACCGGTCGCATTTGCCTAGCCGCTTTGAACAGCAAGAACCTCGCCGCAGTGGCCCAAGCCATCGCTACCGTGGTCAAGGCTTGAGCGGCCGCACGCCCCAGGGCATGACCGAGGCGGGGACTCCCCCCGCCTTTTTCGCATGTTCGGCAAGCACGCTGCGCCACAGCCTAGCCGGCTGGGCGCAGCGACCGAACCACAAGGCTACTGCACCGCAGCTTCGAGGCTGGGCAGACGCCCGTTGATCAGCACGGTCGGCGGCGCCGCGTTCGAACGCGCCAGACTCACCCCGAAGCGGCCAGCAAAAACGCCATGCGCATCGATCTCGACCTGGCCACGCGCTTGCATCAATCCGGCTTCAAGCAAGACATCGGTAAAGCGCGCGCCAGTCGGCGCAAGCTGCAATCCCCCACTCAAACGCTCGAAGCGGGTGCTGCCGCCGCGGGTCAGCTGGCCGCGCCCGAGTCGCAGCGCATTAGCCAAATCAACGCCACGCCATTCACCTCGCTCGACACGCCAATCCGCCGTGGCCTCGAGCGCTGCGACAAGCTGCGCCGCATCGCGGCCCTTGGCGGCAAAGCGCACCAGCCCAGATAAACTGCCGGAAAGGCTGGGCTGAGCGCTCCACAGTCCGGCCAGGCTAGCTGCATTCAGATGGTGCAGATGGCCAGTACCGGCGACCCCGGGCGCAGCCCCCCAATCAATCGCCATATCGCCTTCGTAGCGGCCGTCGAAAAAGCGCAGATCAACCGCATCGAAACGCAACGAGCCCTGCCCTAGCACGCCATGCGCCTGCACATGATTGAAGGTCAGTGCCAGGGACGGCAAGGGCTTCCAAGCATTGGCCTCGAAATCTATCTCGAGCGCCTGGCCAGTCGGCTTCAGGGTGAGGCGCAGACCTCGATCATCGCTCTGCAAATTGGCCTGACGCAAGCGTCCGCCCGCATCGCGCTCGATGTCGCCAGACAAAGCCCCAAGCGAATGCCCGGCGAGCATAGGCTCAAGGTGTCGCACACTGACCTTGAGCGGCGCAGCGGCATCGCTGCGCGTCAGCCACGCCGACAGCATATCAATCGGCAAGCGCGCCGCCTCGATGCGCACGACCTTGTCACGCTGTGGCGCCTGGCCACGCACATGTGGCACGAGATCGGGCAATAACACCACCTGGGCCTCCGCCTCACCCGCCTGCCCGAATCGCACCTGACGCAACTCGAGCGCCGGGGCCGGCCAAAAGCGCGGCGCGATGGCGCCGATCCGCACTGGCACGCCGAATTGTCCCGACAGATACGTCTCCAGCGCCGGCCGATGCGTGTCATAGGGATAAAACCAGAGCGTCCCGGCCGCCCCGAGCACGGCCAGCGCCAACATGCCGACGAGGATCTTGAACACGGGCAAGGGTCGGCGAGCTGGCGCGGCCTTTTCCGGCTCGCCGCTGCTCCGCGCCGGCTCGGGGGGCGGCGCGACCGCCACAGCCGGCCTAGGCGGCACAGGACGGCCCAACGTAGAGAAATGGCTCGGCATCACCGTTTCAGCGCTGGCGCTCACTGCCGGCCGCATTGGCTTCGGGCCGAACGTGGAAAACTGCGATAGCTGCGATGGGGTGGCGAGCGGCGGCGGTGGCGCCGCCGCCGCCCGGGCAGCCTCGCCGGCAAGAGCGATGAAGCCCCCGGCTTCGAGTTCCTTGAGCGCTGTCTCGACCAATTTCGCATCGCCGATCTTCGCACTCAATTCCGCCACCCGCGTCTTGCCATCAACGAGCACCAAGACCATGCGCTGACTACGCTGCACCACACGGGCGCGCTGCGTCATGGCTTCCTCCCCTTGCGGGGTTTTCACATAAATATCGCTAGAGTTCATGAAAGCGCTGCTTTTCTCTATGTCTTACCGCTGTTGACGCCTACCGCCTCAATCGCTAGAATGCGCGCCATCGATTCCTCGATAGCTCAGTCGGTAGAGCGCCGGACTGTTAATCCGTAGGTCCCTGGTTCGAGCCCAGGTCGAGGAGCCAAAATCCAAAAGCCACACGTTAGTGTGGCTTTTTTCATTCAGTGTAGCTTTTTTCATTTCCTCTGCCGCTGCTTCGCCCACCTCAGCGAGCAAGGCAGTTCCCCTGCCCCGCACGGCACGCGCGAGTACGCAGGGGCCTTTGCCGGCCTGCGCGTCAAAATACCGCGCGGGATAAGCCCTTGGCGCATCGGCTTGGCAAAGATAGCGCATTTCCTCCATATTGTCTCGTAAAATCGATTTAAATCAGCGTTTAATGACACTTATCTCAGGCGCCGGCGGCGCGCATGAGCGCTAGCGTACGCAAGGATGTGAGTTTCGTGAGGCTAAAACCAGCCGCAAGCATGGTCAACAGCACGCCCAGGAACATCGCAGCCGGGATCAGCCAAAGCGCTGGGACGAGCACCCGCTCGAACAGCCACCAAGCCAGCATCTGCCCGGCCAGCAAGGCCCCCAAGGCCGCCAAGAGGCCGGCCAACGCGCCGATGGCGGCAAGTTCGCCGAACGACACCGCTTGCAGCTGCGCCCGACTCGCGCCCAGAGCCCGCATGATGGCAAGGCTGTGCCGCCGGCTATCCAGCAACGCGAGCATGGCCCCGTGCAGCACCAAGAGCCCCGCAGCCAAGGTAAACCAGAACACTAACTGCACGATGCCGGAGAGCTGTTCGAGCACGCCCTTGAGCTGCGCCAGCACCGCGTCGACATCGATGACGGTGAGATTGGGAAAGTCGGCCACGATCCGGCCAAGCTTAGCGGCCTCGCCCGCCGGGAGATGGAAATTGGCCAGATAGCTGGCGGGCATGTGATCGATCACTCCCGGCGCCATGAGCACGAAAAAATTGATGCGCATGGAATCCCACTCGAGCTGGCGCAAGCTCGTCACCCGCACCTGCACCGGCTGACCAGCGATGTCGAATTCGAGCATATCGCCCAAATGGATGCCAAGGGTCTTGGCCAGCCCCGATTCTACCGATGCCACGGCTTCGCCAGCAGCCGCGGTAAACCAGCGACCGGCGACGATACGGTTGCCTACGGGGAGATCGGCGCGCCAAGACAAGTTGAACTCTCGCTCCACCAAGCGCTGCGCTCGTTCATCGCCCGGATAGTCAGCTGGACTCACCGCACGCGTGCCGATGCGAACCAGCCGGCCGCGCACCATGGGCGCCAGATCGGCCTGCCAGCCTGCCGCACGCAAAGCCTGTGCGAGCGCCGGGCGCTGCTCGGGCTGAATGTTGAGGATGAAGCGATTCGGCAGATCGGGCGGCAGCGAGCGCTCCCACGCCGCGAGCAATTCACCGCGCATCACGCCGAGGATGAGGAGCGCCATGCCGCCCAAGGCAAGCGCGACGATCTGCAAGCTGGCTGTCCAGGGTTGGCGGCCGATATTCACCACCCCATGTCGCCAGCCCAGGCGTGAACTACGACCCCAGCGCGCCAACCGGGCGGCGCCCCACACCAAGCCCCGCGCCACGAGCAAGAAAACAGGCAGCGCCAGGCCAAAGGCGAGCAGCACGCCTAGCCCCAAGCGCGGATCGTCGGCCAGCCAGAAGATCAAGCCGACGAACACCGCGCCGCCCACCCCATGGGCGGCGAACCAGGATATCGATGGCAAGCCCAGATCGCGGCGCATGACGCATAACGGCGCCACCCGGCGCAACCGCAGCAGGGGCGGCAAGGCAAAGCCAAGCAGCAGCGCCAAACCCACCCCGAGACCTTGCAGCGCTGGCGTAAGGCCAGGCGGCGGCAAAGCGGTGGTCATGAGCCCAGCCAGCAGCGCATGAAACCCGTAATGCGCGGCGAAGCCGAGCAAAACCCCGACGAGCGTAGCGATGAGGCCCAAGCCAAGGAACTGAATGAGGTAAAGCCGTAGTACCTGGCCACTACTTGCCCCCAGGCAACGTAGCACGGCAGAGCCATCGAGATGGCGTTCGAGATAACGCTGCACCGCCATGGCCATGGCCGTGGCGGCGAGCATGACCGTCAGCAGACTGGCGAGCCCGAGAAAGCGCTGGGCCCGCTCCAAGGCGGTGCGCACCTCTTGGCGCGCCCCCTCTTCAAGCTTCTGGCCGCGAAGGAGCCGGGGCTTGACCCAGGCGGCGAACTGCGCCACGGCGCGGGCTTCTCCAGCCAGCAACAGGCGGTAGCGCACCCGAGCGCCGTTTTGGAGTAGGCCGGTGGATTCCAAGTCCGCCAAATTGAGCATCAGCCGCGGCGCCACGCCGAGAAAATCGAGGCCTCGATCGGGCTCGAAATTGAGATAGGCCGCAACGCGAAAGCGGCGCTCGCCCAGGGTTAGCTCGGCGCCGGGCGCAAGTCGCAGCTCGGCCCCTAGCCGGGGCTCGATCCAGACCTGGCCCACAGGCGGCCCGCCGCCCGCCGCTTCGCCTGCCCCCTCGGGCTGGGCCGAGATCCTGAGCTGACCGCGCAAGGGGTAGGCGCCATCAACGGCTTTCACATCCACGAGCCGAAAGCCACCTGCGGCGAGGATCATGCTAGGAAAGCTGACGCTCTGCGCCAAGCGCAGCCCTTGCGCCATGGCGGCGCGGGCGAACGCGTCGGGCAGCGGCTGATCGCCCGTCAAGACCAGATCCCCCCCCAACAACTGGCTGGTCTCCAGCGCCAAGGCTTGGCGCACCCGGTCGTTGAAGAAGCCCACTGCGCTCATGGCGGCCACCGCCACGATGAGCGCTAGCGCCAGCAAGCGAAGCTCGCCGGAACGCGCGTCACGATACAGGAGACGAAAGGCTAACCTATTCAAAATCAGTCGATGGTGCGCAATTTTTGAACGGCTTCCTCGATACGGGAAACCCCGATCACGGTCATCCCGGCAATCGCCTGGCGAGGACAGTTGGCCGCAGGCACCAAGGCATGGGTAAAGCCCAGCTTGGCGGCTTCCTTCAAACGCTCCTGCCCCCGCGGCGCCGGACGAATCTCACCGGCTAAGCCGACCTCGCCGAACACCACGAGCCGACTCGGCAAGGCTTTGTTTTGCAGCGACGACAAAATCGCCAGCAAGACCGCGAGATCGGCCGCCGGCTCGCCGATCTTGACCCCGCCGACCGCATTCACGAACACATCCTGATCAAAGCAAACGATGCCGGCGTGGCGGTGCAGCACCGCCAAGAGCATGGCCAGACGCTGGGAATCCAGCCCCACTGTGAGCCGGCGCGGGTTGCCATGCGCCTGATCCACCAAGGCCTGGATTTCCACGAGCAAGGGGCGCGTGCCTTCCTGGGTCACCAAGATGCAGGTCCCCGGCACATGCTGGCCGTGCCCGGAGAGAAAGAGCGCCGAAGGGTTGCTGACACCCTTGAGCCCCTTTTCCGTCATGGCGAACACGCCAAGCTCGTTGATGGCGCCAAAGCGGTTCTTGAAGGCCCGGATCAAGCGAAAGCTAGAGTGGGCATCCCCCTCGAAATAGAGCACCGTATCGACGATATGCTCTAGCACGCGCGGCCCGGCCAGCGCCACTTCCTTGGTCACATGGCCAACCAGGATCACCGTCACCCCCTGCTGCTTCGCCAGACGAGTCAGCTGAGCCGCGCATTCGCGCACCTGGGCCACGGAACCCGGAGCGGAGGAAAGCTGCTCCGACCAGAGGGTCTGGATGGAATCGATCACCGCCACGCTGGGCTTTTCCGCTTGCAAGGTGGCGAGGATCTTTTCCAGGTTGATTTCGGCCAAAAGCTGCAAGCGACTCGCTTCCAGCCCCAGACGCCGAGCCCGCAGCGCCACCTGCTCGCCGGATTCCTCGCCGCTCACGTAAAGCGCTGGCAGCCGCTCCGAAAGCCGCGCCAGCGCTTGCAGCAGCAAGGTGCTCTTGCCGATGCCCGGATCGCCGCCGATGAGGACGACCCCGCCCGCCACCAACCCGCCCCCCAAGGCGCGGTCGAACTCGGCAATCCCCGTGGGAACACGCTCCGACTCGCGTGCCTTGATCTCGGCTAGGCGCTGCAGCCGGGCCGGCGGCGCCAGGGACTGAAAACGGCTGCCCCCAGACTTTTCCAGCAAGGTTTCGGACAAGGTATTCCAGGCGCCACAACCCGGACACTGCCCCTGCCACTTGGGCGAGGTGGCGCCGCACTCGGCGCAGGCATAGACATGTTTTGGCTTCGCCACGGCTCAATCCCAACGCAACGGCACACGCGGCGCCAGGGCGCAGAACAATTCATAGCTGAGCGTGCCCGCCGCGGCTGCGACCTGATCTGCATCCACCACGCCCCCTTCCCCCACCCCCCACAGCGTGACGGGGCTGCCCACGCTGGCTGCGTCGATGCCGCTCAAATCGCAAGCCAGCATATCCATGGACACCCGCCCCAGCACGCGGCTGGGCTTGCCTGCCACGGCAATCGGCGTGCCCGTCGGAGCATGGCGGGGATAGCCATCGGCGTAGCCGCAGGCGACGATGCCAATGCGCATCGGCCCCGCGGCCGCGAACAAGCCGCCATAGCCGACCCGCTCCCCGGGGCCCAAGGTCTGGATCGCGATCAAGCGGCTCTCCAGATGCATCACAGGGCGTAAGTCGAAATGGCTAGCCGGCAGGTCGGCGAAGGGGCTGCTGCCATAGAGCATGATGCCGGGCCGCACCCAGTCGCCCCGAGTTTCGGGATAACGCAGCAAGGCGGCAGAATTGGCAAGACTGAAGGGTAAGCCGGTGCCGCTCGCCAGGGCCGAAAAGCAGTCGAGCTGGGCGGCGATGCCCCGCCCGCCGTCGGCATCGGCAAAATGGCTCATCAAGGTCACGGCGCGAATGCCGAGACGCCGTAGGCACTCCAACACGCCCCCCAACGCCTCGGGACGAAAGCCGAGCCGGTTCATGCCGGTATTGAGCTTGACATAGACCTGCTGCGGGCGTGTGGCCGCGGCCTCGAGCATGGCCAGCTGTTCAGGACAGTGCAGCGCTGGCGTGAGCCGATGGCTGGCCAAGAGCGGCACATCCGTGGCGGCGAAAAAGCCTTCGAGCAACAAGATCGGCTGGGCATACCCAGCTTGGCGCAGGGCGACCGCGGTCTCCACCTCCAAAAGCGCGAAGCCATCGGCCAGATCCGCCAGGGCCCGTGCCACCTGCCATTGGCCATGCCCATACGCATTCGCTTTGATGACCGCCCAAATGCGCGCCGAACCGGCATGACGGCGTGCCACGCCAAAATTGTGGCGCAAGGCCATGAGATCGATGCGGGCCTGAATCGGGCGAGACAGAGAACGCGACGCCTGCCGCTCCTGGCCCGGCAAAACGCCGGGCATGGTCGAATTCACAACACCAACTCCCTCATTTTCTGTTTGGCGAAATCGACGAAGGTCGAGACCAGCCGGGTTCGGAAGCGGTCCTTGGGGTAAACCAAGGACAAGGTCCGGGTCAGCGGCGGCGTGAGCGGAATCGACACCAAGCTGCCGAGCTGGCATTCCTTCTCGCACACGACCCGGGAAACGATGGCATAGCCGAGCCCAGTGGCGACCACTCCCTTGAGCGCCTCGGGGCTGCCCAGCTCCATCAAGGTCTTGAGCTCGCCAGGGGCGATGCCGGCCGCCTGAAAATAAGCATCGGTCACGGCGCGCGTCCCCGAACCCGGCTCCCGCGAAATGAACTCATAATCGCGCAGCATCTCGGGGCTGACGCTCGGCTCGCCGCACAACGGATAATCGGGCGCGCAAATCACCACCAACTCATCTTCGCAGCAGACTTCGGTCTGCAAATCGGGCTGATGCGCCGGCCCTTCGATCAAGCCGATGTCCAGGCTGTGCGCGCTTACCTGATGCTCGATGATCTCGGTATTGGCCACGATGAGCCGCGCCCGCACCTGCGGATAGAGCGCATTGAACTCGCCGAGTACCCGCGGCAGGATGAATTCGGCGATGGTGGTACTGGCCCCCACCAGCAGCGGACCGCGCATCTCGCCGGTCATCTCGCCGAGCCGGGCATCGAGCTCATCGGACAGCGCCAGAATCTTGTCAGCGTATTGCAGCACCATCTCGCCCGCCGGCGTCAGGCAGATGCGCCCATGCCCGCGCTCGAACAGGCGGGTGTTGTACTGATCTTCCAACTGCTTGATCTGAAACGTCACGGCGGGCTGGGTCATGAACAAAGCCTCGGCGGCCTTCGTGAAACTCAGATGCTTGGCTACGGCGTGAAACACTTGCAAACGGCGATCGGCCATGTGGGGTCTCCTCCCAACAATATTTTTTATGGGGGGATTATAGGAGGTAAAAGCCCTCACAGACCCGGGCTTGCCGAAAAAATCGATGCCGCCAACATCGGCGCGACATGGCAGGCATCGCCCTCGCCCATGCCGCAAGCCCCGGCCTTGGTATAACATCGCGGCCACATTCCAACGCAGAGACAACGCTAAGTGCCTTTCGGCTTCTACATCATCATGGCAGCGCAGTTCTTTTCCGCGCTCGCCGACAACGCGCTGCTCATCGCCGCCATCGCCGCCCTGCGCGACATGCAGGCCCCGAGTGAATACGAGCCGCTGCTGAAAACCTTCTTCACCATCTCTTACGTCGTGCTCGCGGCCTTCGTCGGCGCCTTCGCCGACTCGATGCCGAAATGGCGGGTGATGTTCATCAGCAACAGCATCAAGATCGTCGGCTGCATCATGATGTTTTACGGCATCCACCCGCTCGTCGCCTATGCCGTGGTCGGCCTCGGCGCCGCCGCCTACTCGCCGGCCAAGTACGGCATCCTCACCGAATACTTGCCGCACCGCCTGCTGGTGGTGGCCAACGGCTGGATCGAAGGCCTCACCGTCGGCGCCATCGTGCTCGGCGTGGTGCTGGGCGGATTTCTGATTTCGCCTGGCGTCACCAAGACGATGATGGCTTGGCAGCTCCCCGGCATCGATCACGCCGGGGAACTGGTGGTAGCCGTCATTGGTCTACTTTATCTCATTGCGGCGCTGTTCAACCTCTACGTGCCGGACACTGGGGTGGACCACAAACCCCTGAAAAAGAACCCCATCTACCTGATCCACGAGTTCAACCACTGCCTCGCCCTACTCTGGCGCGACAAGCTCGGGCAGATTTCACTGGCCGTAACCACGCTGTTTTGGGGCGCCGGCGCCACGCTCCAATTCATCGTCATCAAATGGTCCGAGACCGCGCTGCGCCTCGACCTTTCCAAATCCTCGATGCTCCAGGGCGTCGTCGCCATCGGCGTGGCACTCGGCGCCACCTTGGCCGCGCGCTTCGTGACCTTGCGCAAGTCGGTGCGCGTCATCCCCCTCGGCATCGCCATGGGCATCATCGTGCTCGCCATGAACTTCGTCACGCGCATGGACATCGCCGTACCGCTCTTGATCCTGATCGGCGCCTTATCCGGCTTCTTCGTCGTGCCGATGAACGCCTTGCTTCAGCACCGTGGCCACATCCTGATGGGCGCCGGCCATTCCATCGCCGTGCAGAACTTCAACGAGAATCTCTCGGTGCTGGCAATGACCGGGCTGTATTTCCTGATGATCAAGATGCACCTGTCGATTTACATGGTGCTGACCCTATTCGGCCTCTTCGTGAGCTTGAGCATGTATCTGATCCGCAAGCGGCATCTCGCCAACCAACGCGAATACGACGACGTCGCCCACCTCGACGATAGCCGCCATTAACGTTCATGGATGCCTGGTCATGCTGCACGCTCACGGCAACACGCCAGAGCTCACGCAGCGTGCGTCAAGCCTCCTTGAGCGCCTGCATCAGCCGGCGCGCTAGGCAGAGGTCTTCCCAAGCTTTGGCCTTTTCGGGCAAGTTGCGCAGCAAATAGGCGGGGTGGTAGGTCACGAGCACCGGAATTTGCCCCAGCGCGTGCCGCTTCTGGCGCAGGGTGGCCAGCGGCTTGTCCTCCCCCAGCACGCTATGCGCCGCGGCCTTGCCGAGCAGCACGATCAAGCGCGGCTGGATGAGCTCGATTTGGCGCAGCAAGAACGGTCGGCAAGCCGCCAGCTCATGCGCATGGGGCGTGCGGTTGCCCTCGGGCCGGCACTTGACGGCATTGGCGATGTAAACCTGCTCGCCCCGGCGTAAGTCGATGGCAGCGAGCATGGCATCGAGCAGCTTGCCGGCCTGCCCTACGAAGGGCTCGCCCCGCGCATCCTCCTCAGCCCCCGGCCCCTCGCCGACGAATAGCCAGTCCGCTTGCCGATCGCCAACGCCCAGGACCGCCTGCTTGCGGTGCCGGCAGAGTTCGCAGGCGCGGCAGTCACGCACCGCCTGCGCCAGCGCATTCCAATCCATCTGGCGCACATCCGGCCGGATAGCTTCTGCCACCGGCGGCGCAGCCAGCGCTGAAGGCGGTTGCGCTACGCCATCAGGCCGCGCTGTCGCGGCGCTGGCCACGCACGGGCCGGCTACGGGCGCAGCCGCTTGCTTCGCGCGTAAGCGCCACGACTGCAAGCCCATTTCGGCGAGCATGGCGCGTCGGCTGGAATGGTTCATAACGGGATTCCTTCCAAGCTACGGCAGAGCAATAGCGCATCCTCTCGCCCCGTCGCGCTCGGGTAGTAGGCCTTGCGCCGTCCAACCTCACGAAACCCGAAATGGCGGTAAAGCGCCAGAGCGCGACTGTTGGACGGCCGCACCTCCAAGTACATATAGGCCATGCCTTGGACTACCGACCAGCGCAACACATGCCGCAACAGCCACGCGCCGAAGCCACGCCCCTGGTGCCCAGGGGCGATGGCGATATTGAGCAAGTGCATCTCCTCCAGCACCCCCATGAGCACGACGAACCCCAGCAATTCGCCTTGCTGGCGCAACACCCAAGCCCAGTGGCCGGCAGCGAGCGAATCCGCGAAATGGGCGCGGCGCCAGGGAAAGGACTGGGCGGCGGCCTCCAATGCTGCGACCGCATCGAGGTCTTCGGCTCGCATCGGGTCGAGCGAGAGCCCGGCAAGACAAGCGCTGCCGTTCAGGACCGGCCTCCTGCGGCAAGGCGTTCGGCCACCGTCTGCGCCACCTTGTCGCGGATATAGCGCGGCGCGGCGAGCGCGGCATCGAGCCCCTCGCCGCGAGCCAAGGCCAAGGCCGCCAATTCGGCGACACTGCGGGCATGTGGCAGGATGTCGGGGTGGCACTCCCAGCCGGCGCAACGCGCTTGCAACTCAGGGTAAGCCGTCAGGGCATTGCCAACAGCCC
Source organism: Azovibrio sp. (assembly GCA_026414665.1). GTDB lineage: Bacteria > Pseudomonadota > Gammaproteobacteria > Burkholderiales > Rhodocyclaceae > Azovibrio. The sequence continues at coordinate 17,772 of JAOAIO010000003.1, forward strand.
GCCAGCCGCTGGCAGCCGCGGGCAAAGGCAAGGCGGCCGGCGCCGCCAACAGTAATTCGCCCAAAGGCTCGAGCGTCATTCCGGCACGTCTGAAGCAACCGCCATAGACCTCGCCCATGCGCGCATCGAGCAGCGCCAGAACCTTTCCCTCTCCGGCCGCCCAGGCCATGCTCTCGAGCGAGCCCACCGGCAATACCGGCAGATCGAGCCCCACGGCCATGCCCTGGGCGATGCCGCAAGCCACGCGCAAGCCGGTGAAAGCCCCCGGACCCATACCAAAGGCAATGCCGTCGAGACCAGCGAACCCGCTACCGGCTTCGGCCAAGAGGCGCTGCACCAGCGGAATCAAGGTCTCGGAATGCGCTCGCCCCGGAGGACAGTCGGCGGATAGCAACTCGCCATCCCGCCACAAGGCGCAAGAGCCGGAATCGGTACTGGTTTCAAGGGCAAGAATCTGCATGGCCGGGATTTTACCCCGCCTTGGCGCTTTTCACTTCCAGGGCGGCTCATCGGCTTCGCCCGGCGCCCCGTATTTGCGGTGCTGACGCCGCATGGCTTCGCGCCAAGCCTCGCGCTCCTCAGGGCTTAGCGCTTGAAACTTACGGCGAAAATGCTCACGCGCTGCATCGCGCTCCTCGGGCGAGAGCTTCTGCCAAGCTTCCCGGTGCGCCTGCTTGCGCGCCTCGCGTTCTTCCGGCGAGAGACGCCGCCACTCCTCGCGCATTTGCTGACGCAGGTGCTCCCTTTCCTCGGGCGGCAGGCGCTGCCAGTCGCGCCCAGGCCCCGGTGGTGGAGGCGGCTCGGCCCGGCTCGCCCCGCCTACGACGGCGAACAGCACGGCAAAGCAGATCGAAAAGGCGCGCGCGGGCATGACAACACCTCGAAAAAAGCAGGCAATGCCGATTCTCCCGCACTCCTGCCCCGCGGCTCGTGGCAGTTTGTAACAGCATGTTGCGTTGCGCGCGGCCTAGGTCACACTTGTTACCATTTGCCCATTGGCGACCGGCCAGGCCTCTTTTAGATTATCGCCATGAATGCACGCACCCAACGTCTGCTCATCGTCGACGACGACGTTCGTCTGCGCGATTTACTGCAGCGCTATCTCGGCGAGCAAGGCTATGAAGTCCGTCCCGTCGCCGATGGCGCACAGATGGAAAGATATTTGCAACGCGAACATTTCGATTTGATCGTGCTCGACCTGATGCTGCCGGGAGAAGACGGCCTGGCCATCTGCCGGCGCTTGCGCGGCCAGGGCAACGACGTGCCTATCGTCATGCTCACCGCCCGTGGTGACGAGATCGACCGCATCGTCGGCCTTGAGATGGGCGCCGACGACTACCTACCCAAGCCTTTCAATCCGCGCGAGCTGCTGGCCCGCATCCAGGCCGTGCTGCGCCGCCGGGGCCAGCGTCCGGGAGGCGCGCCGCTCGAAGCCCCGGCCCGGGTGCGCTTTGGCGGCCTGGAGGTCGATCTAAGCGCCCGCACCCTGACCCGCGGTGCCGAGGTGCTCAATCTGACTACCGGCGAGTTCGCCGTGCTCGCCGCGCTGCTCCAACATCCGCGTCAGCCGCTCTCGCGCGACCGGCTCATGACGCTGGCGCGGGGACGCGAGCAGGGACCATTCGACCGCGCCATCGATGTGCAAATCTCGCGTCTGCGCAAGCTCGTCGAGCCCGATCCGGCCAAACCCCGCTACATCCAGACCGTCTGGGGCTTCGGTTATGTGTTCGTCCCCGATGCCGAGGCAGCGGCGGCCGACTGATCCATGCGCTGGCCCCGTTCCTTACTGGCACGCATCTTCCTCTGGGTAGCGGCGCTGGTCATCGTCACCAACCTGGCCTGGATCGCAATTTTCCGGCTCGCCGATACCGAGCCTCGCGCCCGCGCCCTGGCCCAGTTCTCGGCCAGCGCCGTGAATCTGGTGCGCGTCGCGCTACTGACCGCCACGCCGGAGCTTCGCCCAGCCCTGCTCCAAGAACTTTCCGACCGTGAAGGCATCCGCTTGTTGCCGCGCGACCCGCACGACGTGATCACGCCGCTACCGGGCGATGGCTTCATGGTGCATTTCGCGGAGCAGACACGCGCCCTACTCGGACCGGAAACCCAGCTTTCACTCGAGGTCAACCGCGAGCCCGGCCTGTGGATCAGTTTTGCCCTGGTGCCCAGCGAAGCCGACGAGTTTTGGCTGATTCTGCCGCTCGATCGCGCCCAACGGCGCATGCCCTGGGTCTGGATCGGCTGGGGCACCCTAGCCGCGGCGCTGGCCCTGGTCGTGGCCTGGCTGATTGCCTCGCGCATCAGCCGGCCCCTGCGCCACATGGCTTGGGCGGCGCGCCAGGTAGGACTTGGGAACACCCCGCCGCCTTTGCCCGAAACTGGCGCGGAAGAGTTAGAGCGGCTGGCGCAAGCCTTCAACCGCATGTCGCGCGACCTGGCCTACCACGACAAGGAAAGGGCCGAGATCCTCGCCGGCATCTCGCACGATCTACGCACGCCACTCGCCCGCCTGCGCCTCGAAGCCGAATTGAGCCTGCCCGAAGGGCCGGCGCAAGCCGGCATGGCCGCCGACATCGCGCAGATGGACGCCATCATCGCCCAATTCCTTGAATATGCCCGTGGCGAGGCCGATGAGCGGCCCGAACCGTGCGACCCGCACGTCCTCCTCGATGCCCTGGCCCAGCACGAGGCCGCCATCCAGCGTCCGTTGCACATCGAAGCCGGGCCGCTACCCCGGGTGCCACTCAAGGTGCGTGCCTTGCGCCGCGCCTTGGGCAATCTGGTAGACAACGCCTGGAAATACGGCGCGCCGCCGGTGCGGCTGTGTGGGCGCGTGCAAGGCGCCTTCCTCGAACTCGCCGTCATCGATGCCGGCCCCGGCATTCCCGCGAGCGAGACGGAACGTCTGAAACGGCCTTTCACTCGCCTCGAAGCCGCCCGCAGCGGCGCCACCGGCACCGGCCTGGGGCTGGCCATCGCCGACCGTATCGCCCGCGCTCACGGTGGCAGCCTAGAGCTAGGCCCAGGCCCGGATGGCCAAGGCTTGTGCGCCACGCTGCGCCTACCCATCATTCCCATGACATAGCATAACGTCGTACAATCTACCCACGTTCAATCCTGTTAGCGGCCATTTCGCTTCATCCCTGGCACGACGAAAGGTTCATCGTGGGCTTGCTCGATCATCTTCGCTCTCTCCTCGCCCCTACCGCCCGGCCTGCGCCAGCGCAGCCGCCCAAGGCCATGGACGCCAGCACGCCGCCGGACCGGCGCCGCCGGGCGCGCCGTAATCCGCACGAAGGCTGCGTGGTGCTGATCATCGACGATTCGCCCACCATCCTCACGGCCTTAAAGCGCGTCCTCCGCTCTGCCGGCTGTGTCGCGCTCGAGGCGCCGGATGCCGAGCAGGGACTGGCGCTCGCCGCACGCCAGCGGCCCGAGCTGATTTTTCTCGACATCGTCCTGCCCGGCATGAACGGCTTTGCCGCGCTGCGTCAACTGCGCCGTGACGCGGCGACACGCGACATCCCGGTGATCATGATGAGCGGCAACGAACAGGCCATCGAGCAGTTCTTCGGCACCCGCATCGGCGCCGACGATTTCATGAAAAAGCCATTTTCGCGCTTCGAGGTCTTTGCCCGCATCGAGCGGCTACTCGATGCCGAAGGCATCCCGCGGCGCTTGGCCGAATCGCCGGCAGCGGCGGCTCCAGCGCGCGCGGCAGCGCTGCAATCGCCCTAACCCGCCAGGATCGGCCGGCACGCCCCTGAGCATGAAAGTGGCGCGCCCCTCTGCCCTCTGCCCCGCTAGGGGCGGCGCTTCCCGACTTTCACGGTTGCACGGTAAAACTCCGGCGCGCCTTGGCAGGCCGTTAGACAGCGTAGCGCAAAGACCTGCCGCCAGGTTTGCGACGGTCTGTCAGGGCGCCGCCGCGAGCAGTACCACGGCCTGTGCCTCGATGGCTTCGTTACGGCCGAGATAGCCAAGTTTCTCGTTGGTCTTGCCCTTGATGTTCACGCACTCGGGCGCAACGTCCAGGTCTTCGGCCAGGATGGCGATCATCGCCGGAATGTGGGGCGCAAGACGCGGTGCCTGGGCAATCAAAGTGGCGTCGAGATTGACGAGGCGCCAGCCTTGTTCGCGCACCAGGGCATAGGCCGCGCGCAGCAGAACGCGGCTATCGGCGCCTTGATAGCGCGGATCGGTATCGGGAAAGTGGCGGCCGATGTCGCCGAGTCCAGCCGCTCCGAGCAAGGCATCGGTGATGGCATGTAAGAGGGCATCCGCATCGGAATGGCCGAGCAGGCCCTTGGCGAAGGGAATATCCACGCCGCCGAGCACGAGCCGGCGCCCTGGCACCAAGGCGTGCACATCATAGCCTTGGCCAATTCGGAATCCGGTGGCACGCATCACACACTCTCCTTCCTGGCGCGCAAAATCGCTTCGGCCAGCGCCAAATCGGCCGGATAAGTCACCTTGAGATTACGCGCATCGCCACGGATGAGGCGCGGCCGATAACCGGCCGCCTCCAGCGCCCCGGCCTCATCGGTAACGTCGGCGTGCGCGGCGAGCGCCGCGCGGAGCAAGCCGGCGCGGAACATCTGCGGGGTCTGGGCCTGCCAGAGGCCATCGCGCGCCAGGGTTGCCTCGACACGCTGCTCGGCATCGGCGCGCTTCAAGGTATCGGCGACTGGCACCGCCAGCAAGCCGCCCACCGGGTCGGCATCGAGCGCATCAATGAGCTGATCGAGCAGCGCATGGGTCAGACAGGGCCTCGCCGCATCATGCACGAGCACCCAATCCGCATCGGCAATCGCCGTGACCGCCGCCGCCAAGCCGTTGGCGACGCTCTCGGCGCGGCTCGCGCCGCCACATGCCACGACTTCGAGACGCGGCCCCAGCTCCAGCCAGCAAGACTGCCACTCTGGCCGGGACCACCATTCGTCCTCCCGGGCGAGGACCACCCAAACCCGCTCCAGGCGCGGGTGACGGCAGAGCGCGGCGAGGGTATGCCAGATCAGGGGATAGCCGAGCAAGGACAGATACTGCTTCGGCACTTCGGCGCCGAAGCGAGAACCGCTGCCAGCCGCCGGTACGATTGCATAGTGACGGGCCATCGCGTAATTTTAACCTGAAAACTCCAGACGGCGCCCCGCGCTGGAAATAAGATGCTCAACAAAACAAAGACTTGAATAATCCCGCCGGCTCGCCCAGCGGTAGGCCAACCGCTCCGGGTCAGCCTTCTCGCGCCGCCGCCCCAGCCTAGACGGGGCTTGCGGCGAGTTGTCGAGCGCCAATCTCGACGCACGCACGCGGAAAAACCCTGCATGAATACGAACGTCATGACTACGGTAGGCATGGATTTCATCCAAGATTTCGGCATTGCCGTGGGACTCGGCTTGTTGATGGGCCTGGAGCGCGAGCGTAACCCTTCGGCACGCGCCGGGCTGCGTACCTTCGGTCTGGTAGGGATGCTCGGCACCGTGGCCGCCCTTCTGGCCGACAAGACCGGCAATGCCTGGATCCTCGCCGCCGGCCTGCTAATGGTGGGGCTGATGATGGTGGCCGCTTATCTCATCCACCCTGATGAGAAAGATCCTGGCACCACCTCAGTGGTAGCGCTTTTGCTGTGCTATTGCTATGGCGCCATGATCTGGTATGGCCACCAGACGCTGGCCGTGATGCTTGGCATCTCCACCACGGTGCTGCTCTATTTCAAGGCCGAATTACGCAAAGTCTCGGAAAAGCTGACGCGCAAGGACATCATTTCCATCTTGCAATTCGCTGTGCTCTCGCTCGTCATCCTGCCCATTCTGCCCGATGCCAACTTGGGGCCTTACGATGCCCTATCGCCACGGCAGGTCTGGTGGATGGTCGTGCTGATCTCCGGTTTCAGCCTAGCCGGCTACGCGGCGCTGCGCTTCATGGGCCAGCAACTAGGCGCCCCTTTGCTCGGCATCTTTGGCGGCCTGGCTTCGAGCACCGCCACGACTTTGGTCTTTGCCCGCCACGCGGCGGGTAGCGATGCCTTGGTGAAAGTCTCGCTGGTCGTCGTGCTCACGGCCAATCTCGTGGTGCTATTTCGTCTTGGCGCCTATGCCGCGGTGCTGCAACCGGGATTGCTACACGAGCTCGTGCCCGTCATGCTCGGTGGCCTATTGTGCGGTAGCGTCTATGTGCTGTTGACCTGGCGCGGCCTGTCGCAGCAGACCGAAATGCCACCGATGGAATTCTCGAATCCCGCCGAGATCCGTACCGCGCTTGCGTTCGGCTGCATCTACGCGCTGGTGCTCGTCATCACTGCCGCGCTCTCCGACCATGCCGGCAGCAGCGGCTTGTATTTGGCCTCCCTGGTCTCGGGGCTGACCGATGTAGACGCCATCGCGCTCTCGTCGATGCGCCTTTACGGCCTGGAAAAGCTCAGCAGCACGGAAGCCGTGAATTCCATCACGCTCGCCATGCTCGCCAACCTGACCTTCAAGTTCGGCATCGTCGTCACGGTAGCAGGACGGCGCATGATCCGCCCGATTGCCGCCGGCTTTGGCAGCATCGCTTTGGGCAGCATCGCAGGCTGGCTGCTCTGAAGGCCACGACCACACCCGTGGCTGGCCGCTGACACGGCATATCGAAGCAGCCACGGTGCGGACAGAGCGCGCCCGTCCAGGTCGCCACCGCGCATCTTGTCCTCCCGCGCGCGATGGTGGTTCGCGGCGCGCTACAGGTCTTGTAGCTCGCGCACCAGCTTACGCGATTCGAGCTCGACGCCATCGAGATAATGGGCCAGCAAGCGACGCATGAGCTGCTTGGCTTCTTGGCGGGTCACTGGATCGGCATAATTATCGCCGCGCATGTCGATCAGGGTCTGACCGGCCACCCACCCCGCCTCGCCGGCCGCGGCCGGCACGGCACCACGCTCGATTTCGTAACGGTAGCAACGCCCGGCTTCGATCGGCCGCCCCTGGCAATCCTGCTCCAGATTGAGCCCATAACCGAGTTCGGTCAGCAAGGCGCGCTCGAAAGCGCGCAGATCAGCCTCGTCGACACGGCCAGGCGGGGCATAGCCGAGATGCACGAGAATTTGCATATAGCGCTCGAACAAGCGAGGATGCGGATCCTCCCTAGGCAGCAAGCGCAGCAGCAATTCGTTCAGGTAATACCCGCAAAACAGCGCCAGGCCCGTGAGCAGCGGTTGCCCGCCTTGCCATTCGGCACGCATCAAGGTAAGCACTTCGCCCTTGCCAGACCAAGACAATTCGAGCGGCTGGAATCCCATGAGCAAGCCACGCAGGGCTGAGTGCGGCCGCCGGGCGCCACGCGCGAGCAAGGCGACTCGGCCATGATCGCGGCTGAAAGCCTCGACGATCAGACTCGTTTCCCGGTAGGGGCGAGTGTGCAGCACATAGGCCGGCTGGCCATCGACCTTGCCGCGCGGCATCGCTTATTCGTAGCCTAAATGCTTCAACAGCCGCTCGTCGTCGGCCCAGCCGGATTTCACTTTGACCCAGACCTCGAGATACACCTTGGCGTCGAAAAGGCGCTCCATGTCCTGCCGCGCCTCGGAGGCAATGCGCTTTAAGGCGTGGCCACCCTTGCCGATCACCATGGCCTTGTGGCTATCCTTATCCACTACGATGGCGGCATAGATGCGGCGCAGCCGGCCCTCGACCTCGAATTTCTCGATTTCCACCGTCGCCGCGTAAGGTAGCTCGTCGCCCAAGAGACGGAACAGCTTCTCGCGGATGTATTCGGCGGCAAGAAAACGCTCACTCTTGTCGGTGAGCTCGTCTTCGGGAAACAGCAGTTCCGTATGCGGCAGGTACCGGCGCGCTTCCTGCAATAGCGCATCAGTCTGATGCCCCTTGGCGGCGCTGACCGGCACCACGGCGGCAAATTCGCGCTTTTGTGCCACCTGGGCGAGAAAAGGCAGGAGACCGGCTTTGTCTTTGATCCGGTCCGTCTTGTTGACCACCAGGATCACCGGCGCGTCGGCCGGCAAAAGGCGCAGCACGGCCTCGTCCTTGGCATCGAAACGGCCTGCCTCGATGACGAAAAATACCACGTCGACATCCGCGAGCGTCTGCGTCACACCACGATTCATAGCCCGGTTGAGGGCGTTGGAAAAGCGGGTCTGAAACCCGGGGGTATCGACGAAGACATACTGCGCATCGGGGTCGGTGCGGATGCCCACGATCCGATGCCGAGTAGTCTGGGCCTTGCGTGAGACGATGCTGATTTTCTCGCCCACCAAGTTGTTGAGCAGCGTAGACTTGCCCACGTTGGGGCGGCCGACGATGGCGATATAGCCGGATCGGATGGCGTTCATGAATCGAGTTTCTCCAGAGCGCTTGCGGCAGCCGCCTGCTCGGCCAGGCGCCGGCTCGCACCCATACCGTGCGTCTCGATGCCGAAGGCATCGACCCGACATGCGACACGAAAGCGTTGGTCGTGCGCCGCTCCGGTGGTTTCCAGGAGCTCATAGCGCGGCAAGGGCTTACGCCGGCCCTGCAGCCACTCTTGCAGGCGCGTTTTGGGATCCTTCATCGACTGTCCCGGCACCAGACCCGCGAGCAGGTCGGCGAAGATGCGGCGGATCAAGGCCGCCGCGGCATCGAAGCCGGCTTCGAGATACACGGCGCCAAACAGAGCTTCGAGCGTGTCGGCAAGAATCGACGGGCGCTGATGCCCACCGCTACGCATCTCCCCTTCTCCCAAGCGTAGATACTCACCAAGCTGCAGCCCTTGCGCCAGCTGATAGAGGCTGTCCTGACGCACGAGATGCGCACGCAGACGCGACAAATCGCCTTCCGGAAGATCGGCAAAACGCTCGAACAAGGCTCCGGCAATGGCGCAGTTGAGCACGCTATCCCCCAGGAATTCGAGGCGTTCGTTGTGCGCGCTGCCATGACTGCGATGCGTCAGCGCCGTTTGTAGCAAGCGCTTATCCTTGAAAGCGTAGCCCAGGCTGCTTTCCAGGGCGTCAAGCGGTAAAAGCGGCATCGCTGCTTAGTTCGAGCTACCGTTGAAATCGATGACTAGGCTGACGTTGGCGACCAAGGGAATCCGCTTTTCATACGAGAAGGCCACGACCAAGCGGCCGGCTTCCTTGGTGATTTGCAGATCCTGGGCATCAATGGATGGAAAGTCATTGACCTGGTCGTACTTGTCGAAAGCCTTGCGGATGTCGGCCACCGTGGCCTCGGCCGGGGCCTCGCTCGCCACGGTCTTGACGGTCTTGAGAATGCTCTGATACTCGACAAACGCCGGCACGAGCTTCATGCCCACGAGCGCCGTCAGCGCAATCACGACACACCAAATGATGAGCGAGCTAAGCGCCAGCCCCGCCTGTTTTTTCATAAGCACCCCCTACTTGAACGACCCGATGCGTCCCAGGTCGGAAAGATTCAACCAAATGAAGAACGCCTTGCCGACGATATTTTCCTCCGGCACGAAGCCCCAGGCGCGGCTGTCGCGGCTATTGTCACGGTTGTCGCCCATGACGAAATAGTGGCCTTCGGGAACGCGGCAAATGACGCCGGCACTATTGTATTTGCAATGCTCGCGTCCTGGAAAACGACTGGCATCGGGGATGTAGGGCGGTGCGTCGGCATCGTTCAGGATCGAATAGCTGACCTCGCCCAAGGTCTCACGGTAGCGCTGCGAGTAGTACAGCCGCTCAGGATGCAGATAGTCTTCCTCGGGCTCGACGGCGACGGGCTTACCGTTGATCGACAGACGCTTGTTCTGATAGGCCACCGTATCTCCGGGCAGACCGATCACCCGCTTGATGTAATCAAGGCTGGGATCTTCGGGATAGCGGAACACCATCACATCGCCACGCGCTGGCCGGTTTACGTCGATGATCTTCTTGTTCAGCACCGGCAGGCGGATGCCATACGTATATTTATTGACGAGAATGAAATCTCCCACCAGCAAGGTGGGAATCATCGAACCGGAAGGAATCTTGAAAGGCTCGACGATGAAGGAGCGCAGCACGAACACGAGCAAGATCACCGGGAAGAAACTCGCGCCGTATTCGACCCACCACGGGTCCTTGTCCGACGGACTGCGCCGCTTTTTCAGCCAGATGAGATCCACCAGCCAGATGCAGCCGGTGACCACCAACAGCACGAATAGGATCAGGGCAAAGTTCATGACGTCTCGACTCTCAGTTATCTACGCGCAGCACGGCTAGGAATGCTTCCTGCGGAATCTCCACGCTGCCCACCTGCTTCATGCGCTTCTTGCCCGCCTTCTGCTTTTCCAGCAGTTTCTTCTTGCGTGTGATGTCGCCGCCATAGCATTTGGCGAGCACGTCCTTGCGCAGCGCCTTGACGTTCTCGCGCGCAATGATGTGCGAGCCGATAGCAGCCTGGATCGCCACGTCATACATCTGGCGCGGAATCAGTTCGCGCATCTTGGCGGCCAACTCCCGCCCGCGGTACTGGGCATTGGCACGATGCACGATGAGCGACAGGGCATCGACCCGGTCGCCGTTGATGAGCACATCGAGCTTGACCACATCCGCGGCACGATATTCCTTGAATTCGTAATCGAGCGAGGCATAGCCGCGCGACACGGACTTGAGCTTATCGAAGAAGTCCATGACGACTTCGGCCATCGGCATTTCGTATACCACTTTCACCTGGCGGCCGTGGTAATGCATATCGACCTGGTTGCCGCGCTTCTGGTTGCACAAGGTGATGACGCTACCCAGATAGTCCTGCGGCACGAAGATCGTCGCAGTGATGATGGGCTCGCGGATTTCCGCGATTTTTTGCACATCGGGCAGCCGGGAAGGATTCTCCACCTGGATGACGCTGCCGTCTCTCAACACCACTTCATAGACCACGGTCGGCGCGGTAGTGATGAGGTCTTGATCGAACTCACGCTCGAGGCGCTCTTGGACGATCTCCATGTGCAAGAGCCCCAGGAAGCCGCAGCGAAAGCCAAACCCCAGCGCCTGGGAGACTTCCGGCTCGTACTGCAGCGAGGCGTCGTTCAGCTTGAGCTTTTCCAAAGACTCGCGCAGTTGGTCATACTGGTTGGCCTCGACCGGATAAAGGCCGGCGAACACCTGCGGCTTGATTTCCTTGAAGCCCGGCAGCGGCGCCGTTGCCGGTCGGCTGGCCAGGGTGATGGTGTCGCCCACCTTGGCGGAATTCAGCTCCTTGATATTGGAAATGATGAACCCTACCTCGCCGGCGCGCAGCACTTCACGCTGCACCGATTTGGGTGTAAACACCCCAACCTGCTCGCACAGGTACTGCTTGCCGTTCGACATGAGCTGCATCTTGTCCTTGGGGCGCAGCTCGCCATCCACGACGCGCACCAGCATGACCACACCGACGTAATTGTCGAACCAGGAATCGATGATCAGCGCCTTGAGCGGCGCTTCTGGATCGCCCTTGGGGGGTGGGATGCGCGCCACCACGGCTTCGAGGATATCCTCGACCCCCAAGCCGGTCTTGGCCGAGGCCAAGATGGCATCGGTGGCATCGATGCCGATCACGTCCTCGATTTCGCGGCGGGCGTTGTCCGGGTCGGCAGACGGCAGATCGATCTTGTTGAGCACCGGCACCACTTCGACATCGAGCTCGATGGCCGTATAGCAATTGGCCACGGTCTGAGCCTCCACCCCCTGGGAAGCATCGACGACCAGGAGCGCCCCTTCGCAGGCGGACAAGGAACGCGACACTTCGTAGGAAAAGTCCACATGCCCGGGCGTGTCGATCAGGTTGAGGTTGTAGATTTGGCCATCACGCGCCCGGTAGCTCAGGGCCGCAGTCTGTGCCTTGATCGTGATGCCCCGCTCCCGCTCGATGTCCATGGAGTCCAGCACCTGGGACTCCATCTCGCGCTCGGAAAGGCCACCGCAGTGCTGGATGATCCGGTCAGCGAGGGTGGACTTGCCGTGGTCGATGTGGGCGATGATGGAAAAATTTCGGATGTGCTTCACGGGTCAGGGCTTAGGCGCAAAAGAACGGGCACGGATTATACCTTGAGCGGCGCCGCCCCGCCCGCCGCTTGCACCGTGTTCAGCCACGCCGCCGACCCAGCGCCTGACGCACGCGGTCGGCATCGAGAAAGTAATGGCAAAGCTCCTGCCCATCGAGCAACAAGACCGGCACTTTTTCATCGTAGCGCGCCTCGAGCGCCGGGTCGGCATCGACATCGAGCACCTGCAAGCCCACGCCAAATTCTTCGAGCAAGGGTTGTAGCGCGGCTTCCATGTCATGGCACAGATGACAATAGGCTCGACTCATCAGCGTCAGTTGCGGGGTCCGGTCAGTCATGAAGGGCCTTGATCGATCCGTGCGATACATTGATTCAAATAAACTATACCATTAGGGCTCCGCGAATACGCTGCTGCGCAGTTGCTCGCTGCCGCACCTAGCCATCGAGCCGATATGTCACCCTACGCTCCAGCTGCCGGCGCCTTTGTCGCACCCACCCGCTAACCGGCTGCGCACCGCCTCGCGCTACGTCCAACCCAAACCACTTGATCAACGGAGTCGCCGCATGTCAGATACCGATACGCCCATCGCCATTCGAGCACTTGAAGCCCCCTTGAGAACCCAAGCCTCGCTCTACCCTGCGCCATTCGCCGCGCGCGTGCAGGGCCGCGAAAAGCGCCCGCTCGGCGATCTGTTCGGGCTGACCCAGTTTGGCGTGAACCTCACCCGTCTGGCGCCGGGATCGGCCTCAGCCTTACGTCACGCCCACTCCAAGCAAGACGAATTCGTCTACATCCTAGAAGGGCAGCCTACCTTGATTACCGATACCGCGGAAACCATCCTTGGCCCAGGCATGTGCGCAGGCTTCAAGGCCGGCACGGGTAACGGCCACCAACTCGTCAACCGTACCGCGCAGGATGTGCTTTACCTTGAAATCGGCGACCGCTCGGCCGGCGATTCGGTCACCTATCCGGATGACGATTTACAGGCCGTTTTCGGTAACGACGGAAAATGGCGGTTTCTGCACAAGGACGGGACGCCGTATTGAACCTTGCCGCCTATCGCCACCAGAGCGAACGCCAAGCCCGAGCGTTGCTGCTTGCCGGGCTGCCAGGACGAGTCTGACATGAGTCGAATGCTTGATTTGTTATCGCGCAGTCTCAGCGCCCTGCTCATCGCCGCTTTCGTCGCCTTCGCGCAATACGCGCTATGGGACATGGCCAACCGGAATCAGCCGATCGCGGATGCGGAGCAGGAATTCAAAGGGTTTGCCTATAGCGCCTATCGCCGGCATCAAAGCCCTTTTACCGCGACTTATCCAAGCGAGGCAGAGCTAGAAGGCGACATCGATCTGCTTGCCCGGCATACGCGCCGGCTGCGCACTTACAGCAGCTTGGACAATGCCGCCGTGGTGCCACTCGCCGGCTTTCGCAACATCAAGATCACCAATGGCATCTGGCTGGATCGGGATGCAGAAAAAAACGCCCGCGAAATCGCCGCAGGCATCAAGCTCGCCCGGCAATATCGGCATGTCGAACGCACCATCGTCGGCAACGAATCGATCTTGCGCCAGGACATGCGCCCGGAAGACCTGATTCCACTACTCGAACAGGTCAAAAAGGCGACTCGCAAGCCGGTATCCACCGCCGAACCCTGGCATGTCTGGCTCAAGCACCCGGAACTCGCCCGGCACGTGGACTTCATCACCGTGCATCTGCTTCCCTACCACGAGGGGCTGCCCGTAGAAAGCGCGCTGGAATATGCCATGCAGCGCTACGACGAATTGGCCCGCGCATTCCCGAAGAAGAAAATCGTCATCGGTGAAATCGGCTGGCCCAGCCGCGGCCCGGTGATCGATGCCGCGGTACCTTCGCGGGCCAACGAGGCGCGCTTCATCCGCAGTTTCCTGGCAGCGGAGCGCACGGCGCGGCTCGACTATTTCATCATGGAGGCTTTCGATCAACCCTGGAAAGTCGAGCTCGAAGGCTGGGCCGGGGCCTACTGGGGAGTATTCAACGCCGACCGGGAATTGAAATTCTCGCTCGAAGGCGCCGTGCCCCGCGATATTCGCTGGCAGGAAAAGGCCTATGCCGCCTCGCGCTACGCCTTCGTGCCCATGCTGCTCGTCGCCTTTGCCTTGGGAAGCTGGAGCTTCATGGGCCGCCTGTGGCTTGCCATTTTGATGCAAGCGTGCGTCACCACGGTGATTTTGGGCATCAACATCCCTACCGACTATTACCTCAGCCAACGCGATATGGTCGCGCTGACGCTGCTCATCGCCGCCACGCTCGTGACGATCTCGGTGCTACTCACGCACGGCTACGAATTCGGCGAAGTACTGTTCAGGAACGTCTGGAAGCGACGCTTCACGCCCCTGCCACCGCTATCGCCCGAGCAAGCGCCGTTCGTCTCGATCCATTTGGCTTGCTACAACGAGCCGCCGGACATGGTGATCGAGACCATCGATAGCCTGGCACGCCTGAATTACCCCAATTTCGAGGTTCTGGTCGTCGATAACAACACCGCCGACGAGGCGCTCTGGAAACCGGTAGAGGCGCACATGGCCCGCCTAGGACCCCGCTTTCGCTTCTTCCACCTCTGTCCCTGGCCGGGCTTCAAGGCTGGCGCCCTCAATTTCGCGCTACGACAAACCGACCCTCGCGCCGAAATCATCGGCGTGGTCGATGCCGACTATGTCGTAGACCCGGACTGGCTCGCCACGCTCGTGCCGCATTTCGTCGAAGCCCCGAACGTAGCCGTGGTGCAAGCCCCACAAGCGCACCGCAATTGGGAAAACCAACCATTCCGACGCATGTGCAATTGGGAGTTCGATGGTTTCTTCCGCATCGGCATGCACCACCGAAACGAGCGCAACGCGCTCATCCAACACGGCACCATGACCTTGGTGCGCGAGCAGCCGCTCCAGGACCTCGGCGGCTGGTCCGAGTGGTGCATTTGCGAAGATTCCGAGCTGGGACTGCGCTTACTGCGCCAAGGCTACGATACCCGCTATGTCGATCACGTGCTCGGCAAAGGCCTTACCCCAGCCGATTTTGCCGCACTCAAAAGCCAGCGCTTTCGCTGGGCCTTTGGCGCCATGCAGATCCTCAAGGCCCATCTGCCCGCCCTGCTCGGCCCAAGCCGGCTCAACATCGCCCAGCGCTATCATTTCCTTACCGGCTGGTTCTCCTGGTTCGGCGATGCGCTCCAGCTCGTCTTTACCTTTGCCTCGCTGATCTGGACCATCCTCATGCTCCTCGCGCCCAAATCTTTCGGTCTGCCGGTCGTGCTGCTGGTCGTGCCCATGCTGGGCTTCATGGCCTTCAAGGCCGCCCTGGGGCCGATTCTGTACCGCCGCACCATGGCCTGCGCCTGGAAAGACATCGCCGGCGCCTCGCTGCTTTCGGCCGGCATTTCACATGCCATCGCGCGTGGCATCTTCGCCGGCCTCATCAAGAAAAAGGGTGAGTTCGTGGTCACGCCCAAAGGCTGGAAAGCGAAAGGCGGGCTTGCCTTCTTCGCGCCGATCCGCGAAGAGCTGGGCCTGCTCATCGCCCTGCTCCTAGGGGCCGGCATTACCGCCATCGGTCTGGGCACTGATGATCCTGCCGCCCGCGCCTGGATCGCCGTGCTCTTACTCGAAACTCTGCCTTATTGGGCCGCCTTGGGCTGTCAGATCGCTGCCTATTGGCCGGAACGGCCAGCCACCACGCCACCCCCCTTGGAAAACGTAGCGGCAATGCCCAAATGTAAGGCGTACAGCGCCAGCAACCCGGATATATGAGCGGGATAAGCGAGGCAACAAGCCTCACGCAACGCCGCAGATCGCCTACCCAATCGCCATTCAACGACCTATCAAGGCGCCCCTCACATTGACGCCCAAGATCGGTACCCGCACCATATGCGCATCGAGCTGACGCCCCCCATGCCAAACGACCCCATGCAGACCACAGCCGAGCATATCTTCGCTTGCGCCCACCCGGCGGCCAAGCCTATCCGCCAGTCGGAGGCCAAGGCCTCCATCTGACGATCTTTTTTCACTAATTTTTACGAGAAAGCACTCATGGCCCAATACGTCATGTCCATGCTGCGTGTCAGCAAAGTCGTCCCCGCCAAGCGGCAGATCATCAAGGATATTTCCCTCTCTTTCTTCCCTGGCGCCAAGATCGGCCTCTTGGGCCTGAACGGCGCGGGTAAATCCACGGTGCTGAAAATCATGGCCGGGGTCGAAAAAGAGTTCGATGGCGAGGCGCAGTGGCAACCGAATCTGTCGATCGGCTACCTGCCGCAGGAACCCCAGCCCGACCCCGACAAGACAGTGCGCGAGGAAGTGGAGTCGGCCTTGGGCGAGATCAAATCGGCCCAAGCCCGATTGGAGGAAATCTATGCCGCCTACGCCGAGCCGGATGCCGACTTCGACAAGCTAGCCGAGGAACAGGCACGCCTAGAGGCCATCCTCGCCACCTCCGGCGCCGATGTCGAACACCAGATGGAAATCGCCGCCGATGCGCTGCGCCTCCCCCCCTGGGAAGCGAAAATCGGCCATCTTTCCGGCGGCGAGAAGCGGCGCGTCGCACTCTGTAAGCTGTTGCTCGCCAAGCCCGACATGCTCTTGCTCGACGAACCCACCAACCACCTCGATGCCGAATCGGTGGAATGGCTGGAACAGTTCCTGGTGCGCTTCCCCGGTACCGTCGTCGCCGTCACCCACGACCGCTACTTCCTCGATAACGCCGCCGAGTGGATTCTCGAACTCGACCGCGGCGAGGGCATTCCTTGGAAGGGCAACTACTCCTCCTGGCTGGCGCAGAAGGAAGCCCGCCTCGCCCAAGAAGCCAAGCAAGAAGCCGCGCGCATGAAAGCCATGCAGCAAGAGCTCGAATGGGTGCGCAGCAATCCCAAGGCGCGCCAGGCCAAGTCGAAAGCGCGCTTGGCGCGTTTCGAGGAAATGTCGTCCTACGAATACCAAAAGCGCAACGAGACCCAGGAAATCTTCATTCCGGTCGGCGAGCGCCTGGGCGACCAGGTCATCGAGTTTTGCGGCGTAAGCAAGGCCTACGGCGACAAACTCTTGATGGATAACCTCTCCTTCACCATTCCACCCGGCGCCATCGTCGGCATCATCGGTCCAAACGGGGCCGGCAAATCGACGCTGTTCAAGATGATTACCGGGCAAGAGCAACCCGATGCCGGCGCCATCAAGATCGGCCAAACGGTGAAACTCGCCTACGTCGACCAATCCCGCGACTGCTTGGATGGCACGAAGACCGTGTTCGAGGAATTGGCCGAAGGCCGCGACATCCTCAGCATCGGCAAGTTCGAGATGCCGAGCCGCGCCTACATCGGTCGCTTCAACTTCAAGGGTGCCGACCAAGGCAAGCTCGTCGGCAATCTTTCCGGCGGCGAGCGCGGCCGGCTGCACCTGGCCAAGACCCTGATGCGCGGCGGCAATGTGCTCTTGCTCGACGAACCCTCGAACGATCTCGACGTGGAAACCCTGCGCGCGCTCGAAGACGCCCTGCTCGAGTTCCCGGGCTGCGCGCTCGTGATCTCGCACGACCGCTGGTTCCTCGACCGCATCTGCACGCACATCCTAGCTGCCGAAGGCGACTCGCAGTGGACCTTCTTCACGGGCAACTATCAAGAATACGAGGCAGACAAAAAGCGCCGCTTGGGCGAAGAAGGTGCCAAGCCCCGGCGCATCCGCTACAAGCCCATCAGCCGCTAAGGCTCGCCCCGTCACGACTCGGAGCATCGCGCCCTCTAGCCGTGCCGCCGGCCGGCGCGATGCTCCATGGCGAGCTCACATCCCCAAGGATTTGAGCAAATCGTCGTGCTCGTTACTGGCTTCGGCCACAGCGCCCGAGGCCGACGAGCCGCCGTTGACCTGGGCAATCACCTCGTCGGGGTTCACGGCCGCTTGCGGCTCGAAGTCGTAGAGCTGGATGAACTCGGTGCCATCCATCGCCAGCTCCAAATAAAAGATATTGTTACGTCCGGTGTAGAACGTGACCCGGCGCGCCTCGGGCTTGTCCAGGTGGGTATCGACGCTCAGAATCACCTGCTTGTTGAGCACCAACATCTTGGGCTGATTCTGGGTGATGTGGGTCTGCAATTCGCGGCCGATGCTGCCCGTGAAATCGCCGACAATCTGGTTCATGAGCTCCCCCATGACATTACTCACCTCGTCGCTGGTGTGCACGGTGGCAAGCTCATCCTTGGCCATGCCCATGTTGAGCATGTAACGCTCGTACAGCTCCATGGCAGCGGCGGCCGAGAAATTGATGACCACGAGACCAGAAAATCCGCCGTCGAACAGCACGAAACAGCCGATGTCGGGCTTAAGGCAGGTCTTGGTGATGCGTTGCACCATGCCGGAATAGCGGATTTGGGTCTGAGTGGCGACATTGAGCACCTTGGTCACGGAATTGCAGAGACTAAGGAGGATATCTTCGGTGCCGAAAGTGGTTTGCTGTTCTAACGCGCGCATGATGAAAAGTGAGATCCTGTCTGAAATGAGCCTGTTATCTATAACACAAGCCAGGCTACTTGTAGAAACACGCGCGCGTCATGGATGATGCGAGCCCCGACTTCCGTCCCCCCCGCCGCAGCGCCGATGCAGACTGACCTCTTTGCTACCCTGACGCCGCAGCCCGAACGCCTGGATCTAGCGCCCGGCGTCGTGCTCTGGCGCCAGCAGCTCACTACCGCGGCCCCGGCGCTGCTCGCCGAGCTCCCGGCGCTGCTAGCGTGCTCGCCTTTTCGCCACATGCAGACCCCAGGCGGACACACCCTGTCGGTGGCCATGAGCAACTGCGGCAGTCTGGGCTGGATAACGGATCGGCAGGGTTACCGCTATAGCCCCGTCGACCCACAAACCGGACGTCCCTGGCCCGCCATCCCCGCCAGCTGGCGCGCGGCCGCCAGCGCTGCCGCACAGGCGGCTGGCTTCGCCGACTTTTTGCCGGATGCTTGCCTCATCAACCGCTACGCGCCCGGCGCCCGGATGGGTCTGCATCAAGACAAAGACGAGGCCAACCTGGATGCGCCCATCGTTTCCTTCTCCTTTGGCCTTGCCGCGCGCTTCTTGCTCGGCGGCCTAACGCGCCGCGATAAGGTCGAGCGGATTTGGCTCACGCATGGAGACGTACTAGTCTGGGGCGGGCCGGCGCGGCTACGCTTACACGGCATCCAAGCCGTCACGCCCGGACAGCATCCACTCACCGGGGCCTACCGGATCAACCTTACCTTGCGCCAAGCCGGCCGCCCCCAGCCATGATGCCAAGGAGGCAATGCCGATGGCAAAATA
This sequence comes from Azovibrio sp., assembly GCA_026414665.1. Classification (GTDB taxonomy): domain Bacteria; phylum Pseudomonadota; class Gammaproteobacteria; order Burkholderiales; family Rhodocyclaceae; genus Azovibrio. The sequence continues at coordinate 37,029 of JAOAIO010000003.1, forward strand.
CCCGTCATGTACAATCACGGCACGGGCGCAGACGCCCCGAACCGCGGCGATGCCCGCAGGACACGGCGCTCGCTAGGCAGACAAGCAGGGATATCCCAAAATCGCCGCGCACGGCTAACACGTGCGGCGTAAGGCGTGACGCGAGCCATCGGCGGCAGCAACGCAAAACGAGGGGCGGCAAAGGCTGGCAGAATCGACGGAAGCGGCTGCCCGACCTAGGTCGGGCAGCCCAGCAAGATGGCGGAGAGGAAGGGATTCGAACCCTTGTGCCAGGTTTCCCTGACCATCCGATTTCGAGTCGGCGCCGTTATGACCACTTCGGTACCTCTCCGAGAGGGAGGAGATGATAACACATTTGAAACGCCATTTCTGGGCTGTTTTAGCCGTCGGCTTGGCTCTGCAATTTTTGACCACGTTCAACCGGCCCTTGCCCTTCCCTACCCCGGGCCAGGAGCTGGTGGTGCTGACTCATGCCGGACCGCTGACTTACGAAGCCGGAACGGAGGATAGCCCGGCTAGCGGTCTCGAACACGACTTGATTCAGATGTTCGCCGAGGAGCTAGGCGTCGCCGTGCGCTTTATCGTCGTGCCCCGACACGAAATCCGCGAGCGGCTAGCCCGCCACCAAGCGCATCTGGCCGCTGGCTGGCTGACCCCGACGACCGACCCGGAATTCCGCTATACCCCGCCATATCTGGAAAGCCGCGACGTGCTCGTGCGCCACGAAGCCGGACTACCCGTGCGCAATTTGGAAAGTCTCGCCGGTCAGGTGGTCGCGGCGCAAAAAGGCAGCCGCCAATACCGCACCCTGCTCGCCCTCAAAGAGCGGCTGCCCACCCTGGAAATCATGGAGTTCGACGCCGAAACGCCGCTCGATCTACTCGACGCCCTGGCCAACCGTAAGGTCGAGGTCGCTTTGGTAGACAAGGCCATTCTCGACATCGGCCTTAACTACTATCCATTCTTGCAGCCGGGGCTGGAAGTCGGCGAACCGCAGCCGATTGCCTGGCTGTTCCCAATCGACGGCAACAGCGAGCTCTACGAGCGGGCGCGTGCTTTCATCGCCAAGCTGGGCGACAGTCGCACGCTCGCCCAGCTGCGCGACCGTTACCTCGGCCATCTCGAACGCTTGCGGCAGATGGACGTGGTGACCTTCATCGATCGGATCACCTCAGTATTGCCGCGCTACCGGGCGCTTTTCAAGGAAGCCCAGCTCGAAACCGACATCGACTGGCGACTACTCGCCGCGCTCGCCTATCAGGAATCGCACTGGGATCCGCTCAACACCAGTCCCACCGGCGTGCGCGGCATGATGATGTTGACCGAGGAAACCGCCGACCGGCTTGGCGTCACGAACCGACTCGATGCACGCGAAAGCATTCTCGGCGGCGCCCGCTACGTGGCGCTCCTACGCGACCAGCTGCCCGAAAGCACGCCCGAACCGGACCGGACTTGGATGGCGCTAGCCGCCTACAACATCGGTCCCGGACATTTCAACGCCGCCAGGAACATTGCCCGGCAAGTCAAAGCCGACCCAGACTCCTGGTACGAAATGAAAAAGGTCCTACCGCTGCTCGCTCGCCCACAGTACTACCAGCGGCTTAAATCGGGCCGGGCGCGGGGCGGCGAGGCTGTGGTGATGGTCGAAAACGTGCGCATGTTCTACGACATCTTGCAACGCCATGAACCCCCTTACCGCCCGCTCTCCGAGCTGCGCACGGCGAATCGGAAAGCGGCGCCGCGCGAAGCCGCCATCGAGCCGGTGGCTCGGCCCTCGTGAATCACGTCGCCGAAGCGATGCGGACGACTCCCCCCATATAAGGCCGCAACACCTCGGGAATGGTGATGCTGCCGTCGGCGTTCTGGTAGTTCTCGACGATCGCCACCAGCGTGCGCCCCACTGCAAGGCCAGAGCCGTTCAGGGTATGCACCAGTTCCGGCTTTTGCTTGTCGTTGCGGAAACGGGCCTGCAACCGTCGTGCCTGGAAGGCCTCGAAATTGGAGCAGGAAGAGATTTCCCGATAGGTCTGCTGCGCCGGCAGCCAAACTTCGAGATCGTAAGTCTTGGCGGCGGCAAAGCCCATGTCGCCGGTACACAACACCATGCGCCGGTACGGCAGATCGAGTTTCTCCAGGATCGCTTCCGCGTGCCGCGTGAGCTCCTCGTGGGCCTCCCAAGAGTGTTCCGGGCGCACGATCTGCACAAGCTCGACTTTTTCGAACTGATGCTGACGGATCATGCCGCGCGTATCACGCCCGGCCGCCCCCGCCTCGGAACGGAAGCACGGCGTATGGCAAACGAGCTTGAGCGGCAGCGCCTCAGCCGCCAAGATGGCATCACGCACGATATTGGTGACCGGCACCTCGGCGGTGGGAATCAGATAAAACGGCTCGGCATCGCCGCGGGGCACCTTGAACAAATCTTCCTCGAACTTGGGTAGCTGGCCGGTCCCGAATAAGCTGTCGCGATTCACGAGATAAGGCACATACACCTCGGTATAACCATGCTCGGCCGTATGGGTGTCGAGCATGAACTGGATCAAGGCGCGGTGCAGACGGGCCCAATCGCCCTTCATCACGGCAAAGCGCGCGCCGGAAATCTTGGCGGCGCTAGCGAAATCGAGCCGCCCTGCGCGCTCGCCGAGATCGACGTGATCGCGCACGGCAAACTCAAAGACACGCGGCGTGCCCCAGCGCTTGATTTCGACATTGTCGTGCTCGCCGCTCCCGACCGGCACGGATTCGTGCGGCAGATTGGGAAGTGTCGCCAAGATGGCATTGAATTGGGTTAACAGCGCGTTCAAGCGCGCTTCGGCGGCTTCCAGCTCGGCTTTGAGCGCCGCCACTTCCGCCATGACGCCGGCGACATCCTCACCTTTGCTTTTGAGCATGCCAATCTGCTTGGAAAGCAGATTGCGCTGGCTTTGCAATTCCTGGGTACGCGCCTGCAAGGTCTTACGCTCGGTTTCGAGCGCCGTGAATTCGCTAAAGTCGATAACCTTGCCGCGGCTGGCAAGACGCTCAGCCACGCGATCGAGCTGGCTGCGAAGAAGTTGGATGTCGAGCATGGGAGTCTGGCGATGAACGTAGAATTCGGGCCGAAAGTGGCCAAACACGGGGATTATACGCGAGGCTCCGAACCGACCAGCGAAAACCCCAAGATCTGGGCGGCGTGCAAAGACCCGAGTGCGGACAGCGCCGCCCCAGCGATTCCGATGCGCGGCGATAGGCACGCGCGGCGGGCGCCTAGCCGGGCGGACTCCTGGCTCCCGCGGCGCGGCTAGCGGATTGCCATCAAGGCGCAGCTGGGCCCGGCATTCGCCCATTTCACCCTGTGACGACCGGCCCGCGGCGCCCATTTCAAGCCCGGAAACCGGGCCACCGCAAAGGCCGGCTGGATGTGGATGCAAGCCTAGTACCCTGGCTTTAGTCGCCGATGCCCTTGATGGTGATGAAAGTCTGCATGTCGCCACGCCGGATGAGCAAAGTCACGTTGGCACCGCGGCCAAACTGCGCCAAGAGGCGGTTGAACTGATCGACGGAGCGAATCTCCGTGGTCACGCCACGATGAATCAAGGCCAGGATGATGTCGCCCGGGCGCAGATCGGCGCGGGCGACATTGCCACGCAAGTCTTCCACCAACAGGCCGCCGGCCACGCCGAGCTGGCGGCGCTGCTCGGCGGAAAGCTCACTCACCACGAGGCCCAGGCGATTGGCCTGCTGCTCGGTCCGCGGCGAGCGCCCCTGACGCTGCGCCAAAGGCCGTTCATCCTGGATCTCGCCGACGGTAAGCTGCACATCCTTGTAATGCCCCTTGCGCCAGAGTTGCACCCCAACCCGACTCCCGGGGCGGGTGGCCGCGACGATGCGCGGCAAGTCGGCGGAATTCTGGATGACCTTGCCATCGAAGCGCAGAATCACATCGCCCGGCTCGATCCCGGCGGCCTCGGCCGGTCCGCCCTTCTCGACCGAATTGACGATGGCGCCCATAGGCCGCTCGAGCCCAAAGGACTCGGCCAGCTCCTTGGTGACTTCCTGAATCACCACTCCCATGCGGCCACGGCTCACCTTGCCAGACGCGCGCAGCTGGGCTTGGATGTCCATGGCGACATCGATGGGAATGGCGAAGGACAAGCCCATGTAGCCGCCACTACGGCTATAAATCTGCGAGTTGATGCCCACCACTTCGCCGTTCATGTTGAACAGGGGACCGCCGGAGTTGCCAGGGTTGATGGCAACATCGGTCTGGATGAAAGGCACGTAGTTTTCTTGCGGTAGGGAACGCCCCTTGGCAGACACGATGCCGGCCGTGACGGAATTCTCGAAGCCAAACGGAGAGCCGATGGCCACCACCCATTCGCCGACGCGCAGCCGCGCCGGATCGCCCAAGCGCGCCACCGGCAAGCCGCTCGCCTCGATCTTGATCAGGGCTACGTCGGTACGCCGATCGCTACCGATGATGCGAGCCCGGAATTCGCGCTTGTCGTTCAGACGCACCGTCACCTCATCGGCGCCATCGACCACATGCGCGTTGGTGAGGATGTAGCCATCTTGGCTGATGATGAAGCCGGAACCGAGCGAGCGGCTTTCCGATTCCCGCGGAATGCCGGGAATGCCGCGCGGCATGAAGCGCCGGAACAATTCCGCCATCGGATCGTTTTCATCGAAAGGAAAAACTTGCGTCGCGCGATTGCGCAGGATCTGGGTAGTGCTGATGTTCACCACGACTTGCCCCTGGCGCTCCGCCAGCTCGCTAAAATCCGGCAAGTTCCGGCCGGTCTGGGCATAGACTGAAAAAGCCAACAGCACCAAGGCTGCGAAGGAAAAAATACGCTGCATCACGTGCTCATCCTCCAGAAGACTTGATCTCACCGATATGAGGCTCAGCCTCGATTTTTCCAGCCCAAAGCGCGCTACGGCGGCCTAGCGGCAAGAAACCACAAGCACAGCCCGCCACGCCGCCCAGTAGCGCTCCCGCCTCGCCGCTCACGCCCTCGCCGAGCAAGGCGCCGAGCAGAAGCCCTAGGAGCGGCAGGCCATAGGCCAAGGTCGCATAACGGCCAAGCAGGCCGGCCGGCAAAACGATGCTGACCCGATCCCCGGGTTGCGCGCCGACACGGTTACGCAGCCGATACACGCGCGGCGTGCTGCAGAACATCTGGGTGAGATGCTGCCCGCCGCAGCCACCCGATTCGTGGCAACGGCCACAGCCGCCGCCTTCGATCCGCACCCACGCAAACTCGCCTTCGATGCCGGTAACCCGGCCGATTTGCTCGCTCTCGACAGCCATTGTCCGTCCTACCAGCGTTTGTCCGGCGCCACGTCGAGCAAGGGGCGCAGCTTATTAGCCACGGCCTCGCGCGCCCGGAAGATGCGCGAACGCACCGTGCCGATCGGGCACGCCATGATGCGGGCGATGTCTTCGTAGGATAGCCCTTCGATCTCGCGCAGTACGATGGCCTTGCGCAGCTCTTCGGGCAAACTTTCCATGGCCCGATTCACCGTCTCACCGATCTGCTTCGTCATCAGCAGGCTCTCCGGGGTATCGATATCCCGGAGCAAATCGCCTTCGGAAAAGGTCTCGGCCTCGTCGTGCGTGAATTCGGTCGTGGTCGGAGCGCGCCGCCCTTGGGAAACCAGATAATTCTTGGCGGTATTCACCCCGATCCGATATAGCCAGGTATAAAAAGCGCTTTCGCCACGAAACGTCGGCAAGGCCCGGTAAGCCTTGATGAAAGCCTCCTGCACCACATCCTCGACCTCGGCATTATCCTTCACCAGTCGCGCTACCAGTCGCGCCAGCTTGCGCTGGTACTTGGCCACCAGGGTATCGAAGGCTTGCCGGTCGCCTTGCTGGGCCTTTTCCACCAGTTGCTGGTCTATCTCACGCTCGCTCATGCGAATGGGCATCTCGTCGGATTTCGGGTGGGGGGAGTATACCCCAGCCCATGCTGGCCAACTGTGCCAAACGTGCAGCCTGTGTGACCCGATGTAACCACGCTGCGCGGCCTGGCCCCGCGCCCGTGCTATATTCGCGCCACTTTTCGCGGAAGGATTGTCACGCTGATGCATTACGACGTACTGATCATCGGCAGCGGCCTGGCCGGCCAATCGGCCGCCCTGCGCCTTGCCGATCATTGCAGGGTTGCTCTGGTGAGCAAGCGCACCCTGGAAGACAGCGCCTCGAGCTGGGCTCAAGGGGGTATCGCAGCGGTGCTCGATGACCAAGATTCGATCGAAGCCCACATCCGCGACACCTTCATCGCTGGCGTCCACCTCAACGATGCGCGCGCCACCCGCTTCGTCGTGGAAAATGGCCGCCGCGCCATCGAATGGTTGATCGAGCAAGGCGTGCCCTTCACCAAGGATGCCTCCGGCTACCATCTGACCCGGGAAGGTGGCCACAGCGCCCGCCGAGTCATTCACGTCGCCGATGCCACTGGCCTGGCGGTGCAAGAAACCCTGACCCAGAAGGTTCGCCGACACCCGAACATCGCCATCCTGGAAAACCACATCGCCATCGATCTGATCACCGGCGCCAAGCTCGGCCTGGCGGAAAATCGCTGCTACGGCGCCTACGTCCTCGACAATCACAGTGGCACCGTGCTGACCTTGGCCGCCGCGCACACCCTGATCGCCACCGGCGGCGCCGGCAAGGTCTACCTCTACACCACCAACCCCGACACCTCCACCGGCGATGGCGTCGCCATGGCCTGGCGCGCTGGCTGCCGCGTGGCGAACATGGAATTCATCCAGTTTCACCCCACCTGCCTGTACCACCCCCGGGCCAAATCGTTTCTGATCTCCGAAGCCGTGCGTGGCGAAGGCGGCCTGTTGAAGCTGCCAGATGGCACCCGCTTCATGCCGGAGCATGACGCGCGCGCCGAACTCGCGCCCCGCGACGTGGTGGCGCGCGCGATCGACTTTGAAATGAAAAAACGCGGCTTGGACTGCGTTTTTCTCGACATCTCCCACAAAGGCGAAGCCTTCATCAAGACGCATTTCCCCAACATCCACGCCCGCTGCCTGGAACTCGGCATCGACATCACGCGCGAGGCCATTCCCGTGGTGCCGGCAGCGCACTACACCTGCGGCGGTATCGTCACCGATCTCAAGGCACGCACCGACATCCCTGGCTTGTATGCCGCTGGTGAAGCCTCTTGCTCGGGGCTACACGGCGCCAACCGACTCGCTTCCAACTCCCTGCTCGAATGCCTGGTATTCTCGGAAGCCGCGGCACGAGACATCCTCGCCCAGCCGCAGCGCCCAGTACCCGCCTTGCCGAGCTGGGACGAGAGCCGCGTCACCGATGCCGATGAAGAAGTGGTGATTGCCCACAACTGGGACGAGCTGCGCCGCTTCATGTGGGACTATGTTGGCATCGTGCGCACCACCAAGCGCCTAAAACGCGCCCAGCATCGCATTCGCCTCTTGATGCGCGAAATCGACGAGTTCTATGCCAACTTCCGCGTCAGCCACGATCTGATCGAACTGCGCAACCTCGTGGTAACTGCCGACTTGATCGTGCGCTCCGCCCTCAAGCGCAAGGAAAGCCGCGGCCTACACTACTCGCGCGATTACCCGGAACTGCTCGCGCACCCCAGGAACACGGTGTTGCGCCGCCGTCCGCCTCAGCCCACGCGGCCCGTGGACTGATATTCGGCTAATTGCCCGGCACGTCGCTGCGCACGCAACAACGTAGCCAGAGGCGCAGGCGGCGTAGCGCCTCGGGCGCGGCAGCATCGGCGAGCAGCACGAGCACGCGCGTCTCACGCCCCGCCTCTCGCGCACGCCAGCGGAGCACACACAAGCCAGGCAAGGCGAGACTACCCGGCAGCAACTCGACCGGCTGCATCTGGCCCGCATTCGCAATGGCCAGACCACCATCGGCTTCAAGCAACAGGGCTGTCGGCCACGTTATTACGCGCCGCCAGGCGAACCAGGCCAAACCTGCCGTCACCCCGACAAGCGCCAGGCGCGCCGGCCAGGGCCAAGGCGTGCCAAGCACCCCCAAGGCTGCCAGGGCGTGGCAAGCAAAGAACGAGAACGGAAAAAGAAAACCGCGGCGCAGCTCGATGAAGCAGGGAAACCGCACCGCCGTGAGAACGGGCTCAAACCCGCTTGAAAACCAGGCAGCCGTTGGTGCCGCCAAAGCCGAAATTATTGTTGAGCGCCACCTCGATCTTCATCTCCCGCGCCGTATTGGCACAGTAGTCGAGATCGCACTCGGGGTCCTGGTTGAAGATATTGATGGTCGGCGGGGAAACCTGATGATGAATCGCCAGCACCGTAAACAAAGACTCGATGCCGCCTGCGCCGCCAAGCAAGTGTCCCGTCATCGACTTGGTCGAGTTCACCACGAGCTTATAGGCGGCCTCGCCAAAAGCGAGCTTGATGGCATCGGATTCATTCTTATCGCCCAAAGGCGTCGACGTGCCGTGCGCGTTCAAGTACTGCACTTCGTCCGGGTTCACGCCGGCATTCCTGAGCGCCGCCAACATACAGCGCTTGGGCCCGTCGGCGTTGGGGGCGGTCATGTGGTACGCATCGCCGCTCATGCCGTAACCGGCCAGCTCGGCATAAATCTTGGCGCCACGGGCCTTGGCATGCTCATATTCCTCGAGCACCAGAACACCGGCCCCCTCCCCCAGCACGAAACCATCTCGGTCCTTGTCCCAGGGCCGGCTGGCGGTAGCCGGATCGTCGTTACGCGTAGACAAAGCTCGCGCCGCGCAGAAGCCGCCCATGCCCAGCGGCGAAACAGTGGATTCGGCCCCGCCGGCAATCATCACATCCGCATCGCCGTACTCGATGATGCGGGCCGCCTCGCCGATGGAGTGAGTGCCGGTGGTGCAGGCCGTGACCAGCGCGATGTTAGGGCCCTTGAAGCCATACTGGATGGACAGATTGCCGGAGATCATGTTGATGATCGAGCCCGGCACGAAGAAGGGGGAAATCTTGCGCACCCCGGCGGCGTTGTATTCGTCCTTGGTCGCTTCGATCAAGGGTAGCCCGCCGATGCCGGAGCCAATGCACACTCCGATGCGCTCGGCATCGGCCTGCTCCGCATCCAGCCCCGCATCGCGCACGGCCTGAATGCCGGCGGCCATGCCGAAATGGATGAAGGTATCCATGCGGCGCGCCTCCTTGGGCGACAGATAACTGGCGATATCGAAGTTTTTGACTTCCCCGGCAATGCGGGTAGGAAAGCTGGACGCATCAAACTTGGTGACGGCCCCGATACCGGAACGGCCGGCCAGGAGGTTCTGCCATGCTTCTTCAACGGTATTACCGACGGGGCTGACAATGCCCAGGCCGGTGACAACGACTCTGCGACGTGCCAAGTTGCACTCCAATCACATACATAGACCGAGGCCGGCATCGAAGCCGGCCTCGCGGGGAAAACAAGCCGAATGGATTACTTCTTGTGGGCGAGGATGTAATCGATCGCCTGCTGGACCGTGGTGATCTTTTCGGCCTCTTCGTCCGGGATCTCGCACTCGAACTCTTCTTCGAGGGCCATCACCAGTTCGACCGTATCCAGCGAATCCGCGCCCAGATCGTCCACGAAGGAGGACTCGTTCTTGATGTCCGCTTCGTTCACACCGAGCTGCTCGGCGACAATCTTCTTGACGCGTTCAACGATGTTATCCATTGAAAAAACTCCTTCCCTGATCGGGGATATGAAAAACCTGTTCAGTTTACCAAAACCGGGCGAACTGGAGAATCTTCCGCCCGACGACCTGCCTCAATCCATGAACATCCCGCCATTGACGTGCAAAGTGCTGCCCGTGATGTAGGCGGCGCCAGGGGAGGCCAGGAAAGCCACCGCCGCCGCGATGTCCTCGGGCACGCCGAGGCGAGCGAGGGGAATATTACCCAAAAGCGCGGCTTTCTGTTCGTCGGAAAGCACCTTGGTCATGTCCGTGTCGATGAAGCCTGGAGCCACGCAATTGACCGTGACGTTGCGGCTGCCCAGCTCCCGAGCCAGCGCCCGAGTCATGCCGGCGACACCGGCCTTGGCAGCACAGTAATTCGCCTGGCCCGCGTTGCCGGCATGGCCGACCACGGAAGTGATGTTGATGATGCGGCCGCTGCGTGCTTTCATCATGCCGCGCATGACCGCTTTGGCAAGGCGGAAGACGGCCTTGAGATTGGTGTCGAGCACCGCATCCCACTCCTCATCCTTCATGCGCATGGCCAGGTTGTCGCGGGTGATGCCCGCATTGTTCACCAGAATCGACACCGCCCCGAATTCTTTCTCGATGGCGCCGATCAAGGCATCCACCTGCGCCGCGTCGCGTACTTCCAGCACGGCACCCCGGCCCTTGGCGCCGGCTTCGGCCAGGTAGGAGGAAATGGCGGCGGCGCCGGCCTCGCTGGTGGCAGTGCCGATCACGGTCGCGCCTTGGCGCGCCAGTTCCAGCGCCACGGCCTTGCCGATGCCCCGCGAGGCACCGGTGACGAGCGCAATTTGTCCTTCGAGCATGGTCTTACTCCAGAGTGAGGTTGGCTTCGATGGCGGCCAGATCGGCCAGCGCCACCCCATTTACGCCATCGGCGCAGCGCTTGGTGAGACCGGCGAGCACCTTGCCGGGGCCGCACTCGGCGACTTGGGTAATGCCCATGGCGGCCATCTTCTGAATAGTCTCGACCCAGCGCACCGGGTTATAGGCCTGGCGCACGAGAGCAGCGCGGATGCGCTCGGGATCCGTCTCGATCGCCACATCCACGTTGTTGATCACCGGGATCGTCGGGGCCCGTAGTTCGAGTTCGGCCAAACGCGCCGCTAGCGTGTCGGCGGCCGGGCGGATCAAGGACGAGTGAAAGGGGGCGGAAACCGGCAAGGCCACGGCGCGCTTGGCGCCCCTGGCCTTGCAGGCTTCCATGGCGCGCTCCACGGCCGCCTTGTGCCCGGCGATCACGGTCTGGCCGGCGGCGTTGAAGTTGACCGGCTCCACCACCTCGCCCTGGGCCGCTGCGGCGCAGGCGGCGCGGATGCCGTCATCGTCGAGCCCGAGGATGGCAGCCATGGCGCCCGTGCCAAGCGGCACGGCCTCCTGCATGGCGGCAGCCCGCAGACGCACGAGCGGCACGGCATCCCGGAATGCGAGCACGCCAGCCGCCACCAGGGCGGAATATTCGCCCAGGCTGTGACCCGCCACGGCAGCCGGCATGCGCCCGCCCTTCTCCCGCCACAGGCGCCAGACGGCAATGCCGGCCGTGAGCATGATAGGCTGGGTATTCACGGTTTGCGCCAGCACCTCGGCCGGCCCTTCGGCCACCATGGCCCACAGGTCTTCCCCCAGGGCCGCGGAGGCTTCATCGAAGGTGGCGCGCACCACCGGAGCATCGCCGTAAGCCGCCATCATGCCGACGGACTGGGAGCCCTGCCCGGGAAATACGAAAGCAAACGCCATGATCTTTCTCCTCAGAATTCGAACAGCACCGCGCCCCAGGTGAAACCGCCGCCCACCCCTTCGAGCAGGACCCGCTGGCCCCGCCGAATGCGTCCATCAGGTACCGCCTCATCCAGTGCCAGGGGCACCGAAGCGGCCGAGGTGTTGCCATGGCGGTCGACCGTCACCACCACTTTTTCCTTGGGCAGTCCCATCTTCTTGCCGGTGGCCTCGATGATGCGAATGTTGGCCTGATGCGGAATGAGCCAATCCAATTGGTGCGTGCCGATGCCGGCGGCGGCGCAGCATTCCTCGGCCACCTCGGCGAGCACCCGCACCGCCATCTTGAATACTGCCTGGCCTTCCATGCGCAAAAAGGGGTCGCCCGTCACCTGCCCACCCGCCACATGGCCGGGCACGGAGAGGATGTCCACCTGGCTGCCGTCCGCGTGCAGCGCGGTGGCCAGGATGCCCGGCTGTTCGGAGGCTTCCAGCACCACGGCGCCGGCTCCGTCGCCGAACAGCACGCAGGTGCCCCGGTCCTGCCAGTCGAGGATGCGCGAGAAGGTTTCGGCGCCCACCACCAAAGCCTTCCGGTGGCTGCCGGAGCGGATGAACTTGTCGGCCACGGTCAAGGCATAGACGAAGCCGCTGCAGACGGCCTGCACATCGAAGGCCGTAGCGCCCTTGTTGCCCAAAAGGCCCTGCACGAGGCAGGCGGTGCTGGGGAAGATGTAATCGGGCGTGGAAGTCGCCACGATGATGAGATCGAGCTCGGCCGCCTCGATGCCGGCCATGGCCAGCGCCTTGCGTGCCGCCTCGGCGGCCATGCGGCTCGAAGTCTGCTCCGGCGCGGCGAGATGGCGGGCGCGGATGCCAGTCCGAGTCACGATCCAGGCATCGCTGGTGTCGATGCCGCGCGCCACCAGATCGTCATTGCTCACCGGGCAACCAGGCAAGTAGCTGCCGACGCCGGTCAGGCGGGAATAAATAGGCATCAGACACTCTCCTTCTCGACGCGTTGCTGCGTTTGCAATTCCGCCAGCTTGGCGGCGATTCGTTCGAGCAGACCGTTGCTGGCCGCCTCATAGGCGCGGCCGATGGCCTGCTCGAAGGCATAGGCATCCGCCGAGCCGTGACTTTTGACGCTGATACCCCTAAGCCCGAGCAAGCTCGCGCCGTTATAGGCCCGATGATCGACCCGGGCCTTGAAGCGTTTGAGCACCGGCAGCGCGACGAGGCCCGCGAGCCGAGTCCAGGGACTACGGCCGAACTCCTGCTTGAGAAAGGTCGCCAGCATCTGCGCCAGCCCTTCCGAAGTCTTGAGCGCCACATTGCCAACGAAACCATCGCACACCACCACATCGGCATCGCCTTTGTAGATGCCATCGCCCTCGACATTGCCCACAAAGTTGAGCCCAGAGGCCTTGAGCAGCTCGGCGGCCTCTTTCACCACTTCGTTGCCTTTGATGTCCTCCTCGCCAATGTTGAGCAATCCAACCCGAGGACGCTCAGCATGGTCGACGGCAGCGGCGAGCATGGCCCCCATGATGCCAAACTGACGCAGATGCTCAGGCTCGCAATCAACGTTGGCCCCGAGATCCAGCATGTGCACATGGCCCGTCATGGTGGGCAGCACAGTACAGATGGCCGGCCGGTCGATGCCCGGCAGCATCTTCAGGACGAAACGGGAAATCGCCATGAGTGCCCCGGTGTTACCGGCGGACACGCAGGCCTGGGCCTCGCCCGCCTTGACCAGGTCGATGGCCACCCGCATCGAAGAATCTTTTTTGTTACGCAGCGCGAGCGCCGGCGCCTCGTCCATGGCCACCACCTGGCTGGCGTGGCGCACGGCGCAACGCGCGGCAAGATCGGCAGCCGCGTCCGCCAAGAGCGGCTCGAGCAAGCCGGCCTGGCCCACCAAAATCACCCGCGCCGCGGGGTGACGGCGCAAAAAGGCGAGCGCAGCCGGCACGGTGACGGAGGGACCATGATCCCCCCCCATGCAATCGATGGCGATGATATACGGCATCAAAGGTGCACGAACTGGGATTGCGCGCAAAAGAAAAGGCAGGCAGTCCAACGCGAACTGCCTGCCCAGTAGTGAGGAATTACTCGCCCTTGCCCTTCAGGACCTTGCGGCCGCGATAGAAACCGCTGGGAGAGATATGGTGGCGCAAGTGCGTCTCGCCGGTGGTCGGCTCCACGGCCAGCGGTGGCGCGCTGAGAAAGTCATGGGCGCGATGCATACCGCGCTTGGAGGGGGACTTTTTGTTTTGTTGAACGGCCATTTCGTAAAACTCCTAAAAAACGATCAATTAAGCTTTGTCTTCAGCACCGCCAGTGCGGCAAACGGGTGCGGCGCAGCGCCCGCTTGCGCCGAGGCCGGCGGACTGCATGTCTCATGACGCGGCGCCACCGGCAAAGCCAGCAGAATCTCGTCTTCGACCAGCGCCTTGACATCGAGATTGCCGGATACGGGCAGATAATCGATGCTGTCGTCCTCCAGCTCTTCCTGGGTCGGCTCGCTATCGGCGGCTACCAATTCCAGCAGGCTGTCGATTTCTAGCGCCTCCTCGACCACGCCAAGACAACGCTGACAAACGAGGGGCAACACCCCCCGTACCTCGAGACGCAGACGGGGTTGCCCCCGCTCCCCGCGCACCCCTTGCAAGCGATACTCCAAGCCCCCCGCCACTTCCGTGACAAGATCGTGAAGACGCGGCAGCTCCGCCAAATCCAGCCAACCTTCTAAGCGCCTGGCTTCACGGACGAAACGATGGGCGTCGATCTCGAGCTGTTGCGACATAGGGGCGGGATGATATTATTTTTGGCTGCACAAGTCAAAGCGCCAAATCCCTCGAAAAACCGCAGCCAAAGCGTTGTAGGACGTTCGCTTTTCCCGACATTTCCCCCATCCGAGCCAACCAATGCCCGCGTCGCCCAATCCAGACTCGCCGCCCCTCGTGCTGGCGTCCACCTCTCGCTTTCGCCGCGAACTGCTCGCCCGCCTCGGGCTACCCTTCATGACCGCCAACCCCGCCACCGATGAGACGCCGTTACCCGGCGAAGCGCCCGAAGCTCTGGCCTTGCGTCTCTCCGAAGCCAAGGCCCGTGCCGTCGCGGCGCAATTCCCAGGCGCGCTCATCATCGGCAGCGACCAAGTCGCCGTCTGCGACGGAAACATCTTCGGCAAGCCCGGCGACCACGCCCGCGCCGTGCAGCAACTCAAGCAGCTGCGCGGCAAGACCGTGAACTTCTTCACAGGGCTATGCCTGCTCGACACGCGCAACGGCCGCGCGCATCTACGCGGCGTGCCTACCCTCGTCACCCTACGCGACCTGACGGATGCCGAAATCGAAGCCTACCTGCGGCGTGAGCCCGCCTATGACTGCGCCGGCGCGGCGAAGTCCGAAGGACTCGGCATCGCCCTGATCGCCCGACTCGAAGGTAGCGACCCGAACGCGCTCGTCGGCCTGCCGCTCATCGCCCTGTGCGACTTGTTCCGGGAAGCCGGACTGCGCGTGCTCGGATGACCGGGCGCCTATATCTGATCCCGGTGCCGCTCGGGCCCGGCAAGAGCGAAGCCGTACTGCCGCCGCCCGTGCTGGCGCGCATCCGCACGCTGCGGCACTTCGTCGTCGAGCACGCCAAGAGCGCTCGCGCCTTCTTGAAGGATGTCGACATGCCCGTTCCCTTGCAGGCACTCGGCATCCGCGAGCTGAACGAACACACCCGCCCGGCGGAGGTAGCCGCCCTGCTCGCGCCGCTGCTCGCCGGCCATGACCTGGGACTGCTCTCCGAAGCCGGCTGCCCGGCCGTGGCCGATCCCGGCGCCGCCCTCGTGGCCGAAGCCCAGGCCCGCAGCCTGCAAGTCGTGCCGCTCATTGGCCCTTCGGCGCTGCTGCTGGCGCTCATGGCCTCGGGCCTCAATGGCCAGCGCTTCGCTTTTCACGGCTACCTACCCGCCAAGGAGGAAGCGCGCCGCCAAGCCATTCGCCAGCTCGAAAAGGAGTCCCGGCAACACCACGAGACGCAAATCTTCATCGAAACGCCATACCGCAACAAAGCCCTCTTTACCACCCTGCTCGCGCAGGGGCAGCCGACGACGCGGCTATGCCTGGCGACCGATCTCACCCTGGCGAGCGAATCCATCCGCACGCTCACCCTAGCGGAATGGCGCCGCCAGCCCCCGCCCGATATCGAGCGCCGCCCCACCGTCTTCTTGCTGCTGGCTTGATCCGCCAAGCTAGGCGATGCTTGAGAACGGGGGCGCACCGAATCGGCAGCCAGGCAGCCGGATGAGGATTGAAGCGGCGCCCCCCGCATTCATGGCGAGACTCGGCTACAGCGGCTCGCTGGCCCGCAACCTCTCTTTTTGCGGCTTGCGCCGCTTGTCGAGGCTCGCCTCATTCGGCCTTGAGCCCGAGACTTTCGATCAATCCCCGACCAAAGCCGGTGGCGGCATCGGCGCCTAGGCGCTTGGCGAAACGCTCGGCGATGTTTTCCTTGACCGAATAATCGACGAGCTTCTCGGCCTTGATCACATCCCGGGCAACGCTATCGACAGTGCCAAGCTCATCGGCCAACCCTAGCTTGATGCTCTCGGCCCCCGTCCACACCAAGCCGGAGAATATTTCCGGAGTCTCCTGCAAGCGTTTGCCGCGCCCCTGGCGCACCACATCGATGAACTGCTGGTGAATTTCGCGCAACATCGCCTCGACATGCGCTTTCTGCGCCGGATTCACGGGCGAGAAAGGATCGAGGAAGCCCTTGTTCTCCCCGGCCGTCAAAAGCCGCCGCTCGATACCGAGCTTCTCCATGGCCCCAGTAAAGCCGAAGCCGTTCATGAGCACGCCGATCGAACCGACGATGCTGGCCTTGTTCACATAGATTTTGTCGGCCCCAGCCGCAACGTAATAGCCGCCGGAAGCGCACAAATCCTCGACCACTGCGTAGAGCGGAATATCGGGATGCTTGGCCTTCAAGCGGCGCATTTCGTCGAAGACGATGCCGGCCTGCACGGGACTGCCGCCCGGGCTGTTGATGCGCAACACCACGCCGGCCGTGCCTTTATCGGCGAACGCAGCCTGGAGCGCGGCATTGATCTTGTCGGCGCTGGCCTCGCCCTTGGCTTCGATGGTGCCATAGACGTTTACCAGCGCCGTATGGCGTTGGTCACGCGACGGCTCCCGCGCCGGCCCCCAATCCATGACCGCCAGCAAAACCGCGACCAGATAAACGAACCCCGCCAACTTGAAGAAGATGCCCCAGCGGCGCCGGGCTTTTTGTTCGTGCAAAGCCGCAAACGCAAGCTTTTCCAACGTCTTACGCTCCCAGTCGGGAGTATTGCGAGGATCGTTCTGGGAAGTGTCCATGTATCGCTTTATCGAGTTTCGAGAAGAAAAACGCCACCGGCACGCTCGATCACCGCCAGGGGTTCCAGCCCCCGGCCGGCGCAACGGCCGGCAAGGCAATGCCCCGTCTCCGGGGCAAACAGGGCGCCGTGCACAGCGCAGATCAAGTATAACCCGCTAGAATCGAAAAACGCCCCCGGCTGCCAGTCCAGCTCGACCGGCACATGGGCGCAGCGGTTCACATAGGCCCGCGGCTCGCCGCGGTAGCGCACGACAAAGGCCGGCACACCGACGCCCGCGCGCATCACTTCGAAGCGCACCCCCAGCCCACCTTCGACAAGCTCGGAAGAGGCGCAGATCAGGCGTTCTCCAGCAGCCACGCGTGCAGCTCCTCCACCGTTTCCAGGCAGGCCAGGGGCTCCAGGGCGCACAGGGCCTCCCGAGGATGAGCGCCATAGCTGACCCCCAGCCCCGCGGTTCCGGCATTCCTCGCCATTTGCAGATCATGCGTCGTGTCGCCAATCATCAAGGTGCGCTCCGGCACGGCCCCAAGCTCTTGCATCAGCTCCTCGAGCATCTGCGGATGCGGCTTGGAGTGGCATTGATCGGCGCAGCGCAGCGCATGAAAGTAAGGCGCAAGGCCGGAATGCGCGAGCGCCCGATCAAGGCCAAGCCGGCTCTTGCCGGTCGCCACTGCGAGCCGGAAACCGCGGCAAGCAAGCGCTTCCAACAACTCCCTTACCCCGGCGAACAAAGTGAGCTCATGATCCCGCGCGAGATAATGGTGCCGGTAACGCTCAGCCATGCGCGGGTATTCGTGCGCGGGCAGATCGGGAACGGCGCGCTGCAAGGCATCCACCAGCCCGAGGCCAATGACGTGCCGGGCCTCGTGCGCATCCGGCTCGGGCAGGCCCAAATCGCGGCTCGCCGCTTGGATGGCATGGACGATGGCGGCGGCGGAATCCATCAAGGTTCCGTCCCAGTCGAAAACGATGAGATCGAACTTATTCTGCATAGGGCGTACGCGCCGCCGTAGCCAGCAGCGCATCCAAGTCATCGACAGCAAAATCACGCGTTTCAACGGCGTCCAAATGCCGAATGAACGCACATAAGGCTTCAGGCAGCGGCGCTACGAGGCAGAGACGGCGGGTTGCCGCCAAGGGATGCGGCAAGTCCATGGAGCGCGCATGCAGCGCCATGCGCTTAAGCCCCTCTTTCTGCAAAGCTTTGTTGAGGGCAAAGTCGCCATATTTCTCATCGCCGAGAATGGGGTAGCCCAGATGGGCCAGATGCACCCGGAGCTGATGCGTGCGGCCGGTCTTGAGCTGGCCTTCGAGCAGACTAAAGCGCTGCCAGCGTGCCAGGAGGCGGAAGACGGTATGGGCAGGCTTGCCGGCAGGATCTACCCGCACTCGGCGCTCGCCGGATGCGAGCAGATATTTGTAAAGCGGCAGCTTCACCTGCTGTCGCGGATTCATCCAACGCCCCTTGACTAGCATTAGGTAACGCTTATCCGCCACCTGTCCGGCCTCGCGGAACATGTCGTGCAGGGCATTCAAGGCCGAACGTTTCTTGGCGACGAGCAGCAGGCCCGAAGTTTCACGGTCGAGCCGGTGCGCCAGCTCAAGAAACCTAGCCTCGGGCCGCTGCTGGCGCAAAGACTCGATGACGCCAAAGCTCACGCCGCTACCGCCATGCACGGCGATGCCGGCCGGCTTGTCGAGAGCGAGCAAGGCTTCGTCCTCATAAAGAATGGGTAACCGCACGCGCTCCTTGGCCGCCTCTTCCGCCTCAGCGCGGGGGCGCTCAGCCAAGCGCATGGGAGGCAGACGGATGCTGTCACCCGCCGCAAGCCGCCAAGTCGCATCGCAGCGTTTTTTGTTGACGCGCACCTCGCCACTGCGCAAGACGCGGTAGAGATGGCTCTTGGGCACGCCTTTGCACAGCAGGATCAAGAAATTGTCCAGGCGCTGGCCCTGCGCTTCGTCACCCACGACGACATAGGTGACGGAATGTTTTCCTGCTTCAGGCATTTTGCAATATACTGCTCCACGATTTTGCGTGACGGACCGCAAGGCAAGCCGCACCGTCAGACCGACCAGCCCACGGTGCCAACCGCACCCCGGCGCTGTAGTTGCTACCACGACCCGAATGTCGGCAGGCCCGGCCCACTTGGCTGCTTCCCATAAAAAGCATGAGGCCAGACTTGCCCAGTCCCGCGCAGATCGAACTGGTTAAGTTCGCTCACCAAAAGTAGCGATACTACTTGATTCGCGCATCCCAAGCATCCACGGATCGCCCTCGCAGAATTCACAGCCTACAGCCTGTTGCTGTAGGCATCCCGAAACAGCAGACCCCGCATTTTCCAATTTCGAACGACGGCCTCCATGAAAACAACCGTTAGCTGACGACCGGTCGCTGCTGCGTGGGCGCTCCGCCTGCCCTGGCATGTGCTGGAGCCCTGCAACACCATGAAACGCATGTTATTCAATGCGACACAGGCCGAAGAACTCCGTGTCGCCATTGTCGATGGTCAAAAACTCATCGATCTCGACATTGAATCGGCCGCCAAGGAACAGCGCAAGAGCAACATCTACAAGGGGGTCATCACCCGC
This sequence comes from Azovibrio sp., assembly GCA_026414665.1. Classification (GTDB taxonomy): domain Bacteria; phylum Pseudomonadota; class Gammaproteobacteria; order Burkholderiales; family Rhodocyclaceae; genus Azovibrio. The sequence continues at coordinate 56,400 of JAOAIO010000003.1, forward strand.
ATCGAGCCTTCGCTCGAAGCCGCATTCGTCGACTATGGCGCCGACCGGCATGGTTTTCTGCCGTTTAAGGAAATCTCCCGCAGCTACTTCCAGCCCGGTGCCGACAGCCGCTCCTCGATCAAGGAAGCCTTAAAGGAAGGCCAGGAGCTCATCGTCCAGGTCGACAAGGACGAGCGCGGCAACAAGGGCGCGGCGCTGACCACCTACGTCTCCCTAGCCGGCCGCTACTTGGTGCTGATGCCCAACAACCCGCGCGGCGGCGGCGTCTCGCGCCGTGTCGACGGCGATGAGCGGGCCGAACTGAAAGAAGCCATGGATCAGCTCGAAGTGCCTTCCGGCATGAGCCTGATCGCCCGTACCGCCGCCATCGGCCGCCAGGTCGAGGAGCTGCAATGGGACCTCAACTACCTGCTACAGCTCTGGCGCGCCATCGAAGGCGTCGCCAACGAGCAGAAGGCGCCGCTCTTGATCTATCAGGAAGGCAGCCTGGTGATCCGCGCCATCCGCGATTACTTCCAGCCTGAAATCGGCGAAATCCTCATCGATACCGATGAAATCTTCGAGCAGGCCCAAGCCTTCATGGCCCAGGTCATGCCCAACAACGTACACCGGGTCAAGCGCTACCGCGACGACGTGCCGTTGTTCTCCCGCTTTCAGATCGAACACCAGATCGAGACCGCCTTTGGGCGTCAGGTGAACCTGCCCTCCGGCGGCGCCATCGTCATCGACCACACCGAAGCCCTGGTCGCCGTAGACGTCAACTCGGGACGCGCCACCAAGGGCGCCGACATCGAGGAAACCGCGCTCAAGACCAACCTCGAAGCCGCCGACGAACTAGCCCGCCAGCTGCGTCTCCGGGACCTGGGTGGCCTGATTGTCATCGACTTCATCGACATGGAGTCGCAAAAGAATCAGCGCGAGGTGGAAAACCGCCTGAAAGACGCGCTCAAGTTCGACCGCGCCCGGGTGCAGATGGGCAAGATCAGCCGCTTCGGCCTCATGGAGCTCTCCCGCCAGCGCCTGCGCCCCGCCCTGGCCGAGACCAGCTACATCCCCTGCCCGCGCTGTACCGGCACCGGTCACATCCGCTCCACCGAATCCGCGGCGCTGCACATCCTGCGCATCCTCGAAGAAGAGGCGATGAAAGACAACACCGCCGCCGTGCATGTCCAGGTCCCCGTTGATGTCGCCACCTTCCTGCTCAACGAGAAGCGCGCCGACATCCAAGCCATCGAGCTGCGCCACAAGGTTTCCATCCTGCTCATCCCCAACATCCATCTGGAAACCCCGGCGCACCACATCCAGCGCCTGCGGCATGACGATCTCAACCAGGAAGACTTGCGCGAGCCGTCTTACAAGATGGTCGAAACCCCGAGCGAAGAAGCGCTGCACCCAGCGCACGGCAAGAAAGAAGCCGGCAAGCCGCGCCAGGAAGCCGCCATCAAGAACATTACCCCTGAGCAGCCCGCTCCTACCGTGGTCGCCAAGTCGGAGTCGAGCGAACCCCCGGCCTACCCGGGCATCATCGCCCGTATCTTTTCCTGGCTGAAAGGCAAGCCGGCGGCCGCGAGCCCAGCTCCAGCCGCCACCCAACCCGGGCGCGACGGCCGCGCCGAAGTCCGGCGCGAGCGTGGCGACGGCCGCCGCAACGGCCGCAATGGACGCAGCGAGACGCGCCGCGCGGATACGCCGGACAACGGCGAAAAGTCGGGACGCGAGCCACGCAACGAACGCAACCGTGGCGCAACCCGTCCTGACACGCGCGTCGAAGCGCGTGAGGACAAGCCAGCCCAGGACGCACCGGCACGCGAACGGAAGCCGCGGGGTGAGCGGCGCGAGCGCCCGATCCCGAGCGGCAACGCAGAGCAAGATATCCTTGCCCAGACGCCGGCACAAACCGCGCCGCCGATGCCCCCGAGCGAAGCCGGCAGCCTTGCGACGGAACTCCCGAGCGCCGACAGCGCCGAGGAGCAAGGCGCTCGCCGCCGCAACCGGCGCAGCCGCGGCCGCCGCAACCATGGCGAGGCCCCGCTCGGCGAAACCACGCCAGGCGCCGACATCGGCGCCAGCATGGCACCTAGCCTCCCCGCTACCCAGCCTGAACCCGTCGTAAGCGCAGATACGCTTACACACAACGGCACAGCTCCCCTGCCGGCGGCGCTCCCGCTAGCAGCCGAAGCACAGCCGGAGCGCCCCGCTGCCGATGCGCCGCTCGGTCCGGCTGCCACCGAAGCGCCGAGCGAGCCGCTCGCAGCAGCCGCGGCGATGGCAAGCGAGCCGCCACCGCCGATGCCAGCCCCTATGGCAGAAACGGCAGAGGCCGCCCCCGCGGCAGACGCTGCGCCCGTCACCGAAGCGCAAGTGCCAGCCGCACCGGTGCTTCTCGACTCGCCGCTGACCGTGCCGCAACCGGCTGAACCGGCAGCGCAGCCAGCCGCGGCGCCTGCGACAGTCGCGTCGACCGCCGCTGCTGCCCCGCTCGACATCGCCGCCTTGCAAAAAGATCTCGAAGCCAGCGGGCTCGTGCTCGTCCAGACGTGCAGCACTGCCGCGCCCGCCCCGGCCGAACCGAGCGTGCCTCTAGGCCGCCCACGGCGTAGCCGGGCACAGCCCAGCCAAGCCAGCGACGAGCCCTTGATCATGGTCGAAACCCAGCGCTAAGCCGCTCACGCTGGAAAACACAAGGGGAGCCGCAGCGCCTTGCTGCGCCTCCCCTTTTTCCATCCCACTTGATTCCATCCCACTTGAGCGCTGCACATGGATAGCGCCATCCGGCAGGACGGCTACGCTACGCGCGGCAGGCGCGAACCGCCTTCGACGCGATCGGCCCCCATGACAGTGCGCCATGCGCCTTGCCCACAGGCCGCTTACGCGGCTGGTTCGCGCCTCCGGTTTTTCATCCGCCGACCCACGTCACAACGATGCCGGCCGCTGTCTAGCCGCGCCGCGCCGCAACCACGCCTTCGACGCCGTGAATCAGCTCAAGCGTGCGCTTGAGCTGCTGCAAGTTATGCACTTCGACGGTAAAGCCCATGCGCGCCTTCCCCTGCTTCGACTGGGTATTCACCCCGATGACGTTGATTTTTTCCTTGGCGAAGATTTCCGATATGTCACGCAACAATCCCTGCCGGTCATGCGCATCGACGACGATGTCGGTCGCAAACACTTCGCTCGCCTCGGCGCGGCCCCAATCAGTCTCGATCACCCGCTCCGGGTGCAGGGCGGCGAGATGCTGGAAATTCGGGCAATCGCTGCGATGGATGGAAACACCTTTGCCGCGGGTCACGAAACCTTCGATCGGATCGGGCGGCGCCGGCTTGCAGCAGCGCGCGAGCTGTGTGAGCAGCTTATCGACCCCCACGATGAGAATGCCCTTAGGCCCCTCGGCCGGCGTGCGCAGCACCAAGGCTGGCCGCGGCAGCGCCTCGCCCTCCGGCGCCCCCTGGACATCGCCACGCACGATGGCTTGCAACTGACGCAGATTCAACTCGCCGCGCGCCGCAGCGATATACAGATCATCGGCCTTGGCCAGACCGAGACGGTGCGCGAGCTCGTCGATATTGAGCCCGCTCTGGCCAAGACGCTGAAGTTCCTTGGCGACAATCGCCTTGCCATCGGCGAGCGTTTGTTCCAGGGCGAGGCTGGCGAACCACTGGCGCACCTTGGTACGCGCCCCCTTGGTATGGATGTAGCCGAGCGCCGGGTTGAGCCAATCGCGTGAAGGCGCGCCCTGCTTGGCAGCGATGATCTCGACCCGCTGGCCTGTCTGCAGCGCCGTATTGAGCGGCGCCAGCACCCCATCGATTTTCGCGCCGCGGCAACGGTGCCCGAGATCGGTATGTACGCGGTAGGCGAAATCCAACGGCGTGGCGCCGCGCGGCAGATCGACGACCTTCCCCTGAGGCGTCATGACGTAGATGGTCTCATCCAAGGCCGCCTGCTTGTAGTGGCGCACCCAGTCGGAACTGTCGGTGACCTCGTCCTTCCAGGTCAGCAGCTGGCGCAACCAAGCGATTTTCTCGTCGTAGCGATCCTCGTTGGCAGGCTTGCTGCCTTCTTTGTAGCGCCAGTGCGCGGCAACGCCCAACTCGGCATGGCGGTGCATTTCCCAAGTACGAATCTGCACTTCGAGCGAGCGGCCATCCGGGCAGCGCACCGCGGTATGCAGGGAACGGTAGTAATTGCCCTTGGGATTGGAGATGTAATCGTCGAATTCCTTGGGAATCGGCGTCCAGATGTTGTGCACGACGCCGAGCGCGGTATAGCAATCCTTGACGCTATCGACAATGATGCGCAAGGCGCGGACATCATAAACTTCGGAGAACTCGACGCCTTTCTTGCGCATCTTGTTCCAGATGCTGTAGATGTGCTTGGGGCGGCCATAGACTTCGGCGCCGATGCCTGCGGCGGAGAGCTCCGCCTTGACCCGCTCGATGGCGCCGGCGATGAATTGCTCGCGCTCGATGCGCTTCTCATCGAGCATCTTGGCAACTTTCTTATAGGTCTCCGGGTGCAGGAAGCGGAACGACAAATCCTCGAGCTCCCACTTCAGCTCCCAAACGCCCAAGCGGTTGGCGAGCGGCGAATACAGCTCGAGCGTCTCCCGCGCCACTTGTACGCGCAGCTCGTCGGGATGGGCCGCGTAATAGCGTAGCGTCTGGGTGCGGGAAGCGAGACGCAAGAGCACGACGCGGATATCTTCGACCATCGCCAGCAGCATCTTGCGCAGCACTTCCACCTGCGCGCGGGTTTCTTGGGGCGTGCCCCCCGCGTGATTGGCGGCCATGAAGCCACGGGTAATCGGCCGCAGGCGGTTCAAGCGGGAAATGCCGTGCACCAACTGCGCCACATCGGCGCCGAAGCGCGCTTCGATCTGTTGCTGCCCGCCGTGCGCGTCATGCGCTGGCACGGCGAAGAGCAACGCCGCCTGGCGAGAAGCGACATCGAGCCGCAAGCCGGCAACGATCAAAGCCATGCCTAAGGCATGAGACCAAACCCCCTCGCCGCTTCCCAAGCAAGCATCGCCATAAATCTCGCGGGCAAAAGCGAGCGCAGCGGCAATGCGCTCGCACTCCTCGGCCGACAGTCCTTCGGACAGAGTTTGCAACGAATGTTGGTCATCGCTCTGGGCGGCGATGGAATGCACGACGGAAACCATGGCGTGATTATAAAGGCTACGCCCGGCCGGGACGGATCAACTACCGCGCGGGTAGTCGCCGGCCCAGAATCGATCCACATCTTGGATGCCCCACTTGGCGGGGTCTTCCCGGCCTATGATCTTGTCGTGGCAGCCGGGGCGGGAGAGATCGACGATCTCGGGCGGAATATAGGCCTCAGAACGCGTCGAGAAGAACACTTTGACCACGGGTTTGAGCAACGACTTGCCGCTTTGTTCCAAAACGACGCCAAGCCGGCCGGAGGCCAGAGCCACGAAGGAGCCAACCGGGTAGATGCCCAGGCTTTTGACGAAAGCCTGAAAAACCAGCGGATCGAAATGCCCTTGCCACTCGGCCATGCGCTTTAAGGATTCCGCTGGATCCCAGCCGTTTTTGTAGGGCCGATTCGAGGTGATGGCATCATACACGTCGCACACCGCGCCCATCCGCGCAAAAAGGCTGATTTGCTCACCCTTGAGGCCCTTGGGATAACCGCTGCCATCGATCTTTTCGTGGTGATGCAAGCAGACATCCAAAGCCATCTCGCCGGCGCTGCGTCCGGCGAGCAAAAGCTTGTGTCCCTCGACCGGGTGAGTCTTGATGATCTCGAATTCGGCCTCGGTGAGCCGCCCCGGCTTATTGAGGATCTCCGTGGGAATCACCGCCTTGCCAAGATCATGCAAAAGCCCGGCCATGCCCGCTTCGCGCACCTGCTGCGCATCGAGCTTGAGCTGCCGCGCCAGCGCGATCATCAAGGCGCAGACGGCTACCGAATGCATATAGGTGTAATCATCCGCCGTCTTCAAGCGTGCCAGGCTGATGAGCGCGCCCGGATTACGCGACACGGAGGCGGAAATCTCCTCGACCAACGGCAAGGCCTGATCGGCGTCGATGGCCTTGCCCATGCGCGCTTCCTGAAACATCGATACCACGGCTTCCTTAGCCTTGGCGCAAATGCGCGCCGCCCGCTGCGCCTCCTCGGCCATGGACGCCTGCTCATGCGACACGGCAGCGCGCATTTGCGCTTTTTGCTCCGCCTCGAGCGCTTGCGGCTCGGTTTCCTCGACCACCTGCTCGGGCTCGACATCGAGCCCCTTGGCAGCATCGATCCACACCTCACGGATACGGCTTTCACGGATGCGGCGCAAGTCCTCGGGATCGGTAATGACAAAACTATTACGCCAGAACGGGTGATCGAGCCAGGAGCCGCAGAATTGCTCCAAATGCATCCCCACCCGCAGATGTTCGACACGGATTTTCTTGAGCACGGGCCAATTGTCTTTCAGGTGTTTCCTGGAATATACCAGATAAAAAAACGGCCCCACGCGGGGGCCGTGCGCTACTTGCATCAGGATGCGCTTAGTTCGCCAGGAGCGCCTTGATCTGCTCGAGCGTGGAAGGATCGTCGATGGTCGTCAAATCCCCCGGGTCGCGCCCTTCGGCCAAGGCCTGCAAGGAACGGCGCAGCATCTTGCCGGAGCGAGTCTTGGGCAGCCCAGTGACGAAATAGACGCGGCCAGGCCGCGCAATGGCGCCAAGCGAATCGTCTACCACCTTGAAGACTTCCTTCTCTAGCGCCGCACGCTGCGCGTCGGTGGCAATGCGCGAGGCATCCTTGACCACGGCAAAGGCAATCGGCACCTGACCTTTGAGCTTATCCTCCACACCGACCACGGCGACTTCGGCAATCGCCTCGTGCGCCTGCACCGCCTCCTCGATTTCCCGAGTGCCAAGACGGTGACCGGCAACGTTGATCACATCATCGGTACGGCCAAGGATGTAGTAGTAGCCCTCTTCATCCTTGATAGCCCAGTCGTAGGAGGAATAGACCAACGGATCCTTGAACAAGGAAAAGTAGGTGCTGACAAAGCGCTCGTCCTGCCCCCAAACGGTGGATAGGCAGCCAGGCGGCAGCGGTGGCACCACGGCGGCGATGCCCTTCTCGTTGGGACCGCACTCGGTACCGTCCTCGCGGAAAATCTTCAAGTTGTAGCCATAAACCGGGAAGCTGGGCGAGCCGTATTTGAGCTTGGTCTTCTCCACGCCATGCTGGGCCGACAGCATCGGCCAACCGGTTTCGGTCTGCCAGTAATTGTCGATGACCGGGATGCCCAGCTCGCCCATGATCCACTCGTGGGTCGGTTGGTCGAGCGGCTCACCCGCCATGAACAGGTGGCGCAAGCTGGAAATATCGTATTTGTGCATGTAGGCCGGGTCCTGCTTCTTCAGCACGCGGGCGGCAGTGGGCGCGGAGAACATCACCGAGACCTTGTAGTCCTGGACGATCTTCCACCAGATGCCGGGATCGGGACGCAGCGGCGTGCCTTCATACATGACCGTGGCCATACCGGCGATGAGCGGCGCATAGATGATGTAGGAGTGCCCCACCACCCAGCCGATGTCTGAGGTAGAGAAGAAAGTCTCTCCCTCGTTGCCACAGTAGATGTATTTCATCGTGGAGGCGAGCGCCACGGCATAGCCGCCGGTATCACGCTGCACGCCCTTGGGCTTGCCGGTCGTGCCCGAGGTGTAGAGGATGTAGGAAGGCTCGGAAGATTCCAGCCACTCGCACGGCACCTGGGCATCGAGCACCGTTTCGCGCAAGGTGGCGTAATCGACGTCGCGGCCTTCGACCTTGTTGAAGGCGGGATCGAGCCCACGATTCACCATCAGCACCTTGGGCGGCTTATGCGCCGCCATGTCGATCGCCTCATCGAGCAAATGCTTGTAAGGCACGGCCTTGCCCCCGCGCATCCCAGCATCGGCCGAAACGATCAAGGCAGGCTTGGCGTCATCGATGCGCGTAGCGAGCGAACCCGAAGCGAAGCCGCCGAACACCACGGAGTGGATAGCGCCGATCCGGGTACAGGCGAGCATGGCAAAGCAAGCCTGGGGAATCATCGGCATGTAGATCAACACCCGGTCGCCCTTCTTGACGCCCAAATGCTTGTAAATCGCCGCCATGCGCTCGACTTCGCGCTGCAGCTCGGCGTAGGAGTAGACCTTTTCCTCGTTCGTCTCGGTCGAAATGTAAATCAGCGCCCGCGCATCGGGACGCTTGGCGGCATGGCGGTCGACGGCGTTGTGGCATAAATTGATCTTGCCGCCCACGAACCATTTCACGAAGGGCGGCCGGGAGTAGTCGCATACCTGCGTAAACGGCGTCTGCCAATCCACGAGCTTGGCCTGCTCGCCCCAGAAGGCATCCGGATTTTCGATCGAGAACTTGTGAAATTCCTTGTAAGTGGTCATAAGACTCCCTCTTCCTTGGTGTTGCCTGCAAAAAATGAAAAGGACTAGCCGGGTTGTTGCCGCTCCCGGTCTGCCAAGCGCTGTTCCAGTTCGCCCAGGGGCAACTCGACCCCCAGTTCTTGCTGCAGCAGGGCAAGCATGGGCAGCAACTGCCGCCCCAAGCGCCCCAACTGTCTGACGACGGCCTCCGGCCGCTGATCGCGCAACAACTCCAGCGCGCGGTTCACGGTCAAAGGCTGTTCCTGTACAAGAGCGGCCAAGCCGCCCGACTCAGTCCGGTTGCCCCCGGCCTGCATCGCTGCCTCCATCCGCGCCGCCGCGAGATCGAGGAGGCTGCTCGCCGAAATCACCCGGTCCTCGGGCACGCTCGCCACCCCGGCGCTCATCGACAAGGCAATGCGCCGCCCCCCGGCCGACACCACCGAATCGGCCACGGCACGCCGGACACGGTCGGCAAACGCAATACAGGCCACAGGCGGCGTGCCCGGAGAAACGATGGCAAAACGCCCCTCGCCGAAATGCCCGAGGCTATCCTCGCGGCGGATCTTACCGGCCACGAGCTTGGCGAATTTCACGCCCATATCCGATGCCCGAGAGCGCCCGATCTGCTGCACCAGCTCGGCGTAGCCATCGAACCCAATGACCATCACGCTCGCCTCGCCCTGATGCCGAAACGCATGGGACAGCGCCTGTGCCGCCTGCAATTCGACATACTTGCGGGTAAAAAGCCCGGTCACCGCATCCTGAACCTGCTGGGCCCGAGCCTCTTCCAAGTGCTGGCGCGTCTGAGCAAACTGCAAAAGATGCGCGAGTCGGGTCTTCAGCTCCACGGCAGAGATGCCTTTGGAAATGAAGTCCGACACCCCCAAACGCTGGGCTCGCTCGAGCACGTCTGGATCTTCCTCACCTGAAATCAGGACGAAGGGAATGTCGCGCAAGCGCGCCAGCTTACATGCGCGCACTCGCTCCAGCAGACCAAAACCATCGAGCACCGGCATTTGCAAGTCGGAAATCACGGCGGCGATGGTGTGATCGAGCACCAACGTCTGCCACGCCGCCTCGCCGTCGCCCTCCTCCTTCACCTCGTACGTTCCCTTGAGATGCCGGACCAGGGAAGCCCGCACCATGCGGGAATCGTCGACGATGAGAATGCGCGGCAAATCAGACACGATCAAACCTCCCTTGCCATACGGCGGGAAGATCGCAGCTGATGATCGGAGAGCATAGGCTCAGAATTCATAATTACAAATTATAAACGGCAATTACGCCCAAGGTGCTATAGCGCCGAAGAGTTTACAAAGCATGAACTTTGACATAAATTCGCGCTCCATGTCGAAGCACTACAAGGCCCTTCTCTTCACGTTGCTTTTCGTCGCTGGCAGCGCTTACAGCCTGGCCGGCCACGCCGAGTCCAACCGCAAGGGCGAGGAAGCCTCGTTCTTTGAACGTTACTCCAACGCCGCCCAAGATGTCATCCTCAAAGGCTTGGAACTGGTCGGCATCAATTACCGCATGGGCGGCAACGACCCCGACAGCGGCCTCGATTGCAGCAGCTACGTCCAGACGGTTTATAGGGAAGCCATCGGCTTGGTGCTGCCCCGTACCGCCCGCGAGCAATCCCAACAAGGCGCGGAAGTCGACCGCAGCGAACTCAAGCCCGGCGATCTCGTGTTCTTCAACACCATGCGCCGCGCTTTCTCGCATGTGGGCATTTATTTGGGCGACAATTATTTCCTCCATGCGCCGCGCGCTGGCAGCGCCGTGCGTGTCGAAAACATGCAGAGCAGCTACTGGGTGCAACGCTACAACGGCGCTCGCCGGGTGATCGACTAATCGCCCTTGGCATCAGTCCACAAGCCACCCTAAGGGGTGGCTTTCTTGTGTCTAGCCCCACCAACAACTTAACAACCATTATCATTTGCACTCGCAAGCGCGATTATTTAGAATCGGGCTTCGTCCATCCTACTCACGACGGAGTCTCCGCTCATGCTATTCAAAACTCCTCTCCTCGCTGCCGTCTTGGTCTGTAGCGCGGTCGCGGCGCATGCCCAAGATGCCGTACTCAACCTCTATTCCGCGCGCCACTACCAAACCGACGAGGCGCTCTATAGCAATTTCACGAAACAGACCGGCATCAAGATCAACCGCATCGAGGGCAAGGAAGACGAATTGCTCGAGCGCATCAAGAACGAAGGCGCGAACAGCCCTGCCGACGTCCTTTTGACGGTAGACGCGGCACGGCTGGCGACAGCAAGCGAATTGGGCCTATTCGCGCCAGTCAAGTCGAAACTCTTGGAAAGCCGCATTCCCGCTTATTTGCGCACCGACGACTGGTTTGCCTTCTCCACCCGCGCCCGGGTCATCGTCTACAACAAGTCCGAAGTCGCGGCCGAACAGGTACAGAACTACGAGGATCTCGCCAACCCGACGTTGAAGGGCAAGCTCTGCTCCCGCTCCGGCTCGCATCCTTACAACCTATCCCTGATGGCCGCCATGATCGCCCACCACGGCGAACAGAAAGCCGAAGCCTGGGCCCGCGGCTTGGTGGCGAACTTCGCTCGCGCTCCCAAAGGCGGCGACACCGACCAGATCAAGGCCGTGGCTGCGGGCGAATGTGGCGTGGCGATTGCCAACTCTTATTATGTGGCGCGCCTGATGCGTTCCGACAAAGCGGCCGACAAGCAGGTCATGGAAAAAGTAGGCGTGGTCTGGCCCAACCAGAAGACCACAGGAACCCATATCAACGTCTCTGGTGGCGGCATGCTCAAGCACGCGCCCAACAAGGCCGCGGCGATCAAGTTCCTCGAATACCTAGCCAGCGACGAAGCGCAACGCTATTTCGCCGATGGCAACAACGAGTGGCCGGTGGTAGCCAGCGTGAAAGTCAAGAACCCGGCCCTAGAAGCGCTCGGCCCCTTCAAGGTAGATACCCTGCCGGTGAAATCCCTGGCCATGTACCGCGCCAAGGCGCAGATCATTTTCGACCGGGTTGGTTTCCGCTAAGTAGCCACAGCCCTCGCCTACCCCATCCACCCCGCCGCGGCGGGGTTTTTCGTAAGTGCGCCACGCCAAGAACGAGGTCTCAAGCTCGCTAGGCTAGGACGACAGACGACTCTTGGCGATCTGGCGGGATAAGGCGATCAAGGGCAATAGGCCGACGACTACGATGGCAAGCGCTGCGGTAGAAGCTTCCGCCAAGCGCTCATCGGATGCCAAGGTATAGGTCTGGGTCGCCAGGGTATCGAAGTTGAAGGGGCGCATCACCAAGGTAGCCGGCAGCTCCTTCATCACATCCACGAACACCAAGAGGCCGGCTGTCAACAAGCTGCCACGTAGGATGGGCGCATGCACCCGACGCAGCGTGGCAAACTGCCCAAGCCCCAGGCTACGGGCCGCATCGTCCATGTTGGGCGTGATCTTGCCCAGGCTGCTTTCCACGGTATGCAGAGCCACCGCCAGAAAGCGCACCAGATAGGCATAGACCAAGGCGGCAACACCGCCCGTGAAAATCAAGCCCGGATTCGCACCCAAGGCGCGCTCCCAGAAAGAGGCCAGCCAGGTGTCCAGACGGGTCACCGGTATGAGCACCCCCACGGCAATCACGGCCCCGGGCACGGCATAACCGAGCCCTACCAGACGGTTGAGCCCCTGCGCCAGCCAAGTTTTTGCAAGCCGCGCCGCATAAGCCAGCAAAAGCGCGAGTAGCACGGCCAGCAAGGCAGTGATCCCGGCAAGGAAGAAACTATTGCCGGCAAGTGTAAAGAAACGCGGCCCGAACTGCGCATCGCCCTCAAGCAGGGTCATGCGTAAAAGCAACAGCGCCGGCAGCAAAAAGCCCAAGCACAGGGGCAGGCAGCAGACCAGCACCGCCAGCAGGGCCGAAACGCCACGCAATCGCTGTCCCGGCATGGGGCGGTTGCGCCCCGTGGTGTTGTGATAGCGGGCTCGCCCGCGGGAGGTGCGCTCCAAGAGGATGAGCAGGATCACGAAGCCCAGCAAGGTGGCCGAAAGCTGGGCAGCGGCGGTACGGTCCCCGAGAGCAAACCAGGCGCGGTAGATGCCGGTGGTGAAGGTATCGACGCCGAAATAGGCAACGGTGCCGTAATCAGCCAGGGTTTCCATCAGGGCGAGCGCCACCCCGGCGGCAACGGCGGGCCGGGCCAAGGGTAGAGAGACGCGGAAAAAAGCGGCCCAGGGGCCGACGCCCAGGGTACGGGCCGCTTCGAGCATACCGCTCGCCCGCTCCAAGAAAGCGTTGCGGGCCAGCAGATAGACATAGGGATAGAGCACGAAAGCAAACATCGCCACTGCCCCGCCCAAAGTGCGCACATCCGGGAACCAGTAGTCGTTGCGGCTCCAGCCGAAGGTTTCCCGCAGCCAAGTCTGCACCGGCCCCACGAATTGCAGCAGGTCGGTATAAAGATAGGCCATCACGTACGCCGGCACGGCCATGGGTAACACCAGCGCCCATTCAAACACGCGCCGCCCCGGGAACTCGTGCATAGCCGTCAGCCAGGCCGTGGACACGCCTAGCACAGCCACCCCGAGCGCCACGCCCAGGCACAGCAGCAGGGAATTGCGGATATAGTCAGCTAGCACGGTATCGGCGAGATGCCGCCAAATCTCGCTGGTGCCGCCAGCCAGCAGATTGAAGCCGACGCTGGCCACGGGCAAGGCCACCAAGGCGGCGATCAGCAAGGAAAAAATCGACAGGGGAGAAAAATTGCGCATGGACGAGCTCTCGTGGAGTTGCGAATTATAATCGGGTACCTCGAAAAACCGCCGCGCGGGTAAAGCCTAAGGCCGCCCCCGACGGATCCGGCCGCTAGCCGCGCGAGCCTGGCTCCCCCTGACCGCGCTGCGGCATATGCACGGCACCCCATCGACATATCTTCAACGGACTTGCGCCCATGGCTCAACTCGAAATTTCCCACCTCGTGCAGCGTTACGGCTCGCATACCGTGGTGCAGGATGTCAGCTTCCAGGTAGAAGCCGGGCAAATCGCCTGCCTGCTTGGCCCCTCGGGCTGCGGCAAGACCACGCTGCTGCGCTGCATTGCCGGCTTCGAGGAAGTCGCCGGTGGCGAGATTCGCCTGCACGGCGAGTGCGTCAGCCGCCCCGGCTATCGTCTCCCCCCGGAACAGCGTCAAATTGGCATGGTGTTCCAGGATTACGCCTTGTTCCCGCACCTGACGGTAGCGCGGAACGTGGCTTTCGGCATCGCGCGCCAGGCCCCGGCCGATGTCCATGCGCGGGTTGAGCATCTGCTGACGCTCGTCGGTCTCTCCGGCCAGGGCCATAAGTTTCCGCACGAGCTCTCCGGCGGCCAGCAGCAGCGCGTCGCCTTGGCGCGCGCCCTCGCCCCCCGGCCGCAGCTGATCCTGCTCGACGAACCCTTCTCCAACCTGGATGTAGACCTGCGCGAACGCCTCTCGCTCGAAGTGCGCGACATCCTCAAGGAAGAAGGCTCCACCGCCATTCTCGTCACGCATGACCAGCACGAAGCCTTCGCCATGGCCGATGAGATCGGCATCGTCGCGGACGGCCGCATCCAGCAGTGGGATACGCCCTACAATCTCTACCACCAGCCCGCTAACCGCTTCGTGGCCGATTTCATCGGCCAGGGCGTGCTGATACCCGGCCGAGTCATCGGCGAACACCAGGTTTGCATCGAGCTGGGCGTGCTCGATTCGGTCGCGCCGGTCGAATGCAGCCAGGGCTGCGGCACCTGCAACGGCAAGCGTCCCGAGCATAGCTGCGCGGTCGATGTGCTGCTCCGGCCCGACGACGTGGTACATGACGACAGCAGCCCAACCCGCGCCCGAGTGGTGAACAAAGCCTTTCGCGGCGCCGACATCCTCTATACGCTCGAACTCAATAGCGGCACCCGGGTACTTTCTTTGGTGCCCAGCCATCACAACCACGCCCTGGGCGAAGCCATCGGTATCCGCCTCGATGTCGACCATGTTGTCGCCTTCAAATCGCATCCGCCCGGCTCGCCTCCCTCCACCGCGCCGCTAGCGACAGGACGCAGATGATCCCTTGGCTAGCGGGCAACGCCCCCTTCCCGCCTTTGGAAACGGCGCTCAAGGAGCCGAACGGCCTACTCGCCGCTGGCGCCGATCTCGGCGTGCCACGCCTGCTGGAAGCCTACCGCCAAGGCATTTTCCCGTGGTTTGCGCCCGGCGAGCCCGTGCTATGGTGGAGCCCCGACCCGCGCATGGTGCTGTTTCCCGAAGCCTTTCGTCCCTCCCGCTCGCTGACCCGCACCTTACGCCGAGGCCGCTTCGAGGTTCGCCTCGATAGCGCTTTCGCGGCAGTCGTCGCGGCTTGCGCCGAAACGCCCCGCCCAGGCCAAAACGGCACCTGGATCACCGCGGAGATCCGCGCCGCCTATGGCGCGCTGCACGAACTCGGCTACGCCCATTCGGTCGAAACCTGGCTGGACGGCGAACTCGTCGGCGGGCTCTACGGCGTGGCGCTGGGCCGCATGTTTTATGGCGAATCGATGTTTACCCGGCAGACCGATGCCTCCAAGGTCGCCTTCGCCCATCTGGTCCGCTATCTGCGCCAGGAAGGTTTTGGCATGATCGATTGTCAAATGAAAACACCGCATCTTGCCTCGCTCGGCGCCCGCGAGATCCCCCGCCAGGAATTCATCCGCCGGCTACGTGCGCTCATCGCAGCGCCCGCGCCCGTCGGGCGCTGGCCTACGACCGCCGCGCAGGCGCCTTGGAGCGACTGACGATGTCGATGCTGGATGCCCGCCTGCCCTTTTCGCTGCTGCAGTTCTATGCCACGTCTAGCTATCCGTGCAGCTACCTGCCGGACCGGGAGGCACGCTCTCAAGTCGCCACGCCCGCGCACCTCATCGACACCCGCCTCTACAGCCAGCTCATCCGCGTCGGCTTCCGGCGCAGCGGCGCCTTCACCTACCGCCCCTGGTGCGATGCCTGCCGAGCCTGCATCCCGGTCCGCCTACCGGTGGAGCGCCTTACCCCCTCGCGCAGCCAACGCCGGGCGCTCAAAAAGCACGGCCATCTGGAAGCGCGTGAACTTCCGCTCATCCAACGTGACGCCCATTACGCGCTTTACAGCCGCTACCAAACCCGGCGCCACCCCGGCGGCGGCATGGATGAAGACAGCAGCGACCAATATGCCCAGTTTCTGCTCGAAAGCCAGGTCGATACCCGGCTCATCGAATTTTCCGAAGCCGGACAGCTACGCATGGTCAGCATCCTCGACGTGCTCGACGACGGCATCTCATCCGTCTACACCTTTTTCGACCCCGACGTTCCCGGCGCCGCATTCGGCACCTACAACATCCTCTGGCAAGCCCGCCTGTGCCAACAGCTCGGACTGCCCTATCTGTATCTCGGCTACTGGATCAAGGCTAGCCGCAAAATGGCCTACAAGGCCAACTTTCGCCCGCTTCAGGGCTATATCGACGGCGTCTGGCGCGAGCTGTCAGCGCAAGAGCTGGCCCCCGATACCGCGCCGCTACGACGTTAAGCCCTGCGCCGGGCATTTGCGCCGAAGCACTGCCCCCAGTATCCTTGCGCCCCTGCACGGCCCTACCC
>JAOAIO010000040.1 GCA_026414665.1 Azovibrio sp.
GTCCTGAGTGGATGAAGCGCTGGGAGAAGACCGGCCTCTTGAAGTTCGAGGATAAGAACGGTGACGGCCGCATCCAGTACTACAACGACAAGACCAAGAACGCCGATGCCAAGGCTAAGGCCGAAGCCGCGGGCTGGAAGGGCAACGAACTGACGGTGAACGCCGACATCATCGTGCTCGCCAACCCCGAAATCGCGCTCCTGCCCAACTGGGTTATCGCCCTCGTGGCTGCGGGTGGTCTGGCGGCTGCTCTGTCGACCGCCGCTGGTCTGCTGATGGCGATTTCCGCCGCCGTGTCGCACGACCTCATCAAGGGCGTGTTCGCTCCCGACATCAGCGAGAAAGGCGAATTGATGGCCGGCAAAATTTCCATGGCCATCGCCATCGTCATCGCCGGCTATCTCGGCTTGAATCCGCCGGGCTTCGCCGCCGGTACCGTGGCGCTCGCCTTCGGTATCGCCGCCTCCTCGCTGTTCCCGGCCATCATGATGGGCATCTTCTCCAAGAAGATGAACAAGGAAGGCGCCATCGCCGGTATGCTCGCCGGCCTGTTCGTGACCTGCTTCTATGTGTTCGCGCACAAGGGCATCTTCTTCATCAAGGGCACTGAGTTCACCGATCTGATCGGTGGCGCCAACAGCTTCTTCGGCATCACCCCGGAAGCCTTCGGCGCCGTCGGCGCGGTGGTGAACTTTGCCGTGGCTGTGATCGTCTCCAAGATGACCAAGGAAGCGCCCCAGCACATCCAGGAACTCGTGGAAAGCGTGCGCATTCCGCGTGGCTCCAAGATGGTCGATGGCGCGCACCACTAAGTCTTGAACGCGCGGCGGGCCTGATCCCGCCGCCTTCGGCCCACCACCCCGCCGGGTTTATACTGGCGGGGTTTTTTCTGGCAGCCCCGCCCGGGCGGCGGGTGCAAGCCGCTTCCTTCTGGAGTGCCCAATGGTCTTTGATGTCAGCGTCGCCATGACCTGGATTTTGTTCCTGGCCCTGTTCCCCATCGCCTTCTTCTGGCTGCGTCGGGCCTGGCGTATCTTTGCTCGGCGCGATTTTTCCGAGGTCGCCTTAAAGCGCGGCGAGCCTCCCGCTCATCCGGAAAAATTCGCTCCCTATACCGGCGCGCTCAACCTCATCGCCGGCATCATCATCGTGTTTACCATCGTCGGCATTGTGACCGCTGCCTTCAGTTATGAAACGTGGAGCGCGATTGCCGGCAGCACCATCTGGATGAAGTTCTTCCTCGATTTCCTTATCAGCCGCCACGCGCATCCCATCCAGTGGGGACGTAAGCCCGAGGCAAATAAGCCCGCAGCGGGCGATGCCGGCAGCAAGCAGGCCGCCCCGGGCGAATCCTCCTGAGCTGTCGCGGCCGGCTTGCCACGGGGCCGCAAGACATGGCGGCCGTTCAGGGCTGAAAGCGGTAGCCGACGCCGATCTCCGTCAAGATGTGCTGCGGCTGGGCTGGATTGGCTTCGATTTTCTGGCGCAAGTGGCCGACATAGACGCGCAGGTATTGATGATTGTCCACGGCATGGCCGCCCCAGACTTGTAGCAGTAGTTGCCGGTGGGTGAACACCCGTCCCGGGTTGGCAGCGAGGAAGACCAGTAGGCGGTATTCGATCTGGGTCAAATGCACGGGCTCGCCGCGCCGGGTGACGATGCGCCGCACGCAGTCGATGCGGAACTCGCCGAATTGGATGACGGGCGCCGCGTCGAGGGGCGGCTGTTGGCGCCGGCGCAAGAGGGCGCGGACCCGCGCCAAGAGCTCTGAAACGCCGAAGGGCTTGGTCAGAAAATCGTCGGCGCCGGCATCTAGCGCTTTGACCTTGTCGCTTTCCTGGCTCCGGGCCGAGAGTACCAGGATGGGGGTGGAAGACCAGGCGCGCAAATCCTGGATGAAGTGTTGCCCATCCCGGTCGGGCAGCCCGAGATCGAGGATCAACAAGGCCGGCCGCAGGCTCGCAGCCAAGCTGGCGGCCTGGCCGGCGCTACAGGCTTCGTGTACGGCATAGCCTTCGCTGGCGAGGGCGATGCAGACGAACTTGCGGATCTGCGCATCGTCTTCGACCAGCAGAATCGTGTCGGATGTGTTCATCTCGAAAACCTCGGTGGGCACACCGCGCTAGGAAAGCCTTGCCATACGGACGTGGGTGCGTGCTTCGGACTAGCCGCTTGGCGGCGCTGGGTGAAGGGCGCGGCCGTGGAGCTGCCATGGCAGCCGCCATCGGAGCGTCGCTGCGGGGCTGTCAGAGGGCGCATGGCAGGACATCGGACGGGGCTGGGGGGGAGTCGGCAGGAGCAAGCGGGATGCGTAACGTGAAGCACGCTCCGCCGCCTGGGCGGTTGCTCGCCAGAATGTCGCCGGCGTGGGCCCTGGCGATGGTGCGGGCGATGGCGAGTCCCAGTCCCATGCCGGGGATATTTGATTCTGGCTCGCCGCGTCGGAACATGCTGCATAGGGCGTCGATGTCTATGCCTTGGGGTAGGCCTCGGCCGCGGTCGCAGACTGAGAGCAGGGCATGGCTTGCTTCGCGGCGCACGTGAATTTCGATGGGCTGGTCTGGCGGCGAATATTTGACGGCATTTTCGAGCAGATTCCAGAGCGCTCGCTCCATCAGCACGGCGTCGTAGTAGAGCGGCGGCAGGTCGGCAGCGAGCGTTACCGTGATCGATCGCGCTGGCCATTGCGTCTGGGCCTGCTGCAAGATGACGCCCAGCACTTCTTCGGCCGGCTGCCAGGCTTTGCTCAGCTCCACCTGGCCGGAGCGCAGACGTGCCATGTCGAGCAGATTGCCGACCTGGCGATTGATGTGTAGCGCCTGGGTATGCAGGGTGGTGAGTAGGCTCGTTTGTTGTTCGGGCGCGATGCGGCCTCGGCACAAGGTTTCGGCGATGCCGATGAGGCCGGTAAGCGGCGTGCGCAAGTCGTGCGACAGGGCGGAAAGGATGGAATTGCGCAGCACCTCGGTCGAGTGGCGCATTTCGCTTTGGTGCGCAGCATCGGCGAAGTGAGTGCGCTCGAGCGCGACGGCGGCGAGCGAGGCGATACTTTCCAGTCGTTCCAGATCGAGCCCGGCTTCGGCTTGCGGCGTGGGTAAGTCGCACACCAGAATGCCATGCAGGCCGGATGCGGCCAGCATCGGCACGAGCAGGCGCGTTTGGCCGGGTTGGCCGTGCGACGTGCGGAGCGTTTGCTGGCGCTGCTTGAGCGCCTCCAGGAGCGAGGCAGGCAGCGGCGGCACGAGGCTATCGCCGGCATCGGGTTCGAGCACGCGTAACGTGCAATTCGGGATTTCCGCCTGTAGGAATTGCGCGGTGCTACGTTCGATGTCTTCCCGGGTCAGTGTCGCGGCGAGCTTGCGCGCCAGCTCGTAAAGCGCGCGCGTGCGGCTTTCCTGGGCTTTCATCTGCCGCGCGGTGTGCTTGAGCGAGGCGGTCAGGTGGCCGACCAAGAGCGCGACCGTGAGCATGATGGCGGCGCTAAGCAGATAGTGGCCTTCGGTGATGGCGAGCGAGAAGCGCGGCGGTACGAAGACGTGGGCGTAAAGGAGCGCGGAACAGAGCGCCGCCAGGATGGCCGGGCGCCGTCCCAGGGCGCTGCCGATGAGCACGACGAGGAGGACGTAGAGCAACGCGCTGTTGGGTAAGAATGAGGGGTCGCTGATCGGCAGCATCAGCAAGGTGACGGCGACGCTGACGAGCAGGACGAATAAATAGGGGTTGTAGGGCAAGGTGGGCATGGGCATCGGATTTACGCCCATCTTAGGGAGATCGGCATAAAAAATCCCTAAAAGCACAACCTCCCGGGCGCGGGCAGTGGAGGGTCAGCGAGCCAGATCGGGCAGGGACCAGCCGAGTGTCTGCACGAGTTGGGCGAACTCGGGCGCGAGCGGGGCGGCGAGCCGGATCGGGCGTTCGTCGTCAGGGTGACGGACCTGCATTGCCAAGCAAGCGAGGAGCAGCCGGCGCACGCCGAACTGGCGCTGAAAAAAGCGATTGTGGACGCCCTTGCCATAAGTGGCGTCACCGATGATCGGGTGCCCGATGTGCTGCATATGCCGCCGCAATTGGTGTCGGCGGCCGGTAAGCGGTTCGAGCAGCATCAGGGCGTAGCGGCTGGTCGGGTAGCGGTCCACGGCGACGGGTAGTTCCACCGTGGCCAGACGCCGGTAGCGGGTTAGGGCGGCTTGGGGCGTCTGGCTGCAATCGGGGGCGCTCGTTTCGTAGGCATCGCGCCGGCGCGAGAGCGGGTGATCGATTTCCCCATGTTCGGCGGGGTGGCCGCGCACCACGGCGAGGTAGCGCTTATGCACCTGGCCTGCGGCAAACTGGTGTCCCAGGTGACGCGCGGCGGCTTCGTCGAGGGCGAAGAGCAGCACGCCCGATGTGCCGCGGTCGAGCCGGTGCACGAGGTGTACGCGCTGGCCGATCTGGTTGCGCACGCGCTGTAAGGCGAAATCGCTGGCGTGTCGATCGAGCGTGCTGCGATGGCTGAGTAATCCCGCCGGCTTATGCACGGCCACGAGGCGCTTATCCTGGTAGAGGATGTCGAGCGTCGTGGCAGCGACTGGCTGAGGGGCGTATGACAAGCGGGCTCCAGGCCTTAAGCGAAAAAGCGCTGGCTGACTTGCGCGGCGAGCTCCACGCCAGTGGCTCGGGCGCGTTTCAGGAGCTCCCAGTAGTAACGGTAGGAGGCGCGGTCGTGCAGTTTGCCGGCGTATTGGATGGGGCCCCAGTCGGCTTCTTGCGCCGCGATCAGAATTTCCCCGGCCAGCGCGGTTTCGGAGAAGTCCGGGCGCATGGCGGCGAGAATCGGTTGGTTCTGGTTGGGGTGGATGCTCCACATGCGCAGGAAGCCGAATTCTTCCCGAGCGCGGCGGGCGTCGTTGCGAATGTAGTCGACATCCTTGAGTTCGGTGGTGACGTTGTGCGTCGGCACCACGCCAGAGCCCAAAGCGGCGGCGCTGATCTCGCACTTGGCGCGCGCCACCAGGGGGTGGTCGAACTGGCCGGGGCTGTGCATGGCGTGACTGGGGATGGCGCCGTGATGGCCGGAGACGAAGTCCATGAGGCCGAAATCGAGACTCTCGACGCCTTCTAGGGCGGCGATTTGCCAGACTTCGCGCAAGGCACCGTGGGTCTCGATGAGGACATGTACGGGAATGCGGTGCTTGATGCCGTGAATGGCCTCGGTCTGGCGCAGCACCATGATCTGGCGCCGCACGTCATCGGCTGAACGCGGTTTGGGCAAGGTGATGAAGGGGAGGCGGCTGCCGGCTTCGCCGACTAGGATCTCCAGGTCCTTTTCCCAATGTGGGTGAGTGATGTCGTGGATGCGCGCGCCGACCCGGTTGAAGCGGTTTTCGGCGCTCATGATGAGGGCCGCGCACATGCTGGCATGTTCGGCTTCGGCGCCGGCATGGGCGCCGTCTTCGCAGTCGCAGGTGATGTCGAACAAGGGGCCCATGTCCTGCTGCAAGGCGAGGGCCTTGCGGATCAATTTTTCCGAGCCGGCATAGTGATCGACCGCGGGCAGGAGGGGAAACGGCTTTTCGCCGGCAAAGAGCACATCGTTCGGGTGGCGCATGGGATGATCCTCGCAAGCAGGAGGGGAGATTTTAGTCTGCCTTGCGGCAGGGCGGCAGGGGCGGTAGACCGTTCATGGCGAGCGCCACGGCTTCGGCGACCTTGATGCCATCGACGCCGGCGGAAAGGATGCCGCCCGCGTAGCCGGCACCCTCGCCCGCCGGGTATAGACCGTGGGTATTGACGCTTTCGAGGCGATCGGCATGCCGCTTGATGCGTACTGGCGAGGAGGTGCGCGTCTCGACGCCGGTCATCAGCGCATCGGCCATATCGTAGCCGCGGATCTGGCGGCCGAACACCGGCAGGGCTTCGCGCAGGGTCGCTACGACGAAATCGGGTAGGCATGTGGCGAGGTCGGTAAGCGCTATGCCGGGCTGATAGGAGGGAAGGACGCTGCCCAGGGCGGTGGAGGGGCGTCCGGCGAGAAAGTCGCCTACCCGTTGCGCGGGGGCCCGGTAGGTGCCGCCGCCCGCTGCGAACGCGAGGGCTTCCCAGTGGCGTTGGAAGTCGATGCCGGCAAGTGGGTGGCCAGGAAAGTCGGTTTCCGGCGACACATCGACCACCAGGCCGCTGTTGGCGTTGCGCTCGGCGCGGGAATACTGGCTCATGCCGTTCGTGACCACCCGGCCCAGCTCGGAGGTGGCGGCCACCACCTGGCCGCCTGGGCACATGCAAAAGCTGTAAGCGGTGCGGCCGTTCTTGGCGTGATACACGAGCTTGTAATCGGCGGCGCCCAGCAGCGGGTGGCCGGCGAAGCGTCCGAAGCGGGCTTGGTCGATCAGGGCCTGGGGATGCTCGATGCGGACCCCGATCGAGAACGGCTTGGCTTCGATATAAACGCCCTGGTCGTAGAGCATCTGGAAGGTGTCTCGGGCGCTGTGGCCGATGGCGAGCACGACATGCTCGCTTGCCAGCACGCTGCCGTCGGCCAAGCGCACGCCGCGCACTTGGCGCCGGCCGCTGGCATCGGTGTCGATCAGCACCTCCTCGACCTTGCTCTGAAAGCGGATTTCGGCGCCCAGGGCGAGCATGGTGGCGCGCAGATTCTCGACCATCTTCACCAAGCGGAAGGTGCCGATGTGCGGCTTGCTGACGTAGACGATCTCCTGAGGGGCGCCGGCGCGCACGAACTCTTCGAGCACTTTGCGGCCCAGGTAGCGGGGGTCCTTGATTTGGCTGTAGAGCTTGCCATCCGAGAAAGTGCCGGCGCCGCCCTCGCCGAACTGCACGTTCGATTCCGGGTCGAGCCGGCCCTGACGCCACAGCGCCCAGGTGTCTTGGGTGCGTTCGCGCACGCTCTTGCCGCGTTCGAGGATGATGGGGCGAAAACCCATCTGGGCTAGCACCAGGCCGGCGAAGAGACCGCAAGGACCTGTGCCGATGACGATGGGGCGGCGATTTTCACCTGGGCGGGCCTGGGTGACGAAGCGGTAAGACATGTCCGGCGTCGGGCCAATGTGCCGGGCGCCCCGGTGGCGCTCTAGCACGCTTGGCTCATCCCGCACTTCCACATCCAGGGTGTAGATGAGGAAGATGTGCGCGGGCTTGCGCGCATCATAGGCACGGCGAAAGACGCGGTAAGCGACGAGATCAGCGGGAGCGATGCCAAGGCGGGCGAGAATCGCGGCTTCGAGCGCGCTGTCGGGATGATCGAGGGGTAGCTTGACTTCGGTGAGACGCAACATGCGGGCGAGTCCAGGCGCTGTCGGGAGGCGCGTATTCTACGCCAGGCACGGCGGCCACGCCGGCCATGAAAAAAGCCGCAGCACGGGCTGCGGCTCTGGCGTAAGAGCAAGGCAGATTATTTCAGCATGTCGGCCACGGCGGCGCGCTCGTCTTCTAGCTCTTTCAGGGTGATGGCGATCTTGCCCTTGGAGTACTCGTCCATCTCCAGGCCCTTGATCAGGCTGAAGCTACCGTTCTTGCACTCGCAGGGGAAGCCGAACACCAAGCCTTCGGGGATGCCATAGCCGTTGTCGGCCGGGGCGGGGATGCCCATCGTCACCCAGTCATCGGAACCCAGCACCCAGTCGCGGATGTGGTCGATGGCGGCATTCGCGGCGGAGGCGGCGGAAGATAGGCCGCGTGCGTCGATGATGGCGGCACCACGCTTACCGACCGTGGGCAGGAACACATCGTTGTTCCATACCGGATCGTTGATCAGGTCCTTGACGCGCTCGCCGTTCGAGGTGCAGAAGCGGTAGTCGGCATACATCGAGGGAGAGTGGTTGCCCCACACCACCATCTTCTTCAGGGAGGAAACCGGGCGGCCGGTCTTGGCGGCGATTTGCGACAAAGCGCGGTTGTGGTCGAGGCGCAACATGCCGTGATAGTTGTTGGGGTTGGTGCGACCGACCTTCATCGCGGCGGCGCGGGCGATGTAAGCGTTGGTGTTGCAGGGGTTGCCCACTACCAGCACCTTCACGTCTTCCTTGGCGTTTTCAGCGATGGCTTTGCCTTGCACCGTGAAGATGGCGCCGTTGGCTTGCAGCAGATCGGCCCGTTCCATGCCAGGGCCACGCGGACGGGCGCCGACCAGCAAGCAGATATCCGCATCCTTGAAGGCGACATTCGGGTCATCGGTAGCAATGACGCCCGCCAAGAGCGGGAAGGCGCAGTCGTCCAGCTCCATGATCACGCCCTGCACGGCCTTCTGGGCTTGCGGCAGGTCGAGGAGTTGCAGGATGACCGGCTGGTCCTTGCCGAGCATTTCGCCGGAAGCAATGCGGAACAGCAGGCTATAGCCGATCTGGCCGGCGGCACCGGTCACGGCAACGCGCATGGGGGCTTTGGACATGTAACTGACTCCTGTAGGGAATGGGTTGGTTCGGGCGATCCGGAGATCGCGGGCAGGCCCGCGGCAGAGCCCGGGGCACAGGCGGATTATGGTAGGAGTTCGCCTCGGGAGTGTCAATGGACGGTCAGCTGTCTTATATAAGATAGCAATGATTGGACGGCGCCCTCGATTTGTGATGAAATCGACGCCCATGCCTCGTACCCCCCGTACCTCTCTTGCCCGGACGGCCTCGCGCAAGGCGGCGCTTTCGCCGACTTTCAGCCCGCTTTACCGTCAAATCAAGGAGCTCATGGTGCGCGCCCTGGGCGCGGGCGAGTGGGCGCCCGGGGCGGCGATTCCGAGCGAGTCGGAGCTCGCGGCCCGTTTCGGCGTCAGCCAAGGCACGGTGCGCAAGGCCATCGACGAGATGGCGGCCGAAAACCTGCTCGTGCGGCGCCAGGGCAAGGGCACTTTCGTGGCGTCGCACAACGACCCGCGCTCTTTTTACCGCTTCCTGCGGCTTACGCCGGATGACGGTCGGGTGCGCCAGGCGCGCAGCGAGCCTTTGTCTTGCCGCGAGGAAGCGGCGAGCGCCGCCGTGGCCAATGTGTTGCAGCTTCCGGTCGGCGACCCGGTCATCGTGCTCGAACGCCTGTTGCGCTTCGATGGGGATCCGGTCGTGCTCGATGAGCTTTTCTTGCCGGCTAGCATCTTCGCGGGGCTTACGCTTGAGCTCCTGCAGCAGTCGGAGCGCTCGCTTTATAGTTTTTTCGAATCTCAGTTCGGGGTGCGCATGATACGCGCCGAAGAGCGGCTTAGGGCTGTGGCCGCCGATGCCAAGGCCGCGCGTTTGCTGGGGGTGCCCGATGCGGCGCCGCTCCTGCTTGTTGAGCGTGTCGCTTATACCTATGGCGATCGGCCGGTCGAGTGGCGGCGCGGCCGCTATGCCACCTTGAACTACCACTATTTCAATGAGCTCAGCTAAGGCCCAAGGCAAGAAGGGCGCCACTCCGCGCTTGCTTTGAATATATAATTACGGCTCTTTTTCGTAGCGTTCGGGCGGTTTGCCGCCACTTCCCCAATCTCTAAGGATGACGTTCATGGCAGAGATGAGCATCAAGAAGCGTCCAAAAAATCTGGACCTCACCACCATTAGGCTGCCCCTTCCCGGCAAGCTATCCATTCTCCATCGCATCAGCGGCGTCGGCATCTTCTTGATGCTGCCCTTGCTGCTCTGGATGTTCCAGGCCAGCGTGACCTCTCCCGATACCTTTGCAGCTTTTCAAGCGGCGCTTGGGCATCCGCTGGTGAAGTTGATTCTCGCTGGCTTGACTTGGGCCTATCTGCATCACTTCTGCGCGGGCATCCGCTTCTTGCTGCTGGATATGCATGTTGGTGTCGATCTTGCTTCGGCGCGTCAGTCTGCCGGCATCGTGTTTGCCGTCAGCCTGACTTTGACCGTCATCCTGTGGGGGGTTCTGTTGTGGTAAATCGTATCGTGGTCGGGGCTCATTACGGCCTCAAGGATTGGATCGCCCAGCGGGCGACGGCCGTCATCATGGCGGTCTATTCCATTTTGATGGCATTGGTGCTGCTCATGGTGCAACCTGGCGATTTTCATACCTGGCGCGGCATCTTCGCGCATGGTTTCGTCAAGTTCATCACCTTCTTGTTTCTCGTCAGCCTGTTTTATCACGCTTGGATCGGTATGCGTGACCTGTGGATGGACTACATCAAGCCCACGGGCCTGCGTCTGACCCTGCATGTGCTGACCATCCTGGCCCTGGTGGGTTACACCGGCTGGGCTGCCTCGATTCTCTGGAGACTGTAAGCGTGAATATCCCCGTCCTCAAATTCGATGCGGTGATCGTGGGGGCTGGCGGCGCCGGCCTGCGTTCCGCCATTCAACTGTCCGAAGCCGGCTTGAAGACTGCCGTGCTTTCCAAGGTTTTCCCAACTCGTTCGCATACCGTGGCCGCTCAGGGTGGCGTGGCGGCTTCGCTCGGTAACTCCGAGGAAGATCATTGGCGCTGGCACATGTACGATACCGTCAAGGGTTCCGACTGGCTCGGCGACCAGGACGCCATCGAATTCATGTGTAAGAAGGCCGTGGAAGTAGTGGTCGAGCTCGAACACTACGGCATGCCTTTCGATCGTACCGACAACGGCAAGATTTATCAGCGCCCCTTCGGTGGGCATATGTCCAATTTCGGTGAGAAGCCCGTGCGCCGTTCCTGTGCTGCGGCGGACCGGACCGGTCATGCCATGCTGCACGCCATGTATCAGCGCAACGTCAAGGCCAATACCCAGTTCTTCGTGGAATGGATGGCGCTCGACCTGATCCGCGACAGCGAAGGCCATGTGGTCGGCGTGACCGCCATGGAAATGGAAACTGGCCAGGTGGTGATCTTCCACACCCGCGCCACCATCTTCGCCACCGGCGGCGCTGGCCGCATCTATGCGTCTTCCACCAATGCCTTCATCAACACCGGTGACGGTCTGGGCATGGCGGCGCGCGCCGGCATTCCGCTCGAAGACATGGAGTTCTGGCAGTTCCACCCCACTGGCGTAGCCGGCGCCGGCGTGCTGATTACCGAGGGCGTGCGTGGCGAAGGCGGCATCTTGCGCAACGCCAGCAAGGAACGTTTCATGGAACGCTATGCCCCGAATGCCAAGGATCTGGCGTCGCGCGATGTGGTGGCGCGTGCCATGGCGACCGAGATCAAGGAAGGGCGCGGCTGCGGTCCGAACAAGGATTACGTGCTGCTCGACATCACCCACCTCGATCCGGCCACCATCATGAAGCGTCTGCCGGGCATCCGCGAGATCTCCATCCAGTTCGCCGGTGTCGATCCGATCAAGGAGCCCATCCCCGTGGTGCCGACTTGCCACTACCAGATGGGCGGCATTCCCACCAATTACTCGGGTCGGGTCGTGGTGCCCAAGGATGGCGATTACAACACCGTCGTGCCTGGCTTCTATGCCGCGGGCGAATGCGCTTGCGCCTCCGTGCACGGCGCCAACCGCCTTGGTACCAATTCGCTCCTGGATCTGTTGGTGTTCGGTAAGTCCGCCGGCGATTCCGCCGTCGAGGATCTCAAGTCCGGCAAGGCGCACCGTGATTTGCCCAAGGATGCGGCCGATTTCTCCTTGGCCCGCATCGACGCCATCAATAAGCGTAAGGGCGGCGCCAGCGTGCATGAAGCGCGTCTCGCTATCCAGCGCACCATGCAAGACCACGCTGGCGTGTTCCGCTTCGCCGACATGTTGAAGAAGGGCGTCACTCAGATTCTCGAAGTCGAAAAGATGGTCGAGAACCTGGAAATCAAGGATAAGTCCTTGGTGTGGAACACGGCTCGGGTCGAGGCGCTGGAGACTGAAAACCTGATCGAAGTCGCCAAGGCCACCATGATCTCCGCCGAGGCCCGCAAGGAATCGCGTGGGGCGCACGTGCGCGACGACGCGCCGGATACCCCCGAGTTCCCGAATGGCCGCAATGACAAAGAGTGGCTCAAGCACACCCTCTGGCATCGTGAAGGCAACAAGATCGAATACAAGCCCGTCAACCTCACCCCGTTGACGGTCGAGACGGTCGAACTCAAGACCCGGTCGTACTAATTGGAGTCCAGCATGACGAAACGCACGGTTCAATTCAGCATCTACCGCTACGATCCGGACAAGGACGAGCGCCCCTACATGCAGGACATTTCCGTCGAGCTTGAGCCGACCGACCGCAAGCTGCTCGATGCCCTGACCAAGCTGAAGGCCAAGGACGACACCATTTCCTACCGGCGTTCTTGCCGCGAAGGGGTGTGCGGCTCCGATGCCATGAACATCAATGGCAAGAATGGCCTGGCCTGCTTGACCGACATCGATTCGCTCAAGCAGCCGATCGTTCTGCGGCCGTTGCCGGGGCTGCCAGTCATCCGCGACCTGATCGTGGATATGACCCAGTTCTTCAAGCAATACCACTCCATCAAGCCCTACTTGATCAACAACGATCCGCCGCCGGAGCGTGAGCGTCTCCAGTCGCCGGAAGATCGGGAGGAGTTGAACGGCTTGTACGAGTGCATCCTCTGCGCCTGCTGTTCCACCTCCTGCCCGTCGTTCTGGTGGAATCCGGACAAGTTCGTCGGTCCGGCCGGGCTGCTCGCGGCTTACCGCTTCATCGCCGATACCCGCGACCAGGCCACCAACGAGCGCCTCGACAATCTTGACGATCCTTATCGTCTATTCCGTTGCCACACCATCATGAATTGTGTCGATGTCTGTCCGAAGGGGCTCAACCCCACCAAGGCCATCGGCAAGATCAAGGAAATGATGGTCAAGCGGTACGTGTGATGCAGCGGGAAGCTTACGAACGCCTGCGCTGGCGCTGCATCCGGCGGGGCTTGCTGGAAGTGGACCTGGCCTTGACCCGGTTCCTCGAAGAAACCTTCGACCGGCTGTCTGAAGCCGAGCAGCAGGCGTTCGCCGAGCTTGCGGATTACGAAGACCTGGAGTTGTGGCACCTGATCAGCGGTCAGGCAGAGTGCGAAGATGCTCGCCTGGCGCCGATCGTGGCCATGTTGCGTAAGAGTTGAGTAAGGTAAGCGCTCTACCTTGAGCGTTTGCCTGTCTCATTTGGCAGTGCAATCAAACACCTGAACAGGGAAGACACTATGACGACCGAACGCAAGGCAACACTGAGCATCGATGGGCAGGCGCCTGTCGATTTCCCGATCATGACCCCCACCCACGGCAACGAATGCATCGACATCCGTACCCTGGGCGCCAAGACCGGCCTCTTTACCTACGATTCCGGCTTCCTGTCTACCGCTAGCTGCAAATCCAAGATTACCTTCATCGACGGTGACAAGGGCGAGCTCCTGTATCGTGGCTACCCGATCGAGCAGCTCGCCGAGCAGTGCAACTTCCTCGAAGTCGCTTATCTGCTCAAGAATGGCGAGCTGCCTAACCTCAGCCAAAAGACCGAGTTCGAAAACACCATCAAGAAGCACACGATGGTGCATGACCAACTCACCCGCTTCTACAACGGCTTCCGCCGTGACGCCCATCCGATGGCCGTGATGACCGGCGTGGTCGGCGCGCTGTCCGCCTTCTATCACGAGGCCATGGATTTCTCCGATGCCGAGCATCGCAACATCAGCTTCAACCGCATCGTGGCCAAGCTGCCGACGATCGTGGCCATGGCCTACAAGTACAACACCGGCATGCCTTTCATGTATCCGGACAACGAGCTGGATTACACCGCCAATTTCATGCAGATGATGTTCGGCACGCCGTGTGAGAAGTACAAGCCGAATCCCGTGCTGGTGCGCGCGCTCGACGTGATCTTCACCCTGCACGCCGACCACGAGCAGAACGCCTCCACCTCGACCGTGCGTCTGGCCGGCTCTTCCGGTGCCAACCCGTTTGCGTGTATCGCCGCGGGCATCGCCTGTCTGTGGGGGCCTGCCCACGGCGGCGCCAACGAAGCCTGCCTCAACATGCTCGAGGAAATCGGCGATGTTTCCCGTGTCGGTGAATACATCAAGCGCGCCAAGGACAAGAACGATCCCTTCAAGCTCATGGGCTTTGGCCACCGCGTCTACAAGAACTTCGATCCGCGCGCCAAGCTGATGCGCAAGATCTGCAACGAAGTGCTGACCGAGCTGGGGCTTGAGAACGACCGTCTCTTCAAGCTCGCCATGGCGCTCGAAAAGATCGCTTTGGAAGACGAATACTTCGTCGAGAAGAAGCTCTACCCGAACGTGGACTTCTATTCGGGCATCGTGCAAAAGGCCATCGGCATTCCCACTTCGATGTTTACCTGCATCTTCGCCCTGGCTCGCACCGTGGGCTGGATGACCCAGTGGGAAGAAATGATCACCGATCCCGAATACAAGATCGGCCGTCCGCGTCAGTTGTACATCGGTGCCGCCAAGCGCGACGTGGTACCTTTGGCACAGCGTTGATCGAAGCGGAAAAGGCGGCGCTTCTGCCGCCTTTTTTCCAATCGGCACAACGATGCTCACGCGCCGGCCCATATCGATAAAAGAGAGAACCCATCCCAAAAGGGGACGCTAGATGATGAAGCAGAAGCTCGAAACTTCCCTGTTCTTCGGTGGCAACGCGCCGTTCGTCGAAGAGCTTTACGAAAACTATCTGGAGGACCCGGCTGCCGTGCCGGAGGAATGGCGCGCCTATTTCGACAAGCTGGCGCAGCAGCCGGGCTTCGTTCCCCGTGACGTGCCCCATGCGCCGGTGATTGCCGCTTTTGCCGAGCAGGCTATGCACGGTGGCTTCCGTGCCACGGCTGCCGTTGCTGCCGATGACGGCAAGCAAGTCGCCGTGCTGCAACTCATCAATGCCTATCGTTTCCTGGGCAACCGCAAGGCCGATCTCGATCCCTTGAAGCGCCAAGAGCCGACGGTCGTGCCTGAGCTCGAGCTGTCTCACTATGGCCTCACGCCCGCCGACTTGAACCGTAGCTTCAACACCGGCTCGTTCCGCATGGGCGCCGATCGTGCGCCGCTCTCCAAGATTCTCGAGGCTGCGAAGGAAACCTACTGCGGCTCCATCGGGGTCGAGTATATGTACCTGACCTCGACCCAGGAAAAACGCTGGCTGCAAGAGCGCCTCGAACCCGTGCGCGCGCGCGGCAGCTACAGCAAGGAAGACAAGAAACGCCTGCTCGAGCGCGTGACCGCCGCCGAAACGCTCGAGCGCTATCTGCACACCAAATACGTCGGTCAGAAGCGCTTCTCGCTCGAAGGCGGTGAATCGCTGATCGCCTCGATGGATGAGCTCATCCGTGTCGCCGGGGGCCACGGCGTGCAAGAAATCGTCATTGGCATGGCGCACCGCGGCCGTCTGAACGTGCTGGTCAACACCCTCGGCAAGCCGCCTTCCATGCTGTTTGCCGAGTTCGAGGGCAAGGACGCAGAGCTGGCCTATACCGGCGATGTGAAGTACCACATGGGTTACTCCTCCGATGTCGGCACGCCCGGCGGCCCGGTGCACCTGACTCTGGCCTTCAACCCCTCGCACCTGGAAATCATCAACCCCGTGGTCGAGGGTTCTGTCTATGCCCGTCAGCTGCGCTACGGTCCGGATGGCAAGAAGAAGATCGTGCCCGTGCTCATTCACGGCGACGCCGCCGTGGCTGGCCAGGGCGTGAATCAGGAAATGCTCAACTTCGCCCAGACCCGCGGCTATGGCACGGGCGGCACTGTCCACATCGTAGTGAACAACCAGATCGGCTTTACCACCTCCGATCCGCGTGACTATCGTTCCGGGCACTACTGCACCGAAATCTTCAAAATGGCCGAGGCGCCGATCTTCCACGTCAACGGCGACGATGTCGAGGCCGTGGCCTTCGTCACCAAGCTCGCCGTCGATTACCGGCAGCAGTTTGGTAAGGACGTGGTGATCGACCTCTACTGCTTCCGCAAGCTTGGTCACAACGAGCAGGACGAGCCGATGGTGACCCAGCCTCTGATGTACAAGAAGGTGCAAGCGCACCCCGGCACCCGCAAGGTCTATGCCGACAAGCTGGTGGCCGAAGGCACGCTGGCGCCGGACGAGCCCGACAACATGATCAAGGAATACCGGGCGCATCTCGACAAGGGCGAGCTGCTCTACAACCCGGTTCTGTCCGACTACAAGCGCACGCACGCGCAAGATTGGAAGCCGTATCAGACCAAGCAGTACATCGAGACCTGCGATACCCGCGTGCCGGTGAAGGAGCTCCAGCGCCTCGCGGAACGGCTCACGACCGTGCCCGAAGGCTTTACCCTGCATAGCCGCGTCAAGAAGATCATTGAAGACCGGCGCGCCATGGGTGAAGGCAAGCTGCCCTTCGATTGGGGCATGGCTGAGAACCTGGCCTATGCCACCTTGCTCACCGAAGGGTACGGCGTGCGAATCTCGGGTGAGGATGTCGGCCGCGGCACCTTCTTCCACCGCCATGCCGCGCTGCACGACCAGAACCGTACGCACTGGTCGGAAGGCACTTATCATCCGCTCGCGCATCTCCAAGAGAAGCAGGGGCGCTTCCAGTGCTATGACTCCGTGCTCTCCGAAGAAGGGGTGCTCGCCTTTGAATATGGCTATGCTACCGCGGCGCCCAATGAGCTGGTGATCTGGGAGGCCCAGTTCGGCGATTTCGCCAATGGCGCTCAGGTCGTGATCGACCAGTTCATTACCTCAGGCGAAGCCAAGTGGGGGCGTTTGTGCGGACTCGTCATGCTGCTGCCGCATGGTTACGAAGGCCAGGGTCCCGAGCACTCCTCGGCCCGCCTCGAGCGCTACATGCAGGCTTGCGCCGAAATGAACATGGAGGTGTGCGTGCCCACCACCCCGGCGCAAATCTTCCATCTGCTGCGCCGGCAGGCCGTGCGTAAGCAAAGGAAGCCGCTGGTGGTGATGACGCCCAAGTCCCTGTTGCGCCACAAGGACGCCATTTCCAGCATGGACGAACTGGCCAACGGCGAATTCCAGCGGGTGATCGGCGAAGTCGATGCCATCGACGCCAAGAAAGTCAGCCGGGTCGTGCTCTGCTCCGGCAAGATCTACTACGATCTGCTGGCGGCCCGTCGGGAGCGGCAGCTCAACCATATCGCCATCGTGCGCATCGAGCAGCTCTACCCCTTCCCGGAAACCTCGTTTGCGGCCGAGCTTGCCAAGTACCCCAAGGCGACCGAAATCGTCTGGTGCCAAGAAGAGCCGCGCAACCAAGGCGCCTGGTATTGGTTCGCCTC
Source organism: Azovibrio sp. (assembly GCA_026414665.1). Taxonomy (GTDB): domain Bacteria; phylum Pseudomonadota; class Gammaproteobacteria; order Burkholderiales; family Rhodocyclaceae; genus Azovibrio. Next base: position 17,107 of record JAOAIO010000040.1, read on the forward strand.
GCGTCAGCACTTGGCGCGTTCCGTCGGGCCGAAGCAGCATCTGCTCCTGGTTTCCCGCCCTGCCGCGGCCTCGCCCGCCGTCGGCTATCTGGCCAAGCACAACGAGCAGCACAAGGCATTGATCGAGTCCGCCATGGGCAAGATCGACTATTAAAACAAGATACGAGGAGTGAACATGATCATCGAAGTCAAAGTCCCGCAGCTCTCCGAGTCCGTGGCAGAAGGCACCCTGACTGCGTGGAAAAAGAAAGTGGGCGAAGCCGTTGCCCGTGACGAAATCCTGATCGACATCGAAACCGACAAGGTCGTGCTGGAAGTGCCGGCTCCCGATGCCGGCGTGTTGGTGGAAATCATCAAGGGCGATGGCGAAACCGTGGTTTCCGACGAGTTGATCGCCAAGATCGATACCGCCGCCAAGGCCGCCGCCGGCGCCCCTGCGGCAGCCGTCGCGCCGGCGACGGTTGCCGCGCCTGCCGCTGCGGCTCCGGCGGCCGTCGCTGCTCCGGCCGGCACCGCCAGTCCTGCGGCGCGTAAGATTCTCGAAGAAAAAGGCATCGCCGCCAGCGATGTCGCCGGCACCGGCCGTGGCGGGCGCATCACCAAGGAAGATGCCGTGGCGGCCACGCCCAAGGCAGCTGCCGCACCGGCCGTGGCCGTACCGCTTGGCGAGCGTCCCGAACAGCGCGTGCCGATGAGCCGTCTGCGCGCCCGCATCGCCGAACGCCTCATCCAGTCCAAGAACGAGAACGCCATCCTGACCACCTTCAACGAGGTGAACATGGGGCCGATCATGGCATTGCGTAAGCAATACGGCGAAAAGTTCGAGAAGACCCACGGCGTGCGCTTGGGCTTCATGGGCTTCTTCGTCAAGGCCGCCTGCGCCGCGCTGCAGAAGTTCCCGATCCTGAACGCTTCCGTCGATGGCAATGACATCGTCTACCACGGCTACATCGACATCGGCATCGCCGTCGGCTCGCCGCGCGGTCTCGTGGTGCCTATCCTGCGCAATGCCGACCAGATGTCGATTGCCGAAATCGAGAAGAAGATCGCTGAGTTCGGCGCCAAGGCCAAGGATGGCAAGCTCTCCATCGAAGAGCTCACTGGCGGCACCTTCTCCATCTCGAATGGCGGCGTGTTCGGCTCCATGCTGTCTACCCCCATCATCAACCCGCCCCAGTCCGCGATTCTCGGCATTCACGCCACCAAGGACCGGCCGGTCGTCGAGAATGGGCAGATCGTCATTCGTCCGATCAACTATCTGGCCATGTCTTACGACCATCGCATCATCGATGGCCGCGAGGCTGTGCTGGGTCTCGTGACCATGAAGGAAGCCCTGGAAGATCCGGCTCGGCTCTTGCTCGGCGTGTAAAACCTGTCACCCCACAAGGCAGGGCGCCGCAGGATGCTGCGCCCTGCCTTTGTGGTCAGTTGAGGATTTGATATGTCCAAACAATTCGACGTGCTCGTCATCGGCGGTGGTCCCGGTGGCTATGTTGCGGCTATCCGTGCGGCCCAACTGGGTTTCAATACCGCCTGCTGCGAATCCAACCCTTATGCCGATCCCAAGGGTGAGCCGCGCCTGGGCGGCACTTGCTTGAACGTGGGCTGCATTCCCTCGAAGGCCCTCCTGCACACTTCGCACCTCTTCGAAGAGGCCGGCCATGCCTTCGCCGAGCAGGGGATCTCCGTCGGCACGCCCAAGATCGACGTGCCCAAGATGATCGCCCGCAAGGCCGACATCGTCACCAAGCTGACCCAGGGCATCAAGGGCTTGTTCAAGAAGAACAAAGTGACCTTGCTCAACGGGCACGGCGCCTTCGTCGGCAGGGAAGGGGAGCTCTGGAAAGTCAAGGTCGGCGCCGAAGAAGTGCTGGCCAAGCAAGTCGTCGTCGCCACCGGCTCGAAGGCCCGTCACCTGCCGGGCATTCCCGTGGATAACCAGATCGTCTGCGACAACATCGGCGCCCTCGATATCGATGCCGTGCCCAAGAAGCTGGCCATCATCGGCGCCGGCGTCATCGGCCTGGAGATGGGCTCCGTCTGGCGCCGTCTGGGCGCCGAGGTGACCATCCTCGAAGCCGCGCCCGATTTCCTCGCCGCCGCTGACCAGGACGTGGCCAAGGAAGCGCTGAAGCTGTTCACCAAGCAAGGACTGGCCCTGCACATGGGTGTCAAGATCGGCGAAGTCAAGACCGGCAAGAAGGGTGTCGCCATCGCTTACACCGACAAGGACGGCAAGGCGCAAAAGCTCGAGGCCGACCGCCTGATCGTCTCCGTCGGCCGTGTCCCCAACACCGACGGCCTCAATGCCGAAGCCGTGGGTTTGAAGCTGAATGAGCGCGGCATGATCGAGGTGGACGGCCACTGCAAGACCAACCTGCCCGGCGTTTGGGCCATCGGCGACGTGGTGCGCGGCCCCATGCTGGCGCACAAAGCCATGGAAGAGGGCGTCATGGTGGCTGAATTGATGGCCGGCCAGGCCGGCCATTGCAACTTCGATACCATTCCTTGGGTCATCTACACCGCGCCCGAGATCGCTTGGGTCGGCAAGACCGAGCAGCAGCTCAAGGCTGAAGGCGTGGCTTACAAGGCTGGCAAGATCCCCTTCCTGGCCAATGGCCGTGCCTTGGGCATGGGGGCCGCCGAGGGCTTCGTGAAAATGCTGGCTTGCGCCAAGACCGATCGCATCTTGGGCGTGCACATCATTGGCGCCGGTGCCTCCGACCTGATTGCCGAAGCCGTGGTGGCCATGGAGTTTGGCGCTGCCTCTGAAGATCTGGCGCGCATCTGCCATGCGCACCCGACCCTCTCCGAGGCTCTGCATGAGCTGTCTCTTATACACATC
>JAOAIO010000041.1 GCA_026414665.1 Azovibrio sp.
CCAGAAGGCCGGTCGGGCAAGCGGCGATGCAGTCGGCGCAGCGGCTGCATTGGGCGAGGAAGGCCGTTTCGGCGATGGCCCAAGGCGGACGCAAGGGGCTGGCCGCCTTGGGCGGCACTCGGCCTTGCAGAAAAGCTCTGCGTCCTACCTCCATGGTCCCTCCGCGTTGGTTGACATCTGCGGGGGATTCTAGGGATCAGGTTGGGCGATGAATTTGATGTGTGCAAAAAATAAAAGAGATGCCAGGATCGAGCGCTGCGCTATGGCGCACTTCAATCGAAGCGCCGCAGCCGTTCCAGGTCGGGGATCTCGATCTGCCGGCCCGTGACGCGGATGAGTCCGGCCGCGGCGAGCTCGTGCAAGATGCGCGAGAAGTGCTCCTGGGTGAGATTCAGACGCGAGGCGATGGTGCCTTTGCGGGTCGGAAGCTCGACGGTGACGCCGTTTTCGCCAGGTGGCGGTTCCGGCGCTTCGCGTAGTAGATAGCCGATGATGCGCTGCTTGCCGGAATACAGGGAGTAGGATTCGACATCTGCGAGCAGATGGTGCAGGCGGCTCGATAAGCTGGCGATCATTTTGCAGCAGAGCTGCGGGTCACGCGCCATTTCGGCGAAGATCGCCGACTTGGCGACATGCAGCAGCTCGCAATCGACCAGGGCCTGGGCATGCACCGGATAGGGCTTGTCCATGAACATCACGGCTTCGCCGAAGCTTTGGCCGGGGCGGATGATTTCCACCACCTTCTCGTGGCCTTGCGGCGAGGTCAGGGCGAGTTTCACTTGGCCGTAGATGACCACATAAAGGCCAAGGCAGGGGTCGCCTTTGTGGAAGATCAGTTCACCGCGGGCGACTGTGCAGGCGCGGCTGCCCTGGGCGATGTGTTCGAGCTCCGTCGGAGCGAGGCCGCTGAACAAGGGCAGGCGGCCGAGTAAGGCGGCGATGTCGAGGCGGGCTGGCATGAGCAGGTGGTGCGCTGGCGATGTGAAAAGTGTAGCGCTTGGCCGGCCGTTGCAAAACGTGGCGAGGCTGGCCAGCGCTAAGGTGTTGGGCGCGCCGCGGCTAGGTTGCAACGGCCTGTTGCCGTGCAGGTCGATCAGCGGCTCGTGCTGCTCTTGTCGTCTTTGCGGGGGAAGAGGGGAGGCGCCGGTTTCATGCGCAGGGGCGTGCGAACGAGCGAGATGGCTTAGCGGCCGCGCAGGAAAAGCTTATCGAGCGCCGCGAGCGTGAGTTCCGTCCACGTCGGGCGGCCGTGGTTGCATTGGCCGGCGCGCTCAGTGGCTTCCATTTGGCGCAATAGCGCGTTCATTTCCGGCAAGGTGAGCGTGCGATGGGCGCGCACCGCGCCATGACAAGCCAGAGTGGCGAGGAGTTCGTTGCGGCGTGCGGTGATGAGCTCTGAGGCGCCGTGTTCTTGCAGCTCGGCGAGCACGGCGCGGGCTAGGGCCACGGGGTCGCCGCCTGCCAGCAGGCTGGGCACGGCGCGTAGGGCGAGCTGCTCGGGGCCGGCGCGGCTGAATTCGAAGCCAAGTTCGGCGAGCGTCTCGGCGTGCTCTTCGACGGTGGCGATGTCCAGGGGCCGGGCGTTGAACACGGCCGGGAGCAGCAGGGCCTGGCGACTCATGCGACGTTCGTCGAGGGCGCTTTTGAGGCGCTCGTAGAGGATGCGTTCGTGTGCCGCGTGCATGTCGACGAGGATCAAGCCGTTGGCGTTCTGCGCCAGGATGTAGATGCCGTGCAGTTGCGCCAGGGCGTAGCCGAGCGGCGGCGCGGCATCGGTTGCTGCGGGGAGCGCGGCGCCGGTTTGGGGCGCGCCGCTCGTGGGGGTGGGCGCGGCTGTTTCGGCGGCGCGCGCGCTACGCACGAATTCGAGGTAGGCCGCGGCCGCCGGCTCGGCCATGCCCAGGCCGGGTTGCTGGCGCGGCATGGGCATGGCCGTTTGTGTCTGCGCTTGCGCCGGCGCCGCTGGAGACGTGTGCCCCGCTGCGCGCGGCGCGGCCTGGATCGGCGCGGCGAGCGCCCGTTGCACGCCGTGCAGGACGAATTGATGCACGCCGCGCGCGTCACGAAAGCGCACTTCGGTCTTGGCCGGGTGCACGTTCACGTCTACGGCCGCGGGGTCGATGCCAAGAAACAGGCACAGGGCGGGCTGCCGGCTGCCGTGCAGCACATCGCGGTAGGCTTCGCGCAAGGCATGGCCGATGACCTTGTCGCGCACAAAGCGGCCATTGACGAAGGTGTATTGCGTGTCCTTGTGCTCGCCGGCATGTGTCGGGTCGATGATCCAGCCGTGCAGGGTCAGAGGGCCGGCCGCCGCGTCTACCGGGCGGGCGTGGGCGAGAAAGGCGTCACCGAGGATGGCGCGGATGCGTTCGAGCGGTGTTGCCCGTGGCAGTTGTAAAACGATGCGGCCGTTATGGCTCAAGGTGAAGCCGACGTGCGGCTGGGCTAAGGCGATGCGGCGTAGGTATTCAGCACAGTGGCCGAATTCGGTGCCGGCCGATTTGAGAAATTTGCGCCGCGCCGGGGTGTTGTAATAAAGGTCGCGCATTTCCACGACCGTGCCGGCCATCAGTGCCGCAGGTTCGGGCACGGCGCCCGTCTCGGCCTTGAGCCGCCAAGCGTGCGCGCTGCCCTTCGCGCGGCTGGTCAGGCAAAGCCGCGCGACCGCCGCCACCGAGGCCAGGGCTTCGCCGCGAAAACCCATGCTCGCTACGCCTTCGAGATCGGCGAGGCTGCGAATCTTGGAGGTGGCGTGCCGGGTCAGCGCGAGCGCGAGGTCGTCCCGGGCGATGCCGCAGCCGTCGTCGCTGACGCGGATCAGCTTCACCCCGCCTTCTTCGAGCTGCACCTGGATGGCGGTGCTGCCGGCATCCAGGCTGTTTTCGAGCAGTTCCTTGAGTACCGAGGCGGGGCGTTCGACCACTTCGCCAGCGGCGATCTGGCTGATGAGCAGGTCGGGTAGGGGTTGGATGCGGGGTAGGGGGGGCAGGGCGGCGGACATGGGGGCGGTGGCTTCTTCCAAAGAAACGTGCGAGCGCGACACGCGGCGTTCAAGCAGCACAGCGGGTGCGGGCGCGGCCGGAGGGCGGTTGCCGCGCGATGCGCTGGCGCGCGCCCGAGCCGCTTGCGCTAGCGCCGCGAGACGCCTGATGACTTGCGCGGTCTGGGACCTGTCGGGTCTCCGAAAATTGCGTCGGCCTTGCCCAGCCAGGTTGCGTGCGGCCTGTGTGCCTGTGTCGTGCCGTTTCGGGCTTGGTGGATTATAGCTTGGGGTAGAATCGCCGCTTTCCTGCCCGGGTGTTGCCATGCAAGCCTCGTTCTGCCTGTGCTTTTTATCTGCTGTGCCGCGGCTATCTGCCGCGGGTGGCCAGGCGGCCGCAGCATTGTTGGCGGAGGCGGCATGGGACGCGGCCTGATCGCGGTGTTGGCGCTTGGCTTCGGGTTATGCGGCTGCGCCGTCAAGCCCGGGCCGGACGGCCGAGCCGAGCCGCATTTCGACCCACGCTATCTCGCCAAGACCGACATCGACCGGGTGGTGGATGCCAGCCGCGAGCAGGTCATGGAAGGCTTGTTCCGGGTTGCGGACAAGTTATATCGCCGTAATCCACGCGAGTGGCGCAAGGCCGGTCTCACCGACCGCGAGGCGGCGCTGGCGCGCTTACGCGACTATCGCCATCAAGCTCCGGCGGAGCTCGCCGGGCAGCGCGAGGGCGCGGCGGCGATCATGGCATTTAGTCCCGAGTATCCGGGTGATCGGGTCGCGGCCTTGATGTATGGCTTACTCACCATGGTGGATGCGGCTTACGCGCACAAGGACGAGTTTTTCATTCTCGATGCGCTCGATGAGCAAAAGCTCTACAACTGCGCCCGCAATATGGAAATCGCCGTGTGGAAGCTCGCCGCCGCCAAGGATGCGGCCGGGGAAGCGCTGCTGTTATCGAACGAGATCGGCGCTGGGCAGCGCAATCTGTCTTTCGAACGCGAGTTTGGCCGCATCATCGGCTTGCTCGATTTCATGTCCAAGGTGGTGGCCGACAAGAATGGGCGCACGGTGAGCCGTGTCACGCATACCCTCGCCACTTCCCTTTTTCTACCTGTGGGGTTGTTGAAATGAAGCGCATCGTCATCCTGATTTCCGGTCGTGGCAGCAATATGGAGGCCATCATCCAGGCCCGGGACGCGGGTTGTCTGCCGGGGGCCGAGATCGTCGCGGTGATTGCCAACCGCGCCGACGCCAAGGGCCTGGAGCGGGCCGCCGCCGCCGGCATCCCGACGCGGGTGCTGGAACACAAGCGCTTCGCCGACCGCGCAGCTTTCGATGCCGCGCTGGCCGAGTGCATCGAGGCGTTCCAGCCCGATCTGGTCGTCCTGGCCGGCTTCATGCGCATTCTCACCGAAGCGTTCGTGCGCCGTTTCGAGGGGCGGCTTCTCAACATCCATCCTTCTTTGCTGCCCGCTTTCCCGGGCCTGCATACGCATGAGCGCGCCCTCGAAGCCGGTGTGCGCATTCATGGCTGCACCGTGCATTTCGTCACGCCGGCGCTCGATCACGGTCCGATCGTCATCCAGGCCGCGGTGCCGGTGCTCGATACGGATGACGCGACAAGCTTGGCGGCGCGCGTGCTCGCCCAGGAACACATCGTTTATCCCCAGGCGGTGCGTTGGTTCGTCGAAGGGCGGCTGCGTGTCGTAGCGGGTCGGGTCCAGCTCCTGGATGCCGGCGCGCCGGCGGCGGCCTTGTGCGTGCCGCAACCCGATTGAGCGGCGATGCCTCTCATCCTATTCGCCGCCTTGGCCGCATCGCTCGGCCTGCATGGCGTGCTCTTGTGGGGCGTGGAATTCGATCTGGGCGGGAATCTCGCCGACGAAGCGCCGGCGCCGCTTAGCGCCACCTTGGTGCCGCCGCCTCCGGTCTTGGCCGCCGCGCCAGCAAAGCCGCTGGCCAAGCCCGCGGCTTTGCCCAAGGCGAGGCCCCCGGCCGGACGCAAAGCCGCGCCCCAGCCGGCAGAAGCGGCCGCGCCTCGCACCGCGCCGGCGCCGGGTGAGGCGCTCGGGGAGGCGGTGGCGCCGGTAGCGCCTGCCGTGGCGGCGCCGGCACCCGGGCCAGGCTTTCAGGGGCAGGGAGAGTTCCCGCCGCACGGCGAGATCCGTTTCGCGGTTTATCGGGGCGACCGGGATTTGCTGGTCGGACAGGCCGTGCATCGCTGGGATATCAGCGCAGATCGCTACCGCTTGGCATCCGTGACCGAGACAACCGGGCTTGCCGCCTTATTCAAGCCGATGCGCATCGAGACCGAGAGCAGCGGCCGCTTTGATCGACAGGGCTTCCACCCCGAGCATTACCAAGTCGTCAAGAACGGCCGCGTCGATGAGCGCGCCGATTTCGACGATGTCGCCGGGCAGGTTAGAATGACCGACCGCGAAACGCAGCCGCTGCGGCCCGGCAGCCAGGATCTGCTTAGTCTGCATTACCAGCTTGCCTATCAGCCGGGCCTCGATGCTGGGGCGGCGTTTGCCGTGGCGACGGGTAAGCGCTACGACCAGTTCCAGTTCGATGCCTTGGGCGAGACTTGGCTGGAAACCCCAGCCGGACGTTTTCGCACGCTCCATTTGCAGCATCTAGGCCGAAATCGCACCGAAATCTGGCTTGCGCTCGATCACCTCTTGCTGCCGGTGCAGATCCGCCATACCGATCGCAAGGGCGATGTATTTCGCCTGACCGCCGTCGGTATCGATCCAGCGCCGCCCCCGCCTGCGACCTTCTAGCAATGGGAATGACCATGACCAAAATCTCAAGCCTGACGCCGGCGCTGTTTGTCCATGCCGAGCGATTGCTGTTGCAGCTATTGAGCTTTGCGCATCCGGCCGATGGCGTGCTGTCGCGCTATTTCCGCGAGCACCGCAATCTCGGACACCGTGACCGGGCCTTTCTCGCTGAGCTGCTATATTTCGTGCTGCGCCGTTATCGCAGCCTCTTGGCCCGCTGCGAGGGCGAAGCCACTCAGCGCCATCTATTGCTCGCCGCTTTGGTCATGCAGGGCCATAATCTGCGTGAAGTGGAACCGGTGGTCCGGGCCTCGGAGCGGGATTGGCTGGCGCGGGTCAAAGGCTTTGCCCTCGACGCGCAGCCGCCTGCGGTGCGGCTCGACTTGCCGGACTGGCTCTATGAGCGGCTCGTCAAGCAGTGGGGGGAAGCCGAGACAGTGGCGCTCGCGGCCGCCCTCAATCGGCCCGCGCCGCTCGATGTGCGCGTCAATGAGCTCAAGGCGAGCCGCGCCGAGGTGCTCGAACGCCTCGCTGCCGACGGCATCGCCGCCGCGCCCGGCGCTTACGCGCCCACGGCCATCCGCCTCGCGGATAAGCCGGCATTGGCCAAGCACCCGCTGTTTCTTTCCGGCGCCATCGAAGTGCAGGACGAGGGTAGCCAGTTGCTCGGCTTTCTGCTCGCGCCGCGGCGCGGGGAAATGGTCGCCGATTTCTGCGCCGGGGCAGGGGGTAAGACCTTGCTGCTCGGGGCATTGATGCGCAATACCGGGCGTTTGTACGCGTTTGACGTGTCGGAGAAGCGGCTCGCCAACTTGAAGCCGCGCCTGGCCCGCTCCGGGCTTTCCAACGTGCATCCGGTGCGCATCGAGTCGGAGCGCGATACCAAGCTCAAGCGCCTGGCCGGCAAGATGGACCGGGTCCTCGTCGATGCGCCGTGTTCCGGTCTTGGCACCTTGCGCCGCAATCCCGATCTCAAGTGGCGCCAGAGCCCGGCAGCGGTGGAGGAGCTTGCCGCCAAGCAGACCGCCATTCTCATGTCCGCGGCACGCTTGGTGCGGCCTGGTGGGCGGCTCGTCTATGCCACATGCAGCCTCTTGCGCGAGGAAAACGATGCGGTCATCGACGCCTTTCTCGCGGCCGAGCCAGGCTTTGCCTTGGTGCCGGCCTATCAGGAGCTGGCTCGCCACGCCTGGCCGGGGCAGGAGGCGCGCCTGCAGCTGCGCCCCGATCTTCACGGCACCGATGGTTTCTATGCCGTCGTGCTCGAACGGCAAGGAGCTTGAGTCATGCACCCGAACGGCATTTCTACCACGCATCTGCTGCGCGACCTCTGGCATGACCTGCAGCAGCCCGATATCTACTGGCAGCTGGCGGTGCTGCTCGCCACGCTGGGTCTCGCCTGGCTGCTGGCCAGCGGCTTGCGACGCCGGCTAGCCGGTCTGCCCGATGGTCTCGGACTTTTCCAGGCGCTGCGCGAGCAGGCTTTCCCGCTCTTGGCCGTGCTGCTCTTGCTCATCGCTCAAGCTGGGCTCGCCGCCTTCATCAATGTGCATGTGCTCAAGGTGGCCCAGCCCTTGCTGCTGTCGCTGGCGGTGGTGCGGGCCGTGCATCACATGTTGCAGCGCAGTTTCCCGCGGGCCGGTTGGCTGGCTTCGATCGGCAAGGCGCTGTCCATCCTGATCTGGGGTTGGCTGGCGCTCTATTTGACCGGCGCCGCGGCAGAGCTCATCAAAGTGCTCGAATCCGTGAGCTTTCATCTCGGCAAGCAGGAAATCAACCTCTGGATGATCCTAAACGGGATCGTGGTGGTGATGCTCACCCTGCTCGCTTCACTCTGGGCCGCCAGTCTCGTCGAGTCGCGTTTGATGGGCGCAAGCCAGATGGATTCGTCGCTGCGCATCGTGCTCGTGCGGGTGAGCAAGGCTTTGTTCATTTTGCTTGCCGTGATGCTCAGCTTTTCCATGGTGGGCATTGATATCACCGCCTTGTCGGTCTTTACCGGCGCGCTCGGGGTCGGCCTCGGTCTAGGCTTGCAGAAAATTGCCAGCAATTACGTAGCGGGCTTCATCATCCTGCTCGACCGCTCCATCCGCCTTGGCAATATGATCCAGCTCGATGCCAATACCCATGGCGTGGTCACGGAAATCACGACGCGCTACACGGTGCTGCGCAATCTCGTCGGTGTCGAGTTCATCGTGCCGAATGAGTCTTTGGTGGCGAGCATCGTGCAGAACCAGACCTTTACCGATACCCGGGTGCGGGTCGTCACTTCCGTATCCGTGGCTTACGACAGCGATTTGGAAAAAGCGCTTGCCTTGCTCGAGGAAATCGCTCGCAGTCAGCCGCGGGTGCTGTCCGATCCGCCGCCACGGGCCTTGGTGGTGGCCTTTGCCGATAGCGGCATCAATCTCGATCTCGGCTTTTGGATCGCCGACCCGGAGCAGGGCACTGGCCTGTTGCGCTCAGAGATCAACCTGGAGATCTGGCGGCGCTTCCGCGAGGCCGGCATCGAGATACCCTATCCGCAGCGCGATGTGCGCTTGCTCGGGACTTGGCCACAGGCGGCGCCGCAGTAAGCAAGAGTCCGCATCGATCATAGCGCGGCGGGCTTCGCCTCTTGCGCGGGCCGAGTGCTTTCCCCGCGCGCCGCTTGTCGCGCTGTCTTGCCCGCTGTCTTGCCTCGTCTATGCGAAAAAAACCCCGCCGGGCGGCGGGGGCAGGGAGGTCTCGAACGAGGGTTCGAGGAGGGGGGGCAGTGCAATCAGCAGGAGAACAGGCAGGCGCCACCAGTCTGGGGGCGGACCGGCGGGTTTTGGCCAAACAGGTAGCGGCAAGCTTGCCGCAGGAAATTCTGACGGATGGTCTCGCTCATTTCATTTTCTCCGGGGGTTGGGGTTTTTGCTTTTTCGTTCATGCTTGCCATGGTAGCGGCACGCGAACGCCGCTTCTATGCCGCTTACGTATGGCCGTGGTAACGGAACGCCGGCCTTTCTTGACGTTCTGTGACGGCTGCCGTGACGGTCGATAAGCGACTCGCGCAGCTTCCTCGTGGGATTGGGGCGCCGCATCGCTGTCATGCGCAGGGGCGTGCGGATCGATCCTGATGGGCGAGGGCGGCTTAGGCGGTGCTGTTGCAGGGCCAGGCCAAGGTGAAGCGGGCGCCGCCCAAAGGTGAGTCGGAAACGCTGGCCGTGCCGCCATGCAGTTCCATGACCCGGCGCGTGATGGCTAGCCCCAGGCCATAGCCGCCGGTGGCCCGGTCGCGTGAGCGGTCGAGACGGGTGAAGGCGGAGAAGATGCGCTCGCGCTCTTTTGCTGGGATGCCGATGCCATCGTCGTCGACGTGTACTTGGATGTGGCCGTCGGCAAGCTCGGCGCTCACTTGAATGCGCGCCGTGGCGTATTTGATGGCGTTGCGCAGCAGGTTGCTGACCGCGTGCGGCATGACGCGGCGATCCAGGGCAACGCGTAGTCCGGGCGGAAGCCGGGAGAGATCAAGGTCGAGTTCGAGCTTGGGGCCGAGGATGCGCAGGTTATCCACTTGATCGGCGAGCCATTCGGCGAAATCGACCGCACTTAGGTTGAGCAGTGGCGTTTCACGCTCGAAGCGGGCGTAGGTGAGACTCGAGTCGATCAGGTTGTCGAGTTCGTCGAGATCATTTTCCATCATGGCGCTCAGACGACGGCGCTCTTCCGGGGCGTCGGTCTCGCTCATCATTTCGCTCGCAAAGCGCAGGCGGGCGATGGGCGTGCGTAGCTCGTGCGAAATGGCGCTGGAGAGCTCTTTTTGCGTTGCGATCAGGCGCTGGATTTGTTCGGCCATGCCATCCAGGGTATCGGCCAGCGGCGCGAACAGCTTGCTCTGCGCCCCTGGCGAGCGTGCGTCCAAGTCGCCTTCGCCCAAGGCCCGTGCGGTTTGACGCAAGGCTTCGAGGTCGCGCCAGATCGGCCGCACCCAGAACCACAGCGCCACGGCGAACAGCAGTCCGATGACCGACCAGGTCAGCAGCCGAATGCGCATTTCGAGCGGCAGTCCCGGGGCTTGCAGCTCGGGGTTGTGGCTGGGGGAGAGCGGGCCCAGCACGAGCACCAGGCCGGATTGGCGCAAGGCGTAGTACATGATCTCGCCGTTACGGTGAATGGCGATGTGGCCGGCATCGACTTGCGCGAGCAGCGCCTCAGGCAGATCGAGCTGGCGCCGCTCCGCTAGGGCGAGGCGATACGCGAATTTCTCGTCGAGGATGCGGATGCGCTTCTCCCAGGCCGATTTCGGGTAGCGGAACAGCTCATCCTCGATCATGAGGATGGTGCCGCGCATGAAGCGGCGCGCGTAATCGTCGGTGATGCCTTTGAGCGCGGTGGAAATCAGGGCGTCGGCAAAGAAAGCGATGGCCACGAAAGTGCTCATGGCCAAGAGGTAGAAGTTGAGGAAGATGCGCGACAGGCTATAGCGCCGGCCACGCCAGAGCAGACGGCGTTTGGGGCGCTTTTCCCCGTTGTCGGGGTTAGTTCCAGTCATGCTGGCTGAACAGATAGCCCTTGCCCCGCACCGTCTTGATCCGCGCCGGATTTTCTGGGTCGTCGCCGATCTTCTTGCGCAGCCGCGAGATGCGGGCGTCGATCGAGCGGTCTAGGCCATCGAAGCCGATGCCGCGCAGCTCCTGGAGCAGATCATCGCGGGATAGGATGGTGCCGGCGTGGCTGGCGAGCAGCCAAAGCAGATCGAACTCGGCCGTGGTCAAATCCAGCGGCTGGCCATCCAAGGAGGCGGTGCGGGTCGCCTGGCTGATGCGGAACTTGCCGAACACCTGCTCTTTCTTTTCGGCCGGGGCCGTGCCGCCGGCCGGCATACGCCGCAGCAGCGCCTTGATGCGGGCCAGCAGCACCCGCGGCTGCACCGGCTTGGCGATGTAATCGTCGGCCCCGAGCTCGAGCCCGAGAATCTGGTCGAAATCCTCGTCCCGGGCCGTGAGCATCAAGATCACGCCCTTATAGGCCGGACGCACGCCGCGGCATACCTCGAAGCCATCCTTGCCGGGCAGCATGATGTCGAGCACGACGAGATCGGGGTTTTCGGCCAGGATGCGCGCTTCTGCCGTGTCGCCCCGACCTTCGATGCTGACCTCGAAGTCGTTGCGTTGCAGATATTCAGCGGTGAGGTGGGCAAGACGCTGATCGTCTTCGACGAGAAGGATGCGAGCCGTAGTCATGCGCGCTAGTTTACCCGTGCGGCTGGCAGGCGGGTACCCCCATGTCGCGCGGTCCGGGCGCCGCTCTGGCGTGCCGGACTCGGGCCCGCCGCGGGGAAACGGCTTTGGGACAGGATGAACTGGTGTGGCCAGCTAGGCGCCGGGCCGTTATGATGATCGGCCTCGCGCTGGGCAGGCCGGTTGCGGGGGGCGTCGGAGTGGCGCCCTGGCTCGATGGGAGAACGTATGGATTGGCTGAATCGCCTGGGCGCCCGCCGCGGGCTGTTGCTGTTGGGGGGCGCGGCCCTGGCGCTGGTTGTGGCGGGCTGGGCGCTACAAGAGTGGTATCGCCTCAATCCCTGTCCGCTGTGCATTTTTCAGCGCCTGTTATATCTGCTTCTTGCGGTGGTCGCCCTGCTCGGGGCGGCGCTGCCGCGTGCGCAGCGGGGCGCCAGCTTGGGAGTGGCCGCGCTTGCCGTGGCCGGCTTGGCCACGGCGGCTTATCAAAGCCTGATGCAGGCCTTTCCCGATGTCGTGAGCGAATGCAGCTATGTCGACCCGGGGCCCATCGAACGCCTCGTCGATTGGTTGGGGATGCAATATCCGCCGCTGTTCATGGCCACCGGCTTTTGTGGTAGCCGCGAGTGGGAGTTCCTTGGCTTGTCGATGGCGAATTGGTCGTTGCTCTGCTTTGCCGCGTTCGCTGTCTTGGCGTCATGCCTGTGCCGGCGGGCATGAAAAAACCCGCCTGATGGCGGGTTTTGCGCGAGCCACCTGGGAGTGGCTTACTTTAGCTTGATTTCTTTGTACAGGACGTGCTTACGCGTCTTGGGGTCGTACTTCATGAACTCCAATTTTTCGGGCGTGGTGCGCTTGTTCTTGGAGGTGGTGTAGAAGTGGCCGGTACCCGCAGTGGATTCCAGCTTGATTTTTTCGCGTCCGCCTTTGGCCATTTGCGTATCCTCTCAATCAGATTTCGCCGCGGCTGCGCAGATCGGCCAGGACGACATCGATACCCTTCTTGTCGATGATGCGCAGACCGGCGTTGGAAACGCGCAGACGAACGAAACGGTTTTCACTTTCAACCCAGAAACGACGGTACTGCAGGTTCGGCAGGAAGCGACGCTTCGTTTTGTTGTTGGCGTGGGAGACGTTGTTCCCCACCATCGGGGCCTTGCCCGTAACTTGGCAGACTCGCGCCATAGCAGATGCTCCAGAAAATCCTATTCAGGAAAGCTCGCAATTATATCTTGTGGAAATCGAAACGGGCAAGCGAGAAAAACGATGGGGGAAGAGCTGGCGCTTTCATATCTGGCCCATTTCGGCCATCGACAAAGCGTGCCGCGTGCCGGCGACGATGAAGTGGTCGAGCAGGCGCACATCGACGAGGGCCAGGGCCTCCTTGAGTTGCCGAGTGAGCAGGATATCGGCCTGTGAAGGCTCGCGGGCGCCGGAGGGGTGGTTGTGGGCGAAGATGACGCTCGCGGCATTGTGGGCCAAGGCGGCTTTGACGATTTCGCGCGGGTATACCGAGGTTTGCGTCAAGGTGCCGCGGAACAGCTCCTCGCTAGCGATGAGGCGGTGCTGGTTGTCGAGCCAGAGCGCGACGAATACTTCGTGTGGCAGGTGGGCGAGGTTGAGGCATAGCCAATCGCGTACCGGACCAGGCGCATTCATCAGGCTCTGCGCTTGCATTTCTTCGCGCAAGGCGCGCCGCGCCAGTTCGAAGCTGGCCTTGAGCTGGGCTGCTTTCGCCGGGCCGATGCCGGATGTGGCCGAAAGGCTCGTGAGGCTGGCCTGGGCGAGCCGGGCGAGACTGTCGCCGTGCTGGCGCAACAGGTCGCGGGCCAGGTCCACGGCGCTCTTGCCGCGCACGCCGACGCGTAGGTAGATGGCCAATAGCTCGGCATCGGAGAGGGCCTCGGGGCCTTGTCGCAGCAGGCGTTCGCGGGGGCGCTCGCTTGCCGGCCAGTCGGAGATGGGCATGGGTTTTCCAGTAGAATGGGGCACCGATCTGAAGGATTTTAAGACGATGGAATTGGATGGCAAGCGTATCGTGCTAGGCGTGACGGGGGGCGTGGCAGCTTATAAGGCGGCGCATCTGCTGCGCCTCTTGACCGGCGCTGGGGCGCGCGTCCAGGTGGTAATGACCGAGTCCGCCACCCGCTTCGTGACGCCGGTGACCTTTCAGGCGCTGTCGGGTCAGCCGGTGTTCGTCGATCCGTGGGATGCGCGCATGGCCAACAACATGGCCCACATCGACTTGAGCCGTGCCGCGGATGCCATCCTCGTGGCGCCGGCTTCCGCCAATTTTTTGGCGAGGGTGGCCCAGGGCTTGGCCGACGATCTACTGACTGCCTTGGTTTTGGCCCGGGATTGTCCGTTGCTGGTGGCACCTGCGATGAATCGGCAGATGTGGGAGAACCCGGCGACTCGGCGCAACATGGCCACGCTGGCCGGGGATGGCGTCCTCTGCCTGGGACCGGCGGCCGGGGCACAGGCTTGCGGTGAAACTGGCGAAGGCCGGATGCTCGAGCCAGAAGCGCTGCTCGAAGCGCTTTGCGCCTTTTTTACGCCCAAGGTGCTGGCCGGACGGCGGGTCTTGCTCACGGCTGGGCCGACCTTCGAGCCGATCGATCCGGTGCGCGGCATGACCAATCGCTCGTCTGGGCGCATGGGCTATGCCATCGCGCAAGCGGCGGCGCGAGCCGGGGCGGCGGTCGCGCTCGTTTCGGGGCCAGTCGCTCTGCCGGCCCCGCCTGGCGTCGAGCGCATCGATGTCGAGACCGCGCTGGACATGCACCGCGAGGTCATG
The DNA here is from genome assembly GCA_026414665.1 of Azovibrio sp. GTDB lineage: Bacteria > Pseudomonadota > Gammaproteobacteria > Burkholderiales > Rhodocyclaceae > Azovibrio. The sequence goes on from JAOAIO010000041.1 coordinate 13,771, forward strand.
GCGCGGGCGGGCGCGGTAGATGTCTTCATCGGTGTGGCGGCGGTGGCCGATTACCGTCCGGCCCAGGTTGCGGCGCAAAAGCTCAAGAAAGAGCTAGGCGGCCCACCCGTCATCGAGCTGGTGCACAATCCCGACATCCTCGCCGAGGTGGCGGCCTTGCCGAATGCGCCTTTTTGCGTCGGCTTCGCGGCCGAAAGCGAGCAGCTCGAGGTCTATGCCGAGCGCAAGCGGCAGCGCAAGAACATTCCCCTCATCGTGGGCAACCTGATTCAGGATGGTTTTGGCGGCGAGGCCAATCGCATCATCCTGTTCGACGCGCAGGGCGCCCATCCCTTACCCGTGGCCAGCAAGGCCCAGCTCGCGCGTCAGCTGGTCGAACATCTGGCCCGCTTGTTGGAGAAACGCTGATGCACCGGATCGACGTGAAGATTCTCGATGGCCGTCTCAAGGAACACCCGCCGCAGTATGCCTCCGCCGGCGCTGCCGGACTGGATTTGCGCGCTTGCCTGGATGTGCCGCTCAAGCTCAATCCCGGCGATACGAGCCTGGTGCCGACCGGCATCGCCATCCACCTGGCCGATCCGGGGCTTGCGGCGCTGATTCTGCCGCGTTCCGGCTTGGGGCATAAGCACGGCATCGTGCTGGGCAACTTGGTCGGGCTGATCGACTCCGATTACCAGGGCGAGATCATGGTATCGGTCTGGAATCGGGGGCGGGAAAGCTTCGTCATCAATCCGCTCGAGCGTCTTGCCCAGCTCGTCGTGGTGCCGGTATTGCAGGTGGCGATGAACATCGTCGATGAATTTCCGCCGAGCGCCCGCGGCGAGGCCGGCTTTGGCAGCACTGGCCGGCATTGAGCCGCACCCCGGCTTTCTTGTTTGCCTCTGGTCCTAGGTCAAATTACTATCTGCTGATTCGCTGTTGATAAGACCAAAGGAGTAGGAGATGTTGAAACTGTCGGGGGGTATGATGTGGGTGGGCTTGCTGTGTCTGTCTGCGGCGCCGGCCTGGGCTGAGGGCAAGGCCGACTTGAAGCGCGCCGAGGAAATCGTGGCTGGGCGTTGCTTTCTCTGTCATGGCATGGAAGGGGAGTCTTCGAGTCCCTTGTTTCCGCGCCTGGCCGGGCAGCACGCCAAGTACATGGCCAAGCAGCTCGAAGATTTCAAGTCTGGCAAGCGCCGCAGCGATACCATGAAAGCGCAGGCCGAGGATTTGACGCCGGACGAGATGCAGGCCTTGGGTCTTTACTTCGAGTCCCGCCGCCCGCAGCCGCACGAGCCGGGCGACCGAGATCTCGCCTTGGTCGGGCGCTACATCTTCCAGAAGGGCAATAGTTTTTCCGGTGTCGCCTCCTGTGCCAGCTGTCATGGCCCGAAGGGCTATGGCACGCCGCTTTTGCCGCGTCTGGCCGGACAGCACCCCGAATACATCGCGGCGCAGCTGCAGCAATTCAACAAGCGGGAGCGGACCAACGACAACGCGGTCATGCACGCGATTGCATCGAAGCTCACCGAGCTCGAAATCAAGGCCGTGGCCGAATACATCGGCACGCTGGAGTAGTGGCGCGGCATTCGCGGGACGGGCGCCATGCACCCGTCCCGCCGGCGGTGATATCAGGCCAGCATGTCGGCCCAGATGTTTTGCGCCCAGCCCAGGGCCGCCTTGCCTTCCAGCTCATTGCGAGCCGCCGAGACGCCGCCGGCGCCCTTGACGGGCTGCACGGTCTGCGTCGCCGCGTCGTACTGGTGTACCGAAGCGACGTGGATGGCGTTCTTGCCGTCGACAAAGCTATAGCAGGTGTTCATGACCACGGGCGTGGGGTTGGGTGCTTGCCCGGCGAGCAGGTTCAAGATGGCGGCTGCGGCAAGCTTGCCGTGCTGGTTCGCCATGTGGCCGGACTTGGGCATGGTCGGGGCGGGGAAGATGGCGTCGCCGAGCACGTGTACGCCCGGAGTGTTCGTCGATTCCATCGACAGCCAGTTCACATCGACCCAGCGGTTGTTGATCAGCTTGAGTCCGGTGCTGGCGGCAATGTTCCCGGCCCGGTGCGGGGGGATGACGTTGAGCACATCGGCCTTGACCTGCTCGAATTCGAGCACGGCGGCCTTGCCGGCTACGTCTACGTCTTTGAGCTCGCTGTTCGGGCGGTATTCGATGATGTCTTTGTACAGATCGGCCCAGGCCTTCATGAACAGGCCCTTCTTGGACTGCACGTCCTCGTTGGCGTCCAGGATCAGGACCTTGGACTTGGGCTTCTCGGTCTTGAAGTAATTGGCCACCAGGCAGGCCCGCTCATAGGGGCCGGGGGGGCAACGGTAGGGCGCCTTCGGGATGGTGATGGCGTAGACACCGCCGTTTTTCATGTCTTCGAGCTGCTTGCGTAGCGCTACGGTTTGCGGGCCGGCCTTCCAGGCGTGCAGGATCTTGGCCTGGGCTTCGGCAGATTTGAGCGCGGGTACCTGATCCCACATGAAATCGATGCCAGGCGAGAGCACCAAGCGGTCGTAGGACAGCTCGCCACCCTTTTCCAGCTTGACCTTGCGGGCATGGGCGTCGATGCCGGTGACTTCGTCCTGGATGACCCGGACACCCCATTTGTGCTTGAGATTCTCATAGCTGATGGTGATGTCGGCCATGCTCTTGGTGCCACCGATCACCAGGTTGGAGATCGGGCAGGAAATGAATTCGGCGTTGCGCTCTACCAAGGTGACTTGGACATTGCCCTGGCTCCACATGCGCAGATACTTGGCGGCGGTGGCGCCACCATAGCCCCCCCCGACGACGACGACATGGCCGGAAGCCTTGCTGCCCGAGGCGCAGCCGTAGAGGCCGGCGACGGCTGCGGCGCTGGCGCTGGCTTTGAGAAAATCGCGGCGATTGATGATCATGGTCTCCTCCTTCTGCTCATTTCTGGGCCGCGTAGTAGGCGGCAATCAGGTCCAGCTGCTCGTCGGTGTAGCCCTTGGAGATCTGGTGCATGATGGTGGCGGGCTTGGCGCCGGACTTGAAGTCCTTGAGTTTCTGGAGCAATTTTTCTTTTTCCATGCCGGCCAAGGCGTCCATGCCGGCGCCGGGAATGGCTTTGCCATTGGTGCCGTGGCAGTTGGCGCAGGTCGCGGCCAGATTGCGGCCCAGGTTCGGGTCGGCCGCCGTGGCGGAGGCAGCCGCCCCGGCCAGGCAGATTGCAGCAGCGAGGTGGAACAACTTCATCATCGGGTCTCCTGTTCTTTCTTGTCGGGACGCACGCGGCTGTTCGGGCGAGTGCGTCAAAGGCGTGCGGGAGGGTTGTGGGTTTGGCTATCGATCCCGTAGGGCGAAGAGTAAAACGTCGAATGCTGCTGGGCAAATCTTTTTCCGGCTTTTGGCTCGCCATGGCGCGGCGCGGCGGGGGTGCGTTGGCGGCGCGTCGAACCTTTTACGGTGTATGCCCCAAGCGCGCATCGTGGTCCTTGCCCGCGCAGGCGACCGACCATTCCGCTGACAACGCCTCGGCTTGCTGCAACACGGTCTGCACGGCCGCGTCTTGCAGGTCGGGCGGGTAGCCGTACTTGCGCAGGATGCGCTTGACCAGCACCCGCATCCGGGCGCGGGCCGATGCGCGGTGCGCCCAGTCCACGGTCACATTCTCGCGCAGGCTCGTGAGCAGCTCGTGGGCGATGACCCGCAGTTTTGCATCGCCCATCACTTCTACCGCGCTTTCGTTCTCGGCGAGCGCATCGTAGAAGGCAATTTCCTCGTCTGACAGGCCCGATTCCTCGCCACGCTGGCGGGCTTCGCGGATGTCGCGGGCCAGTTGGATCAGCTCCTGCAGCACCTCGGCGGTGGTGATGGCGTTGGCGTGGTAGCGCGCTATCGCCTGCTCCAGCCGTTCGGAAAACGCCCGCGTCTCGACGATGTTGGCCTTGGCTCGTGAGCGGATGCCGTCGCCCAAGAGCTTTCTCAAGGCTTCCAGCGCCAGGTTCTTTTTCTCCATTTGCTCGACTTCGGCGAGGAACTCGTCGGAGAGGATGGAGATGTCCGGACTTTTGAGCCCGGCTGCCTTGAGAATGTCCACGATCTCGGTGGACACCACCGCACGGCTGACGATCTGCTGAATCGCCAGCTCGCGCTCCTCTCGAGGCAGGCCCGAGCCCGTGCCGCTTTGGATGAGCGCCGCCCGGATGGCCTGGAAGAAGCCGACTTCCTCACGCACGGCGCGTGCCTCGTCGGACGCCGAGGCCAGCGCGAACGCCTTGGACAAGGCCAGTACCGCATCGAGAAAGCGCCGCTGCGCGGCCTTCTTGCCCTCCGCGCTAGACTCCTGCGCCGCCCATTGTTGTTGCCGCGCCAGAATCCACTCGATGGCGCCGGCCATCATCGAGAGCCGCTCCTGAGGGGAGCCGTGGAGCGCACTGTGGTAATCGAAGCCGTGGAACATGTCGCGCACGACTTCGAGTTTTTCCAGCAGCACCGCGATGGCTTCGGCCTCATCGATGCCGGTCTGCTCGCGGTCGCGCGGCGAGTATTGGGCGAGTGCGTTTTTCAGGTTCTGCGCGATGCCGATGTAGTCCACGATCAGCCCCGCCGGCTTATCGCGGAACACGCGGTTCACCCGCGCAATCGCCTGCATCAACCCGTGGCCGCGCATGGGCTTGTCCACGTACATCGTGTGCATGCACGGCGCATCAAACCCCGTGAGCCACATGTCGCGCACGATCACGATCTTCAAGGGGTCGTTGGGGTCGCGGGCGCGTTTGGCGAGCAGATCGCGCCGCGCCTTGTTGCCGATGTGCGGCTGCCACTCGGGTGGGTCGGAAGCGGCGCCGGTCATCACGATCTTGATCGCGCCCTGGGCGTCATCAATGCTGTGCCACTCGGGGCGCAGCCCGACGATGGCGTCGTAAAGCGCCACGCAGATGCGCCGGCTCATGCAGACGATCATTGCCTTGCCTGAGAGCGCCTGCACGCGGTTTTCAAAGTGCTGCACGATGTCCTCTGCCACCTGCGCAAGGCGCTTGTCGCTGCCCACCAGCGCCTCCACCGTCGCCCACTTCTGCTTTACGCGCTCGCGGGCGGGCTCCTCCTCGTCTTCCAGCATCGCCTCGATCTCGGCGTCGATCTTCGGCTTTTCGTTTTCATCCAGCTCGATGCGCGCCAGCCGCGATTCGTAGTAGATCGGCACCGTCGCGCCATCCTCCACCGCGCGGCTGATGTCGTAGATGTCGATGTAGTGGCCAAACACCGCCGGGGTGTTGACATCGTCGGCCTCGATCGGCGTGCCGGTAAAGCCGATGAACGAGGCGTTCGGCAGCGCATCGCGCAGGTACTTGGCAAAGCCGTAGGAAATCTCGCCGGTCTTGGCATCCACCTTGGCCTTGAAGCCGTACTGGCTGCGGGGCGCCTCGTCGGCGATGACCACCACATTCCGGCGTAAGGTAAGTGGGAGTGGCACGTCTCTCACCCCATCCCCTCTCCCCGAGGGAGAGGGGCTTGTAGGGTCTTTTTTCCCATCGGGGGAGATGCCCATATGCCCCCCTCTCCCATTGGGAGAGGGGCCAGGGGAGAGGGGGCCAAACTTCTGCAAGGTCGTGAAGATCACCCCGCCCGATGCCCGGTTGAGCAGCGCCTGCAAATGCTCGCGGCTTTCCGCCTGCACCGGCGTCTGGCGGATCAAATCCCGGCACATCGAGAAGGTGGCAAAGAGCTGATCGTCCAGGTCGTTGCGGTCGGTGATGACCAGC